>CAYTFC010000073.1:0-14727 GCA_964436955.1 uncultured bacterium | reverse complement strand
CGAAGAGTTGTATGAATTTCTTTAAGTTGACAGCATTGGGTAGCAATCAGGGTCTGTGGTGAAAAATCCTAAAAACACAACAGAGACGCACGGTCGCCGAAACCGACTTTATTAAGGGATTATGCGGCGCGTCTGGTGAGCGTTTCTACTGTGGAACGAAGAACTTCGCCTATAGGAGCGCCACTTGCTACTGCCTCAATCTGGGAAGTAAGCGAGTCTACCAAAAGCATGATCGTTCCTATCATCGCCACCAATGGTCGTCTCTTGATAATCCCGCCGACACAAACCAAACTATAGCGATAAAAGACGATCTTATTGATCTCATCAACCCCGAAGCCCGGCATCTCTAAGGGTTTATTAAAATACATCAGCAAACGGGATAATTCCCCAGCTGCTTCGGGCTTCATCAAAAATGGAAAGGCTACAAATACATGCAGAAAAACCTGCTCCCCTAACGCACTTTCATGCCCCAATGGGTCGGGTGTCATTGGAAAACTATCTGCCCTGATCACCGCGACGCGTTCTCGTCCCTTATCATCCTTCCCGAAACTAACATTTACACGATGGTAAGGGATTTCATTCGTTTGCTCTGCTAGCTGACATGCAAATCCATGTTTAGTTAATGCAGACTCAACGGCTTCTAGATTGCTTTTAATCATTTTAACCTTCCTTTTATGATTATTTATTATAACAATTAAATATTTATTTTATTGTTAAATCTTATGAATCGTCGAAAATTCACGAAAAAAGTTCTCGAAAACGGTGACGGAGTGCTACAACTATAGCCTTTGAAGACTGTTACTTTGGCGACCGAATGACTCGAGGTTCCTCCATCCAACTGCGTCTGCTAATGACGTTCGCCCTTCTGCTGGCGACGTTTTCAGCGTTTTGCGATGAGGTGTCTTACACCGTGAATTTTTCAGGTCAGGTCGATCGGGACGTCCAACGACTTCTCTACGATCATTCACAATTAGTCGCTCTACGAAACCGTCCACCCGGCTCAATCACATCATTAAAAAGTCGGGCACGAGCAGACATTCCGAATCTGTTACAAGGCCTGCATAGCCTGGCCTATTTCAATGCCGTTATTGATATCGACGTAGATGAGTCAACAAATCCGGTTTTAGTGAACATTCAGGTTAACACTGGTCCGGTTTTCACACTTAATTCCTTTCGAATTTTGCCGGCCAGCGATTGTGAACAAACGGATACTTTGGAGGAGGCTCTGGAGCGGGGTCGACTCTTTCTGCAAAAAGATCTGTTTAAAAGCGCTGAAGACGACGAAGAATTTAATTGGAATGTCGAATCATCAACTGAGGAGAACCCCCAATTTCTGCCCGATGAGCCTGCTGAACAAACGGAATCGAACGACGAATTAGATTTAAAATCCATTGAGTTAAAGTCGTTCGGTCTAGAGCTACGATCGCCCGCACTGCCGCTCATGATTTTGGAAGCAGAAGATGCGCTTTTGGAGTGGATCAATTGCCAAGGCTACCCCATGGCTAAAGTTCAAAAGCGAGAAATCATCGCCGACCAAGCGAACTATACTGTGGATGTCACTCTCTATGTTTTTGTGGGGCCGTTGGCTTACCTTTCCTTTCCCAAAATTAGTGGTAGCACCCACGTACGTCAGGAGTACATTGCGCGCAAGGTTGCCTGGTGCGAAGGGGATCACTATACCCCCGAAACGATTGATCGCACTTTTAATGCGTTGGAGTGCTCTGGACTGTTCCGTTCGATTAACATCGAGCTCGGCACAGAACTTGAGGAGGACGGTCTTTTACCTGTCGACATCATCGTTTCCGATGGAAAACAGCGAGGGATCGGATTAGGTCTCAACTATTCAACGGAGTATGGCGCAGGTGTTATTGGGGAATGGACCCACCGCAATGTTGGTGGTATGGGTGAAAGTGTGACTTTCAAAGGCGAACTACTGCGCCGGATGCAGAGCGGTTCAGCAATATATCGTATCCCTGACTTTTTGTGCCCTGGTCTGACCCTAGTAAACAAGGGTGAGTTTGAACGTGAAATCACAGACAGCTTCCATGAAACTGCGTGGATCTATTCTAGTCGCCTCCACCGTCGTTTAACATGCTATTTGCAGGGCTGGATTGGCCTGGCTTTGAAGTATACTTATTCTACCAAAACGGATAACGACCGCCATTTTACCCTCTTAGAAATCCCGATGCAATTGCGCCATAGTAACGTGGCCAATATCTTGGATCCTAAGTATGGTCACAGTATAAACATTAAATTTTCCCCTACATATCAATTGTTTACTCCAGACCACCTCAATTATTACACCACCACACTAGATACTGCCTTCTACGTACCAGCACCGTGGTCAGATTGCTGGACGTTTGCCACTAAAATGAGTGTCGGCTCCATTGTGGGAGCGATGTTAAAGTCTATTCCTCCCCCCGAACGTTTTTATGCAGGTACTCCTAGTCTTCTTAGGGGCTACCGCTACTTAACGGTAAGCCCCCTAGATAGCGAAGGAAGGCCAGAGGGAGGCCGATCACTATTAGTCTTGTCGATGGAGGCTCGCTGGAGGTACAACGAAGACTGGGGATTAGTAGGTTTTTGGGAAATCGGTAATGTCTACACACAAAGGGTCCCTCGACTAACAAAACCACAATTTCAGTCGACGGGTTTAGGGGTTCGATACTATACACCTGTGGGACCGCTACGACTAGACATTGCCTTCCCTGTGAACCGCCGTAAAGCGATCGATCCATGGTATCAACTTTACTTTAGTATAGGACAAACGTTCTGACATGCAATTTCTTCGGCGCCTATTGTTAAAAATTTGTAAGCTTCTCCTCGCTGTAGCACTGTGTATCGTCATTGCTATGATTTTATTGCGTTTGGATCCGGTTAACGATCTTTTTTTAGGCCTTATTAAAACTCAGGTAGAGAAGACAACCGGTTGGCAACTCAAAGCTCTAGCGATGGATCGCCTATCACCATTTTCCTTACGCATGCGCGGTGTAGAACTATCCAGCCCTAACGGGACCCAAATACTAGCGGAACGTCTATCACTAACCTTTGAGCCCTATCAGCTACTGCTGGGAAAAGTGGTTTTCCCCAGCGTGCTGATACGAGATGTAACAGTGATTCCATCAAAATCCCTTTCATCTGAAGAATCTAATGGTGGGGCGGTTTCATTGGCCTTTGCGCCCTTGGGTATAGAGATAGAAAACTATAAAATCATCAACTTAAAGCTGGTTAAAGAATGGCTGCCAACCAATACCAGTCTTCCACCCGCGATTAATCTACACGGACAAGTGCGTATGAATGGGCGGTTGGGCACCGCCGCTGTTGAGATAACTGTGTCAGACACAGCAGCCCCCGAGCGTTATACCGTTGGCCTCCTTTCCGCATATCAGTATGGAGAAACTCTACAACTTAACATGCACCTAGCAGAGGATAGTGAAGGATTGCTCCATGACACCACAAACATGATGAAAGCCTATTCTATCGAAATCGCTGCACACAGTACGATGCGCTGGGACAAACCTCCCTATCCCGCCGAAGACCTTCTGAGCCGCTGTTCTGCAAAGGGCCATTTTTCTTTCTTCTGTATGCATGATGAGGATGAAAACCTGCCAATTGGCCTTTTAGGCGATGAAACCTCCATCAAGGGTAACTTTCAGTGGGCACCTTGGCAGGGCCTTAAGGTCCAAGACCTAAGCGGTTCAACTCAATTCGATGGCTCGGTCCTGCAGCTCACGGGAGCACTCCATCTCGACAGACATCTTCAACTGCACAATGGAGACTTTAACGCTGAAATTAATGATTTGGCGCCCACTCAACACCTGACTGGCATACCAAGTAAGGGTAGTATCGCCGCTTCTGGCACCATTCAAGGCCCTTGGAATACACCTACAGTCGATGTCATGGTTAAAACCGCGGACCTCAATATTCATGGCAGGCACTTAGGCACCTTCTCATTACACTCACAAACTCACTGTTCATCAGAAGCAATCTCTGGAAGCGCAGCTCTAGCCTGTTCCATTGGTTCAGTAAAAACAAAATCTACGTTCGATGTGAAGTGGGGGTATGGCCCCAAATTAGCCATTCAAAATTTCCGTGGGCAATCTTCATCTTCCTCCGTTCGGGGCAACGTTGATGTATGGCTAACATCATTGCTACTGGATGGTCAACTGGAAGGTGAAACCGGTGACGTCACTCAACTCTTGCCTAAAGACTGGGGTTTCGCTCGCGGCGCAGGATCTCTTTCGCTTCATTTGCGAAGCCTAGAAGGAGAAGGCCCCCAAGGTGCTGACATTCAAGCCGAAATTAACAATTTACATTTGAAGGATATTCTCAGCGATTACATGCATGTTGAAGCACACCTCAATAATATCCTTGATCACCCCGAAGGTGACATTAAAGTGATTGCGCGAGAATTGACCGCTGGAAATGCGCGCCTTAAAGATCTACAACTAGAAACTACCGTGCCGACCGACAATTCTCCGTGGCAATATCAATTGCAGGCGAATGGACGCTGGGAAAGTAAATTTCGTCTGATGGCATCAGGACAGGTCACCCCGTCATCCGAGAATCAATATCTCACCATTGAACAGTTTTCCGGAAAAATCAGGGGATACCCGTTTCAACTCACCTCTCCAATCAGTGCATCACGCACGTCCCAAAAACTGACGATCAGCCCCATCACGCTGAAAGTTGGTCAAGGCTCAGTCCAGGTAAAAGAAAGCTACGCCACTGCCGACGATGCACGATTATCCCTGAAGGTGAGCTCTATGCCCATGGAACTTCTGAAGAGCCTTGCTCCAGAGCTTCCGTTACAAGGCACTTTGTCTGGGGAATTGGAGGCCCATGGCCCCCCTTCCCACCCCAGCGCCACAATACGCCTCGAAGCGGATCATGTGCTTTTGGCAAATGAAGGCCTCTTAAATGTCCCTCCATTACGAGCCCGTGCAGAAGGCGTGATCGAAGGCGATATTCTGAAAGCAAAGGCCGACGTTATCGGTATCGGAGATCGACCCGTGGCCGTAACTGCCGAGCTGCCTGTCAATCTATCGCTGCTGCCTTTTCATCTGGCCGTCGCCTTAGACAAACCCTTTCACGCCACCATTAATGCCGATGGTGAAGTGTCGCCATTGCTTCAGTTACTTGTATCCGACACCTCCAGTTTGACTGGTCAAGCTCAAGTCGCCCTAGACATCTCCGGTACTTATCAAGCTCCATTGGTAAACGGAACGCTTGACTTGCGAAACTGCACCTATGAAGGATTGGATACCGGATTTGTCCTGAGAAATATCCAAGCCCAGTTCGTTGGACGCGGTAACGAACTCGTCCTCACACTCGCTACAGCCCAAGACGACCGCCAGGGAACGGTGTCTGCAAGTGGAATAGTACAGTTAGACCCAACTCGCAACTATCCCTTTGATGTTGGATTCCAGTTGGCCAACGCCACAATCCTTAGACGTGACTACATGCAAGGAACGGCGACAGGCGAAGTGCACCTCCTAGGCGATCTCGATAACATGGCGCTACAAGGGCATCTGACTGCCAACAATTTTACCATTACCATCCCTAAGGAAATGCCTACGCCGGCAACAGCATTAGACATCACATTCATCAACACACCTGCATCACAAACGAGCATTTCGGCACTACCCGCTAAAGAAGAACATCCCATTCACTTGGAAGTCAGCATGGATATGCCAGGACGTGTGTTCATTCGCAGCGAAGACCTCTTCTCGGAATGGGCAGGCAATATCACCATCATAGGGACCTCCCTAGCACCAACTCTGTATGGCGAATTGCGCGTCATGCGAGGTGATTACCGCGTCAATGGAAAGCCCTTTCAGCTCGACAAGGGAACCATCACCTTCGCCGGCGACATCGAAAAGAAAACAACTCTCTACGTTGTGGCCAGTCAAGACATTGATGAATTTACCATCGAAGCAGTACTAAGAGGCCCATTGCGGGCCCCACAAGTTATTCTCCGCTCGAATCCCCATATGTCACAACGCGAAATCTTATCATGGCTGATTTTTGGACGGGGCCTAAACGATGTAACGCGCCTCGAAAACGATCAGGCCGGACAAGCCGCTGTGGACCTATCCAAAACCAACCAAAGCAATACCATCAGCATGATGGAGCGTCTGCGTCGCCTCGGAATTGACCGCATCGATTTTAACAACAATGACATGGATAACATGTCAGTAAACGTCGGTAAGTACCTTAGCCGCGATATTTTCATCTCGGTAAACCGCGGTATCACCTCGGAATCCAATCAAATTTGTGTAGAAGCTAACCTCATCAAGCACGTCAAGCTACAAGCACAGATTGATGACGAAGCCACCGGCGGCGTCAGCCTCATGTGGAAACACGACTATTAAAATAACATATTTAATTGATTTTTATTAATAAAACTCTCATGATCGCTAAAAAAAACAACCAAAAGTAATAAATCTAAGGATATAATATGCAACCGTTACATGGAAGAGAATATTTTAATACTCTCTCAGAAGCGCAACAGCAAACCTGTAAATCTAAGTATGCCATAGCACTTTCTATTCCTCATTCCCCTTCCGAGGTATCCCTGCTTTTTTACTGCTTACCTGTCGATACGGTACAAAAAATTTACCTAGCGCTAGTGAATGTCTTTACGCCTGACATTTCGAATGAGTACCGAGTAAGAATAATACAAGAACTCAACAAAATCCCTCAAGACCAGTGGACAGATACTGTAAATCAAGTTCAATATATTATGCCCAAAGGAACCATAGGGCATGATGTTTTCTGGGCTATGCAGATTCTAACTGAAATCAATGACCCCAGCCTTCGCTTGAAAGTTGCAAGAACTGCCAATCGACTCATTACACCTAACCACATCACAAGAGAACGTGGCTATATACTGACGAAAGTCGCGCAACTGGGACATACGGAAATGGAGGCACTTCGACAGGCTGATGATGCTACAGAAGCCAATTTTGTACGCCAATGCATACCGGATAATGTTACGAATGGTAAGACAATAGTGTCTAGGCATGATGCCATCACTGAACAGACATGGGATCCTAGAGTCGAGCTCGGTCGTAGAGCTTAAGCAAACAGAAATGGACTAAGTGGACGAGATGGATGGAGAGCGGAATTTGGCTCGTCCACTTCGTCCACACTGTCCACCTCGTCTACCTAATCCATCCCATTTTTACCTTCTTGAAAAGAATCCCGCGGTAATTTAAAAATTCACTTTTCAACATTTTAGGGGTAACCAATGGATAACGAGAAAATAGCAGCGCTAGATAAAGATACAACCGAGCCACAAGAGTTTCTCACCACTCAACATGGTGTTCGCATTGGCGACAACCAAAACAGCCTCAAAGCTGGTGTAAGGGGCCCAACGTTATTAGAAGATTTTGTTCTCCGTGAAAAAATCACTCATTTTGACCACGAGCGCATTCCAGAAAGAGTAGTTCATGCCCGTGGCTCCGCCGCTCACGGCTATTTCCAAGTCTACGAATCCATGAAGGAATTCAGCAAAGCGCAGTTTCTAACCGACCCATCTGTGAAAACACCAGTTTTCGTGCGGTTCTCCACGGTTGCAGGTTTTCGTGGATCAGCAGATACCGTTCGTGATGTGCGAGGCTTTGCCACCAGATTCTATACGAAAGAAGGCAACTTCGATCTGGTTGGCAACAACATGCCCGTCTTCTTTATTCAGGATGCCATCAAGTTTCCCGATGTCATTCATGCGGTTAAACCAGAGCCGCACAATGAGATTCCACAAGCATCCTCAGCTCATGATAATTTTTGGGACTTTATCTCCCTCTCACCAGAATCCATGCACATGGTTATGTGGGTGATTTCAGACCGCGCCCTGCCCCGTAGCTACAGTATGATGGAAGGTTTTGGGGTACACACCTTCCGCTTAGTCAACGAACAGAACAAAAGTCGCTTCGTCAAATTTCACTGGAAGCCCCTGAATGGTGTGCACTCAATGCTATTTGAAGAAACACAGATCATCGCTGGAAAGGACCCTGACTTCAATCGTCGAGACCTCTGGGAATCCATTGAGAAAGGCAATTTTCCGGAATGGGAACTCGGCGTACAGATCTTAGAAGAAGATGAACTCGACCGCATCGAATTCGACATTTTGGATCCAACTAAGCTTTGGCCAGAGGAGGACGTTCCGGTTAAGATCATTGGCAAAATGACTCTGAACCGCAATCCAGATAACTTCTTTGCCGAAACTGAACAAGTGGCTTTTGGAGTGGGTAACATCGTGCCTGGCATTGATTTTACAAATGATCCGCTCATGCAAGGACGTCTATTTTCTTATGTGGATACCCAGCTCATACGTTTGGGCGGACCAAACTTCCAGGAAATCCCTATTAATCGACCAATCGCTGCTGTTTCGAATAACCAGCGCGATGGACACATGCGACAAACCATTAACCGTGGAAAGATTAACTACGAACCTAATTCATTAGGTGGCGGCTGCCCTATGCAGGCAACATTGGCTCAGCGAGGCTTTGTCAGCTATGCAGAACGCATGGACGGAACAAAGGTAAGAGAGAAGTCCGAGAGCTTCGGAGATCATTATACTCAGGCTACCCTGTTTTGGAATAGCATGTCTCCGGTGGAGCGTCACCATATCGTTTTGGCATTTCAGTTTGAACTTAGCAATGTCTCGCACATGCATATCCGCGAGAAGATGGTAGACCATTTAAATCATATCAATCACGAGCTAGCTGTGGAAGTCGCTAAAGGCATAGCCGTTAAGGCTCCCGAAGCGGGCAAGGCCAGAAACTATACCAAAACCTCACCTGCTTTAAGCATAGAGAATCACAAAACAAAAACCATTAAGGGAAGGAAGATCGCTATCCTTGTCGGTGAAGGCGATGCTTCAAACCTGAAAAAGTGGTGCGAAGAGAAGGGCGCTTCAGCGGATGTCATTGCAATAGACCTAGGACAGCCAGGTGTTAATAAGAGCTTCTTGATATCCAGTTCGGTCATGTATGACGCGGTCTTGGTAGCAAATAGTAATGATGCTCTGTTGAAGAGTGGGGATGCTATTAAGTTTGTGAATGAGGCTTATCGTCACTGTAAGGCCATTGGAGCTATTGGTGATGGCGTCAAGCTGCTTGAAGCAAGTTCCGTTAAGTCGACATCAGCTGAATTAGGGATTATTGTTGGCGATGAAAAAGCTGTTTTGGGTGAGTTTTACGTTGCAGTTGCAAAGCATCGACATTGGAATAGATTGGATATTAGCAGCATTCCGGCCTAGCCAAAGCTGCCTTATCCTTGTGGGTCTGCCTCGCCGAGGCAGACAACTCCATCCCAACAATAGCGGAGAGGTATGTATTACAAACCTTTGCTGCCTCGGCGAGGCAGCACCACAGAGGAAAAGGCGGACTTGATCCACGCGCTTCGCGATTCCTGCCTCGCCGAGGCAGACAAGTTCGTTGACCCTAAACTGCCTCAACCCTACAATGCCGATTTACTGTAACTTCCTCACTACTGAGATAATGCATGAACGAAGCCCTAATTCGCCTGTTGGCCGGCCTTGGAGCCTATGCACGGCTCATTGCCGAGGTCTTCTGGTTATCGTTTCGTCGTCCTCCAGCCTTACATCTCATTCGTGATCAGATGTATCAGCTAGGGGTGACCTCCGTACCTGTTGTTGCGATCACGGGTATGGCTACGGGCATGGTGCTTGCCGCTCAAGCAATGTTTCAGCTCGCAAATTTCGGGGTGCGCGGCGCAACCGGCCTCATGGTCACCAAAGCCATGCTTGTCGAAATGGGTCCGGTCATGGCTGCCTTTATGGTTACCGGCCGCGTGGGAGCATCCATGTGCGCAGAACTCGGCACAATGGCTGTTACTGAACAAATCGATGCCTTACGCTCCATGGCAGTAAATCCTATTCGCTATCTAGTAGCTCCACGTTTTCTCGCTGGCGTCTTTATGATGCCTCTGCTAACCCTCTTCAGCTGCCTCATGGGTGTTATTGGCGGATACTTAGTTGCGGTAGACTATTACAACCTCCCATCTACCGAATACTGGACTCCTGTACGCATTCACGTAGAAAACTTCGACATTTTTATGGGATTCATGAAGGCTCTAGTCTTTGGTATCGTGATCACCACCATCTCCTGTTACAAAGGCATCACTACCCGAGGCGGCGCTAGAGGGGTCGGACGCTCCACTACCAGCAGCGTTGTGATCTGCTATTCTGTGATATTGATATTTAACTTCCTTCTTACTGTGGCCTTGAACGCCTCCTATGATTATCTCAAAGAGGTTTCTGGGGGTGTCCTATGAGTATGATCAAGGTACGCGACCTTACCAAATCCTTCGGCAAAAAGACCATCTTGAAGGGGCTTAATTTGGATGTGGAACAAGGCGAAACAATGGTCATTCTTGGCCGTTCAGGAGCGGGTAAAAGTGTTACTTTGCGCCTCATTATGGGGTTAGACCATCCCGATAGCGGTACGATAGATATCGATCAACAACCCGTTTCAAGTATGACACAAAGCCGACGCTTTAAGTCCATGCGTCATGTGGCGATGCTATTTCAAGGAGGCGCCTTATTTGACTCCATGACTGTCGGGCAAAACGTATGCTTTTTTCTCACAGAACACGAAGATGGCTCGCTTAAGCGCTTCCTCACCGAAGAAGAGATTCAAGAGCGCGTGACAAATGCACTCGAAATTGTAGGATTGCCTGGCACTGAAAGCATGATGCCTTCAGATCTTTCTGGGGGCATGCGGCGCCGCGTCGCGCTCGCCCGCTTAATGGTCTATCGGCCCACAGTGATTCTGTATGATGAGCCCACTGCCGGTTTAGATCCCGTTACGGCCATGTCCATCAATAAAATCATCCGTGACACCCAAGATCAGCTCAAGGCCACTAGCATTGTCGTCACACATGATCTGAGGTCTGCCCTTGAGGTAGGAACTCGCATCGCCTATCACCACGACGGACAAATTATTCAGGTAGCACCACCTGATGAGTTTTTTAAGTTAGATGACCCTAATGTACGTGCGTTTGTAAACAACTCCCGATTACCAGACTCCCTCTCGAACAGGAGGAATGATGCCTGACCAGATGAAAAACGCGTTAATAGGCGTGTTTGTCGTCTCAGCCTTAGCGATTCTTGGCTTTACGTTGATGTTCTTGCACCCACGTACAAGTGATGAGGGACAACTCCTGCATGTGCGCTTCGCTAATATCGACAAAATTACGGTGGGAACCTATGTGACGTTTGGAGGAAAGCCTGTAGGTAAGGTTGTCAAAATCTCCGAAGTGGAATCGCCACGGACTGAAAAGTACTTTGGCGATAAGGTGTATACCTACGAACTTTTGCTAGCTGTCGATAGCAAGGTCCATGTGTACAACAGTGATGAAGTTTCGCTGCGCACTTCGGGCCTGCTTGGTGAACGCTCTGTAGCCATCAGCCCACGCAAGCCTAAAAAAGGCATTAAGCTACGCATTGTTGGGCCTGATGACATCATTTACGCTACAGAAGCAGGTTCCCTCGAAGAAACCTTTGCCGAATTCAACACTTTCGCTGAACGCGCTGAAGAAACTTTTGATGCCTTACTAGATATGCTTGAAGACATCAAACAGCATAACGTCTGGGAGTACATTGGCAAAACTGCCGAAAACCTTAGCGACATTACCACAGCATTGAACTCTCCGGATGACTGGTCTGATATGCTGTCCAATTTCCGTGGCTTTTCTGAAAAAGCAAACCGCCTAGCCGATCGCGTTGGCGATTCATGGGACTCCGTGGATGAAGTACTTGGTAACTTTTCGAAGTTCTCAGAAGACTTTGTGACTGTGGCAAGTAACGCACGCGGCCTTACTGATCGCACAAACCGCGGTGAGGGAACGCTCGGGCGCCTATTCGTCAAAGATGACTTCTATCTGCAGGCAAACGCCCTGATGAGTAAGGGCGAAACCATTATGGATGACATCAATCACTACGGTATTCTCTTTCATAACGACCCCCACTGGCAGCGGCTGCGCGCGCGTCGCATGAATATTATGACAGAACTGCGTTGCCCGCAGGAATTCCATAACTTTTTTAACGATGAAATTGATCAAATAAGCACATCACTTACGCGAGTTTACAACGTTCTAGCCGACACCCAATGTGCCTGTCCTCCAGAGGATTTGCTATGCGATCGCCATTTTGTAAAGCTATTCGGAGATTTGCTCAGACGCATTAAAGGATTGGAAGAAAACATTGAACTGTATAATCAACAGTTGATAGACCTGCATGAAAATGGATGCGGACGCTAGGAGGCAAGTAATGCCAACACCCCCTTATTCGACCATTGAAAAGGGAACACTTCTTGTCGCGACGCCTGAGATTGAGAACGGCATCTTCTTCCGTGCCGTTGTAATTATCTGTGAGCATAACTCGAGTGGAACCTTTGGTCTGATTATCAATAAACAACTGGATGTCGAGCTCCCCGAAGAAATTATCAATGTGAGCCAGCTAGCAAATCCGCGTATAGGCTTGCGAGCTGGCGGCCCTGTGCAGACCAATCAGATGATGCTGTTGCATAATTGCGAGGATGCCACACAGCAAATGTTAAACCTGTGCGATAGCGTCTGGTTAGGCGGAGACCTGCAGTTTCTACAGGAAGTCATTACTGACGCAGAAGGCCCCCAAGTGCTCCTCTGCTTTGGGTACGCCGGATGGGGCGCGGGTCAGCTGGAGCGTGAGTTCTTAGACGGCAGCTGGCTGCTGCAGCCCGCACAAGCAAGTACCATATTCACCCAAGATCCCACGCACCTTTGGCAGCACACTTTGCGTTCCATGGGCGGAAAATACGCCTCTCTCTCGCTCATTCCCGAGGATCTTTCCCTCAACTAGATACGAGTGGACTAAGCTTTGGTCCCAGATTTTGCTCCACGCTCTAATAGAAACTGAATAAGCGTTGTATTGCCTTTTTCAGTGGCAATATCAAGGGCTGTTTTTCCTTGTATGGTTCGAACATTCAGATTTGCCCCTGAATCCGTCGCCACATAACAATCTCTGTCGATCCTATCAAATAACTTTCATTAACTAAAATATAATTATTCACAAAATCCTATATTTATTTTAATAAAATCACGTAAAATGTCAACTAAATTAATACTATAAAAAAATAAAGTGTAAGTAAATTTATTTTTTAAT
Organism: uncultured bacterium; assembly: GCA_964436955.1. Lineage (GTDB taxonomy): Bacteria > Chlamydiota > Chlamydiia > Chlamydiales > JAJFMA01 > CAMFKD01. Next base: position 1,556 of record CAYTFC010000073.1, on the reverse strand, counting down.
GACTTAAATAACTTCAATTCGTAATTCATTGCCTTTACGTGCTTGCATGTTTCTCCAAGGCGGCGAAAATGCAGGCACATAGAGATACAGCACGCTTTAAAGTTTAAATTGATGGATAAAACCTAAATTAAATTTTCATTGACTGTTTTGAACTCTTTCGTCAGGCTGTTTGGCATGGCGATAACAAAATTGAACTTACTGACCAAAACCCCAGAAGCTGCTCTTGAAGCGGTCCAGCTGCCATTTCACTCGTCTTTTTTTGCAACGTAAGAAAAGCTACAAAAATGGCAATCTCGCTTTCCGATTTTCAAGAATGATCTTATTTTCAGTGATCTAACGCTATTCTATTCGCTGTCCACAAAACGATTCCTGGAACACTATCTTTTACCTTTACCTCTAAAACTGTTTTAGGATGTCTTGTAGGACTGATATTAACAGATCGCTATGAACTGTTTGACGAAGACAGTATCTTGTTTATTCTGCAAAAAAACCATCCTGAATTGAACATTGTAAAGGACAGCTATTACTGCCACGCAGCCGTTAACCAGAAGTTCAAAACCCTCTATTTTGAAATCGAAAAGAAATACCACGCCACAATCTCGATTGAAGAACGTAATAACCTTAAGCGTGAGCTAGAGCAAGACATCATTTCAAGCATCCAAAAGCTGGCACCCCTTGTCTTCATGAGACGTAATGAGGAAGAGGTTTATAAAAAGATCCTTACACTTAGCCGGGAAATCACTTCTCTAAATGACCTCCCCCAGGCCTGGATCTTTCCCAATTGAAAAGTCGCGCCACTCGGCCAAGTCTCGACTTGGCCTTCGATGCGCAACGTTTCACTAGGAAAGAACAGCTATGTTCAAGCGCGATGTAGGTAGCAAGTCGGGTTATAACAAGTCTGTTCACGGAAACGATACCACACTACCTGAAGCGTAATGTTCGTAAGTCGGGTTACAACTACCATCAAATGAAAATCGCCAATTAATATGAGGGTAGCGAAGTCTAAAATCTTTCGGCATGTCCTCTTTCCATCTCAGATGGACAGAGGTCAGGTTAGGGCATCCCTTTGCTAAGTGTTTCAATCCTTCGTCCGTGATGCTATTGTTCCATGACAGATCGACGGAGGTCAGGTTAGGGCATCCTTTTGCTAAGTGCTCCAATCCTGCGTTCGTGATTTTATCGCACCATGTCAGATCGAAAGAGGTCAGGTTAGGGCATCCTATGGCTAAGTGCTCCAATCCTGCGTTCGTGATTTTATTGCACCCTGACAGATTGACAGAGGTCAGGTTAGGGCATCCTTTTGCTAAGTGCTCCAATCCTGCGTTCGTGATTTTATCGCACCATGTCAGATCGAAAGAGGTCAGGTTAGGGCATCCTATGGCTAAGTGCTCCAATCCTGCGTTCGTGATTTTATTGCACCCTGACAGATTGACAGAGGTCAGGTTAGGGCATCCCTTTGCTAAGTGCTCCAATCCTGCGTTCGTGATTTTATTGCACCCTGACAGATTGACAGAGGTCAGGTTAGGGCATCCCTTTGCTAAGTGCTCCAATCCTGC
>CAYTFC010000072.1:0-14846 GCA_964436955.1 uncultured bacterium | reverse complement strand
TGCATCTGATATATCGCTATGAGCGCTAGATGAAGTTTTGGTAGCAATCAGGGTCGAGGACGAAAAAAGATAATTGCATAATTTAAGGATGTCCTTTTCTGCTTTGCAAACAGCTGATTCAGAACGACATTGTCAACAACCACTTAGACCCTGATTAGATGGTTGTTGATCACGGCACGTGATTTAAAACGAATATTCGAACATGAGAATGGGAAAGAGCTTGTTTTCCACGAGCAGTTCTTTTCCTAGGCATTCAAAGAGGTGTTCATTGTACTCTTTGGCGGCGAGGCCTGCTCCGTTAATGCCGCCCAGATACCAGCCAGCTTCTAAGCTTGTGGTAATAAGTCCCGCAGCGATATTGCCGTCACAAAAGAAGTAAGCCGCGGCGGCTGTAAAAAGGGTGTTTAACAGAAAAGATGTCATTGCCGTTTGTTTTTGCCCCACATAGGTATATCCAGCTCCAGGCAGAATTCCATTAAGCCACTGTGCTTTTCGCACTGACTTGCTACCACCGCAGTAGCCATCCAGCCAAGGAGTAAGCTTTTCGTGGTTGGGATGCTCTTGGGCAAGTTCTTCAGCCCGGGCGATCTCTCCTTCCATAACAGCGTGATACAAACGAAGCTCAGCGGCTGTTTCTGGAGAGTGGAGCTTAATTAACTCGAGGATGACCTCAGCTCGGTCAAAGCGGCAATCCTGATTGTAAGCATCGTAAAGCATCACCAACAAGTCGCCAAAGACAGGAAACGCGGGGGTTGCGGCAATCAGATCACCGGCTTCAAAAGTTTCTATGGCTTCTTGGTATTTGCCGCCCAGGTAGTAACTCAGTACGATCCCATATTCGATTTGTAGACGACGATCGCTGGCTTCCTTAGGAATAAGGATGAGCGCTCGTTTATAAGCGGTGACGGCGCGATAGAGATCGAGCTCTCTTGCAAATCGGTTCGCGATATGAAGCTCTTTGCCCCAATCTTGGTTGCGTTCTTCATTACTCAGTTTTGGAAAAGCTGAAGGCAATTGCTCAATTACCCGCTGTGGAGGGGCATAACAAATCGAGGGATCAAGCTCGCAACTATTTTTCTGGCAACTAGCCAGTAACAGCAACGCGCTTAAAAAAACTAGCGTTTTAGTCACAATCGTTGCCCCAGCCGGGCAGATAGTTTTCATCTTCACAATGTTCGTTGATGCGTGGAAGATTCAAGAAGTCTAGGCCTTCGTCAGCTTCGTACTTCCAACGTGGCTTCATTTTGCCCTTGTCTTTGTAAATCTTCTCTTGGCGTTTTGTGATATTATCGAAGTCCCATTCGGTATCGATGATGATCGGACGGATGAAGATCATCAAGTTTCGTTTTGCCGTACTAGGATCTATTCTACTAGCTAGGGCTCCGATGATGGGTAAGCCACCCAAACAAGGGAGCTGCACACGCTTATGAATGCGCTGATCTTGTATCAAGCCGCTTAGAATACAGAAATATTCATTGGGTACATGGACTCGTGTCACTGTGCGGCTGGTCTGCGTGGTGGGTCCAGGACTTGTAGTGGCGGATCCAGTTGAGCCTCCGCCTCCAGATCCAGCGCTTCCAACAGTTCCGCTTTGGACGCTGGAAACGTTACTGACTTCTTCCCTGATATCCAGTGTGACAATATTGTTGTTGCCGATTTGTGCTCTGACACGAAGGGTGGTACCTACATCACGGAATTCGACGTTTTGGCTAATTACGCTACCGGCGTCGTTAACAACGTTTTGCGTTTGGAAGGCGATATTTTGGCCGACAAAGATCTCCGCTTCGTTGTTGTCCTCAACCATAATTTTTGGGTTGAGCAAGATCTCTGTTTCGGTGTCTTGGTGTACAGCTTGGACTAAGGCACCCATGGTATTGTAGAAGGTACCATCGCGTAAGATGCGTCGCCCAATGATGCCGATGTTATAGCCAGGCACTGATCCAGCAGCAGCCAATGCCGTTGCGTTAATGATGGAAGGGACAACACTGGTTGCGCTTGTAGATCCTGTGGGGAAAGCGCCGGCATTGTTAACCGAAGTAAGCAGCGGACTGGTACTTCCGGATGCGGGAGTTTCGCCTAACCAGGCTTGGGATCCACCGAGTTGATATCCACCAAACTGCGAGGTGAAGTCCACACCATATGTGAGTGAGTCCTGGATTGTTGTGTCCAGGATGAGCATTTCTAAGAAGACTTGACGCATTGGAATGTCGACTTCTTCGATCAACTCTCTAACGCGAATGAGTCCTTCCGGGGTGCCCGTAACAATTAATGAGTTGGAGGATTCGATCCACTGGATGCTACCGATGGCATTAATAAGATCGATGTTAGCCTTTTCGCTCATGCGTAGGCTATCGCCAATTCCTGTTAAAGCTGATGTGAGCTGATCGCCCCTTCGATACTGCAATTTGTGGATATAGAATTTCGTTTGCGAAATATGATCTTCAGGCAGCTTGGGAGGTGGTGCGACAGTTGCCTTGGATGAAACATCAACATCTGGGTGCTTTTGTCCGTCTTTTGTAAGATTTTTTGCAGCTGCGTGTGTTTCTTCTCGCGCTTTGCGATCTTCTTCCTCTTCTTGCTGCTTCTTAAGCTTTATGAGCTGACCTTCAACATGATCTTCTGGCTTCCTATTAACTAGATCGGTGCCACCCTTGCTCAAGTCCTCCAGCGTAAGAATCTTGGTGGCTCCTTCAAGGGAGTCTAACTGCTCAAGAATACCAATCGCTCGCTTAACTAATATAGGACTGGAGACGATAAAGACGCTGTTGGTCGAAAGATGTGGAACAAAAACAATCTGATGCTTGTCTGAGAAAGGTTTGATGATTTCTTCGGCAAGCGGAATTAGGTTTTCGATGAAGTTATTGCGTCCGACGTATTGTCCGATTTGAAAAGCGGTTGTGGGCTTGTCGAGCGTGCGGATAAGATCGGCTATTTTCTCGACGTTCATGCCAAAATCGGTGATCAGTAAGTTATTGGTGTCAGGCAAGACCTGTACCAAAGCTTGAGCTGACAGCATGGGCGTAACCACGCCCTTCATTTTATCTGCTGGAATACTATCTAACTGGAAGACGCGTGTGACGAGTTGAGTCTCATGGTTATCCACCTGATCGCCTTTAAGAACTCGAGTAGGGCCTTTCGTCTTGTCGTTTGCGTGAATGATGATGCTATTGCCCTGCTCTATGACTTGCAAGCCATGGATACGCAATTCTTGCAATAGGGCCGCAACAATATTATCTAAACTTGTCGGTTGCTCTGAAATAATCGTGATGTTGAATTGTAGGTCTTTGTCATTAAAGACAAAGTTGCGGCCAGTTTGCTGTGCAACGAAACGAATATACTCAGTAATTGCGACGTCACGGAAATTGATTAGCAGACCTTCTTGCTCATGCGATTCATCGGGTAATGTTGTATCTTTTTTGGTATCGACAGACTGGATGACGGGTTCAGCTTTTTCCGGAGGTTTAGCTGGAATGCCACTATCGAATAGTGTTTCTTGAGCAATGGTCGTGTTTAGCGGAGCTTCGACGATTAATTCGCGGAAGGAAGGGGTCGATGCTAGCGTTTTAGGCTGTTCAATTTCCCATCCGGCAATAAACGAGTCTCCACGTTCATTGAACTGCTGATTGGCTTGCTCGTTTGCTTCAGCAATCTCGGCTGAGGAAACATTGGTCGTGGGATCGGCTGAAACAGAGCTGTCACCTTCTTGGCGTTCTTGGTATTCGAACTCCAACGTGCGATTTTTTTTTTGAAGAGAACTGTCTAGTTCTCTTTCGTGGTTTGCAGATGCCCCAGCGGAGGCTACAGGGTTACCCCTATTATCGGGTGCTTCGTCAGGCTTATCCGGCGGCCGTTGATTATCGTATCGATAAGATTGTCGTTCATAGACATCTGATTGCGCTAACGGACGTTGGCTCTCTTCTTCGTCAAACCAGGGACGATTGTCATTCCATAAATGGCCTTCACGTCGTACACCCAAAGCTGTAGGCTTACGACCGAATGAGTCAAGACCAGGTTCACCTTCAGGAGCTGAAATGGCGGTGGTTTCAGTGGTGTAGTAATCGTCATCATTTTCATCTTCGTCAGATGAAACCGCTCCTACAGTATACTTAGACGCTGTCTCTTCTTCCCAGTTTCTTTCTGCTATAGGATAAATGGGGGCGCCCACTGAAAAGAAGGAGGCTGTTTCGCGTCCAGCACCGACTTCACTTTCGGAAGCATGCGCATAATCGATGAAGAAAGAGTCGCGTTGGTTGGATGCTTGACTTGAACGTGGTGATGCACGACCTACGAGTAGATGAATATTGGAGGTATCTTCCTTATCGACGTGAGGAACAACCTCCACCGAAAAGCGATGCGCGGCGTAGGGATCGATGGAAGTAAGGTCGCGCTCAGCCGAAGAAACTTTACCAATAGTGGTTGTCTTCTTAGAAGGGGAGTCCACGTGAACGACTTTGACAACCTTATTTGCTTTGCCCATTCGGCAATCTGCCGGAGCATGGGGTTGGTAACCATTCGCATCCGATTCACTATTGAGTGCTACAACAGCTTGGCTTTTTTTCTCAGGACGTAATGCTCGCGCGTCGACACCCCAAGCACTATCCACATTGGGAGCGAACGCTAATGCTGTGGTCTGGTGTTGAGGCTGAGCTTCTTTGACTCCTAGACGATCATGTCCTAAGCCATCTGCGCTGAGGCCTTCCCAAGGAGCATTAGAAGCGGTTCCGGGTGATTTCTTTACCCAGGTATTCGCTTTAACGGGCTCTGATGTTGAAGCGAATGTGGTATTTGCTTCTTCACCAAGGTAGTAGTGATATCCGTCGCCGAGGTTATGAACTGGGGCTGTAATTTCTTCAATTGTAACAGGGCCCGAAGCGCCTACTTTACCTGATGTGATGTCATAACCACCGGGCACTTTTCCGTGCGCCGTGATTGTTTGAGATCCTGGCCCTGGAGAGGCTAGCCAGAAGTCTGGATGTCTAGCTTTAGCTTGCGGATCTTGGGGTTGCACACTCGCTGTAATTAACTTTATTTGCGTCGCGTCAACTGCAGGTTTGCCTTTTTCACCGGCTATTGCGGGGGTATAACAATCTCCCATGCAGGTGGCATCTTTTGAAAGAGCCATTCCTGTTTGGTCTGAAGGCATCGTGAGCGCTTCACCGCCCACAGTGGACCCAGCCTGCGCGCTCTGAGGGTTAAAGTCATGTACAGCCATCAAGGCTCTAGCACCCACGTCGTCGACATTTGTAGCGATTCCAAAATGAGCAGAACTGCTTTCTTCTAGGTTTTCACCAAAACTGCGCGCTTCCACTCCGCCGCTTAGTCTTTTTTCTTGCAGCGCTAGGTGTTGATACACTCGTGGATGGCCCGAAGGGACCATGTCAAAACTAGGAGACGATTTCTGCTGAGGAATTTGCTGGGATGTAGATGCTGCAATTAAATTGCTTTCGTCGATCGCTAATGAAACTAAGCGCGTTGCTGCTTTAGGTTTTTCAGTTTGTCTAGCCGTAAATAGGTTTTGTGGATGTGTAACGGGTTGTTCTGACAAGCCCGTCATAAACTGCTTCAGTTCTTCAGCAAGTATTTTAGGTCTATCATCAACTTTAGCAACCGCTGATTTTTGTTCTGGTAGTCGCTGTGCAGCGGTTACTAGGTTGCTTTCGTCGATGGCTAAGGACACTAGACGTGAAGTCGGTTTGGCCTTTTCAGACGGACGTGAGGAAATAACTGGTGCTGCTGGGACAGGTTGGTCTGGCAAGGACGCGACAATCTGCCCCAGGTCCTTTCCAAGGACTTTGGGCCTGTGGTCGATCTTGACAACCGGAATCTCTTGCGCTTTTATCTTTTCTGCTGGTAGCGCAACGGCAACCTCACTCAAGGTAGGGATGGTTAATTTTGGAGCTTTATTAACCTTGGCAACTTGAATGTCTTGTATTTCGACTTTCGCTTCTGGCAAGGACGCGACAATCTGCCCCAGGTCCTTTCCAAGGACTTTGGGCCTGTGGTCGATCTTGGCAACTTGAATGTCTTGTATTTCGACCTTCGCCTCTGGCAAAGCGTCCACGATCTGGCCTAGGTGTTTTGTGATGACTTTGGGTCTATTGTCAACCTTGGCGACTCGAGTCTCTTTCGCTTCAATTTGTTTCGGGGTTAGGGCAGCGATAATTTGACTCAGGTCATAATCGATGATTTTTTCTTGTATTTCGGCTTTCGCTTCTGGCAAAGCAGCAACGATTTGACCTAGGTTCTTGGTGATGACTTTGGGTCTGTCATCAATTTTAGCGACCTGAATCTTGTTTAACTTCTCGTCGGGCTGCTGCTCTAGTATGCTTGTAGCCATATGGCTGTTAGCTGTAGGAGGAGCGGTATATACCTGACTTGGCGGTTGCTCCACGGGCACTACTTTGGGTGTCAGTCCCCAGGACTTAGGGTCTGGAGCCGCTCTTGCCAAATCCTGTACAACACCAGAGGAAACCTGTCTAGCTTCTCTTGCCAGTTTCAAAAACGCCTTGGAAGCACCCTCTAAAACGACAGCTCCGGTTTCAGCAAGGGCTATTCCCATTGTGGCTTTGTCACAATAGAATGAGGGATCCGTAGATGATAGATCAGTACATGAAAGTGGTGATTTGTGTTTTAAGTCATCAATTGACTGGTAAGTGGTGCCGTCAAATGCTGCCAAAGCTACTGTGGCATGGCCATCGGTTAGGTCGCCGATGACTGGCTGACACTCCACACCTTTACAAGCGACATTTTCGCTGACCAGTGCTAGCCAGGAGGGGGAGGATGCAGTGGCTAGGTTGTGAGACGTATCTTCTTGTAAAGCTTCTGCAACTAATAGGCTTTGAGCCGCTGCGAGCGGCTGAACGAGATGGGCTGTTCGTATCCACGGTCTATCAGGATTGCTTGCACCGGCTAACTGTTCATTTTCTTCGCGCCCGCCACCAAGAACAATTGTACGTTTATTTCGTGTGTCACCTTGGTGAGGCAGGGTAGCCTTCGCATAGGCCAGTTCATGAGTAGGTGTGCTTAGTTCACAATTAGCACAGGCTGTTTTGGGAATGCTGGTGAATGGTCCGAGTTGGTGCTCAATAATAGTGGATGCACTATAGCCTACACTCCATGCTCCTGTCGCACCTTCATTTTCATGCAACATACTGCCAATGGTGGCATCGCAACCTTCGCATAATAGATGCGGGATCCCGCGGGGAAGGGATTCTGCAAGGTGTGCCGTTGAGATAGTAACGGCAGTCAACCCAGATCTGGTAGCTATAGCAACTTGGTCATGGAGGTGCTTGGTTGTGACTAGCTCTGCAGCCTTGCAACCCATGCAAGTAACCCCTCGAAACATCGCCAAAGTTGGAGTGCGTTCCTCGGGGAGCAAGCAATCGGGACAAACATGTATAGCAGATAGGAGACCTAGTGCTGCCCAGTCCTTATTGCAGATTTCGGCCGGCTGAGATCCCTGAATGGATTCATTGGAGGCGTGAAGAAATTGCGGCACGTGCGAAAATTCGGAAATCGTTGCCGGTTGTACTTCGCGATGATCAAAGGATGCTGGGGCGGCTACAGACCCTACGCAAATGTAAGTGGCCTGCGGTTCACAGATCCCTTCTAGTCCATCGTTTACAAATGCGGGGATGCGAGCTGTGTTTAGGGATGCGTGTGGGCAGTCTCTACGAATTGTATGCTCTGTAGCTACCGATCGTAGGGAGGATGTTTCGCATGTTTGTGCGCAGCATAAGCACGAAGCAATTGACGCAACTTTGTGCACAAGTTCTTGATTGCAAAGGTAGTTATGCTGATGTTGAGCCGTTTTACCGTGAAAATCGCACGATTGGAATTCTGTGCAACTACGACAGACGTCTTGTGATAGTTGGAAACGAGCGTTAGCCACCGGCGCTTTGCCGAACCACTCAATGTGTGGGGGCTCATCGCTGCCTTGGACTAAGCTATGACCGTCAATTCCAGGTAAGATGCGTGGAGACGTTTCATTAACCACCTCATGCAATATCTGATAGTTGAAGCACTGCACGTCCTCATCAATAGGCCAAAGCTGCTGAGGAGTGAAGCAATCACTTCCTATAGGGGCAGCCAGGACCCATCCTTGCGCGGCGATAAACACCGGAAGAGAAACCCACCAAAACTTGGCTAGGATGGGCTGACGGGATATAGTTTTGTTTTTTCGTCTTCTAGCAGCCATGTGACGCGTTCTAAATCGTTTAGGGAAAATGGCACTTCGAAATTACCTTTATTGCAGAGCAACCGATTTATTTCCAAACAAATTTCACTGAAGTTCTCAATCTTTTTTTTATGCAGCGACGGAAGTCCTTAACTTTCATGGGTTATGCGAGCATCTTATTAGGAATGCTAATTTATTGACATAGATGCGAAAACTGCCATCTGTTATCTTGATTACGCTTTTTCTTGCCCAATAAGGAGTTTTATTATGATTCGTTTAGTCTCTTTAGCGTGCCTACTTTTTTGCGCGGTTACGTCTAGCATCTCAGCTCAGCCTTCAAGATTGGAGGCATGTCTGATGAAAATGCAGAAATCACCCGAAGTGAGGCAATTAATGAGTGAAATCGAGCGTGAAGGACCTATCCATATCATAGCGGACACCAAGCCGCTATCGAAGGAATTTGGAGCATTTTGGGATTGTGAGCAGCGCCTCATTTGCGTGAATGTGACTCCAAAGAGAACTGAGGGAGAACTTATTGGTTCTATCCTGTTTGAAATGCATAACGCTCTATCGGATCGACAATTTCAAAGACTTGATGAACTTGCTTCGAGAGGCCAAATCGATCGGGACAGTTATGTGCGTAAAATGGAATATTTAGAATTTCAGCACTCACATAAAGCAGCAGCGCTAGCGCAGGCAGGTATCGAAAAGGGGATATTTCCTAGAGATGCTCGTCTGTATACTTACCCGACCTTTGAAGAGCATTTCCGTATGCAGCAAATAGGTGGTCACAGTTACTGGATCGCTAAAAATTATGACCAAGCAGCTCGAGCCGGATAAAAAGATTGCGAATAGTTAAAACCCGACTTGCTACCGGTAGCAAGTCGGGTTTAAATAGATAGAAGGAGGCGGTTTACTTGCCCGAAATTATAAAGTATTTGCTTCTACATGAATTCGAAACTGTGAAAGAGGTTGCGGTCTTTTGCGCCTTTAGGATGCGAAAGTCGTTCAAGGTGGTCTTTTACAAACATTTTGTCATCAGCGGTCGGGAGGTGGAGATTTTGAGATTTTAAAAAATCAGGCCTAGTTTGCAAGAGGACTTTCACTTTGTGAGAGAAATTCTCTATACTTTTGTCTTTTACATACTCATCAATATTACATTGTATTCGTAAATCTTTTATGTCTTTATAGGTATTACCAACTCTAATCAGAGACCACTGCTTAGTTATTGTTAATTTAGTTGGACCGTTAGAGAATTTAGGATCTTCTAGATTGTTTTGGTTATTATAATTTTTAGGAATTTGATTTTCAGATGTTAATGATGGCGGAAGAGCCACAGACCTGTCTCGCGCTGGTGAGACTAGTTGTTTCAAGGGTGGGGTATCTGCGGGAACAAAAGAAGATTGGGGTCGCTTTATTAGATTTATTGGCTCAACCCCATGCTCATTCCGATTAAAAAGAAAATTCCCTGCAAAATCAACACCGTTAATAACTTGGGCCGTGCCCTGTGATACTGCTTCATTGATGTTTAATTTGGTCTGCACCGCTAAATTTGTCTGCGGTGCCATCGCGATTCTTCTGTCAATATCGCTTATTTCTGAGGACTCATCTTTATCCGAAATAATATAACTAATTGACATCTGATCTGTAGGCGAAATAATATAACTAATTGACATCTGATCTGTAGGCGAAATAATATAACTAATTGACATCTGATTTGTAGACGAAATAATATAACTAATTGACATTGGATTTAATTTAACTATTGGATTCACTTTAACACCATATATAGATTTATTTGTTACACAAAGTTAACTAATTTCATATTATATGTAAACTAAAATAAAAAATAAATGATAAAATAGTGCATAATTAATATTAACTAAAAAAACTACAAACACACAGATCCCCACTCTCCACCTGGTGGCAAAGCGAGTTCTAACGTTGCGCCGCTTCGCCGAAGCGGGATAATGAGTGGCCAATAAAGGTCCGTTGGGGCAACCAGCCGAGAGTTAGGGTGTTTTTTTAGACTAATCCCAACATTTGTCTTTCAGCGTTCTTAGCTTTTAGTTATTGTTTTTAGCTATGAGTACATCAGTCAAAACATTAGTGATCTTACAGCTCTGCTTAGTGTTCTCCGTGGTAATGTGGACCTTGGCCGGTCCTTTCATGGGAAATTATTTTACGGTTAAGTCTTCTCAGTTACTCTTTAGGGCAGCTATTGGGGCCAGTGATGGAAATCCTAAAGAGCAGCGCGCTGCTGAGCGCTTTGAGCAATTACCCATAAATCAGCGTAGTTCCATTGAAACTGCATATCAACGACTACAGGCCCAAGCAGACAAGGGTTTTGTAGCCAAAAGTAAGGACGCCGTGCGATCACTATTTTTCGGCATGCCGTCCTTCACGCAGGCGTGGGTGTTGTTTACATTTGTCGTATGTTTAATGCTGTTATTGCGTATCGAAGGTGCAACCAACGCTGTATGGGTATTGCCATTGGTAGCGCTTGCTTACGGCGTTGACAATCGTATAACCGGCTTAGAAAGAGGTTCTGCATCAGATATTGCTCTTTTTCCCTCGGAAAAGTACATCGAAAGCCGTTATCTCGATGAACCCCTTTATGGAACCTTCAGCGAACAAAATGAACAGCTCACAATAGGTTGGCAGCGTTATCTTGTTACCGAATGGGTAAATGAGACTTACAGCACCGATCCGACTATGCTAGCTGATCAAATCGAAAGAGGAGAGCAAGCTTTTCACATTGCCCGATTAGAGCTGCGCATTCAATCTCACGAAGAACCTAGTAATTCTTCGAACACGAAAAAGCCAATCCCGTTACTCGTTACGTATGTTTTGGGTAATTTGGGCTTCGCTTTCTTTGTGCGTCGAAGGACCGCATAATGCGCATCATCCCACTCGACGAGCATGCGCATCAATGCGGGTATTTGCCTGACCAAAACGCAACCTATGAAGCCTATTTAGTCGTGGAAGCCAGTCCTATCGAACGTGAGCTTTTGCTGGCTGCAGGCTATCGATCCTTTGGAAAGTACTACTTTCGACCAAAATGTGCTGGCTGCCATCAATGTGTGCCTTTGCGCATTCCCGTTGCAGAGTTTACTCCTAGTAAATCGCAACGACGCGTGTGGCGTAAAGGATATAGTCATATCGATGTCATCGTGGATACGCCTCGCTTCACGCAGGAAAAATATGAAATCTATCAAGACCATTTAAAAAGGTTTAATCTCGCCCAGGTTTCTACTCCCGAGGAATTTGCTTTTTCTTTTTATGATCATACGATTCCCGCCTTAGAGTTTTGTTACTATATTGAGGGTCAACTTGTTGCGGTAGGGATTGTGAATATCACGCCTCATGCTCTTTCCTCAGTTTATTTTACGTATCGATTGTCGCACTCTAAACTCTCGCTAGGAACTTTTTCAGCGATGGCGGAGATTGATCACGCTAGACGATTGGGTAAAGACTATCTTTATCTCGGTTATTACGTTGCTGCTAATCACTTTATGGCTTACAAAGCGCGCTATCTACCTAATGAAATTCTCAATTCTGCGGGCCAATGGATTCCCTTTTATGATGCGATTGGAAATCTGCTGGTTCCAGCCCCTCATACATTCCCCCCTTTTCCTTGTTTAGAAAAACTACTATAAAATTTAAAATATGATATTATTTAGTAATGAAGAAATTACTAATTATACTCATATTATCATGTATTAACCTTTCTGCTGAGCCCGCCCCTGTGTATGTAGAGCCTACTGATAAAGGCTATCAGGTGCGCGTTTCTGCTAATGATGAGCAGTTTAAGGTGTGGTTTCCCGAGGAACCTACTCAGGTAGGGAGCGGTAAAGATGGACAAATTGTCTATGTGTTAGACAAAGAAGATAAATATAAAACCCGTTACCTCTTTGCTTATATCTATAAGCCCGAGGAAAGGGGGTATCCCATGCGCGTATTGTGGCGCTATCCTAGTGTAGGAATGCATCGTTTGAGCGCGATGCGTAAGGAAGTGGCAGATCGCATAGTTGCACGCATGATGGCCTTTTCCGGAATGGGTCGCGAAGTTGTGGCAAAGGAGGTTGAACATCGAGGTTATCCTCAAGGTTCTCCAACACAGGGTGAGTATTATCAATATGAGGTATTGCTCGGATCTCACTATCAACCTCCAATAGAAGTCACATTTAGAGTCTATATTGCGCGCGAAGGGATCTATCTCATCGCAATGATGGGAGAAGACGTGCATCGCCAGGGCTATGATTCCAAGTTTCCTTTAGCCGATTGGCGTTGGCACATACCCTTTCTTTGGCCACGAGAGTATGGCTTGCGGTTGGTTCCCTTTTTGTGGCCAGAGCGTTGGCGCATTAAGTCCACGCGAGATTGGTTAACTTGGGGAAAATATGGCCCCGCTCCATTCTTTGAAAAAGCCGAACTGATTTTCAAGGAGGGATAAATGAGAGGTTACTTTCTCGGCTTGGCTTTCGTAGCGTTGAGTTTATTCTCATCCGTCACCTATGCGGAAAGCTTTTTGCAATTGGTAGAACGTGGATTGCTTTTTGATGATGTTGTGCCTGCCGAGGATCTTCAAATTGATCGGAATGGATCCGTTTGGGATGTCCTGGTGAATGGCAAGAAGCAAGCCCTATTCATTACGTTTCCTCTGGAACCTAAATTCGAATTTGCAGAACCAGGATTTCACTTCTATCGGGCTAACGAAGAAGGAGGACAGCAGCGAAGCTATGAATTGATTGTTTATGATGACCCAAGTGCCAAGGGATTTGCTTACGCTCAAAAAGAGGGAGATCTGTCACCCAAGCCTATGAATAGGAAGGATTCAGATAATCGGTTGGCCAAATCTCGTCAAGCAGCCGCTCAAAAGGTAATTGAAGGCTATTACTCTTTGCGGTCACGTGGATTGAAGGTTACGCTTGAATTAGAACAGTTTCATGACTATCCAGCCCCCTTGAACTACACGACAGGCGACTGGCGCGTGACAGTCAAATCTGATGATGGATCTGTGGATCGCGAATCATTGGTAAGAGTCATTGTGGGAATGGAAAAGATCTATGTTTTAGAGGTCGTGGGAAAACGTCTTTTTCCCACCAAAAAAGGATATTGGGGCACCGATTATTTCGAGCCTACCACTTTTGTGGAGAGTATCAAGCTAGTCGGACAAACTCTTAAATAGCACTCGCTGTTTTAAAGACAGATAATTGTGTATCGTTTACCCTCAAGACCATTATTAATGCAACAGGATTCTCTCCAACGTGGCTAGGAATAAAAAATGAATAGAGCGATCATTTTCCTCATATCCCTATTTCTAGGCATCGCAGCGCCGGCACACTCTATTGAGCCGCATGCCTTGGTGATCTTTGGAGCCACTGGAGATCTAACCCAGCGGAAACTGATACCAGCGCTATATACCATGCATAGTGCTGAGCAGCTTCCAGAAGGTTTTGTTTGTGTTGCTGTGGGACGTCGGGACATCTCTACAGCCCAATTTAGAGAGTATGTCGCCGGTATTGTTCCCGAATCATCTGGAAAAAAAACATTTCTCGATTTTTTTCATTACTGTCAAAACACAAAAGACCAGGACCTCGATACGTTAAAGAAATTTTTGGACGCACAGACCGGTACTCAAGGCAATCGTCTTTTTTATTTAGCCACTGCCGCGGATCTATTTCCGGAGCTTATTCGGCAGCTCAGTGAACATCGACTTATCCATAAAACTGGGCCTTGGACACGTGTGATTATTGAAAAACCCTTTGGATCAGACCTAGAGACAGCGCAAGAGCTGCAGGATGTAGTATCCCGTTATTTGGATGAAAGTCAGGTCTATCGGATAGACCATTATCTCGGAAAGGCTGCAGTGGAAGAAACTCTGCCATTGCGTAATAAAAATAAATGGCTAGAAGCCATTTGGAGCCATAAATTCATCGATTCCGTGCATATTACCTTGAGCGAGCAAATTGGAGTCGGTTCCCGCGGTGAGTTCTGGGAGAAGACTGGGATGCTACGCGATGTCGTGCAGAATCACCTGATGGAAGTATTGGCGATGTTGACCCTTGAAAATCCTGCGACTGCTACCGTTCGCGCAGAAAGAGCCATAGTACTGGGTGCAGTACAGTCTCCTGAAACAATCGTCAGAGCGCAGTATGGACCCGGTAAGATTGCAGGAAAGCCCGTTGCTGGCTACCCTCAGGAGCTCGGAGTTGATCCACAATCAACTGTGGAAACATATGTTGCAACGACTCTTTATATAGATACTCCACGTTGGGCAGGTGTGCCGTTTCATCTCAAAGCTGGTAAGCGACTGGAGAGCTCTTTTGCGCAGGTATTGGTCACTTTCAAGGATGGTCGTGTTCTGACGATTCGCATTCAGCCCGATCCAGAGATCTTCATTACAGATAGAACGGGAAAGACAGCAATAGGACCATCGCTGGTTAATCGACCGGATGCCTATGTGCGGCTTCTTCATGAAAGTATGGTCGGCAATCAAAGCCTATTTGTAGGGATTGACGAGTTGATGGCATCGTGGAAGCTCTTTACCCCAATTCTGCATTATTGGAAGGAGCATCCCGCTACCAACTTCTCCAACTACCCAGCTGGCTCCTCAGACCCTGATTGCTACCAAAACTTGCCGCACAAGTCATTGAATTTGAATTCA
>CAYTFC010000071.1:0-15594 GCA_964436955.1 uncultured bacterium | reverse complement strand
CATAAGTAGGACTGAAAATTGTCTAGACAATGGGGGCAACTATATCTCCTAAGTCGCTTATGTCCTTTTTGTCCTTTACGTCCTTTGTCCTTTTGGTCCTTTATTCAGTGCGCAAAAAGTACATTTACTAGCAGTACCTTCTAGAAAAGGCAACAATGCGCTGGGTTGAATCATTCTAAAAGGGATAGAAAGGACCAAAAGGACAAAGGACGTAAAGGACAAAAAGGACATAAGCGACTTAGGAGAAAGGACCTAAAGAGACAATTGCATAATTGACAATAAATATGTTGGAATTCGTTTTTGTTCAGTTTTTTGCCGAATTTGGGCACTTTTGAGCCTTCTACAGTTCACGAACAAAGAATTGCTGTATAACACGCGAAATACTTTTGCAATTGCCTCTAAAGGACCGCTTTACAGGGTTGCTCCATGGCGGGAAAAATGCGGGCACGTAGAGGAATCGCATTGTTCGTTTTCGTAGCCGCATGTGCGGTTATTTTTTGTTGCGTGATAGGCCCTTGGACTGTGAGTATTTTGTCCTGCGGGAAAACTCCATATAGAGCAAGGAAGGCATCAACAGTTGAGGGGCTGGTAAATACAATTTCATCAATGTCTTCGATGTCTGGAGGATGACTTGGCGTAACGAATGCGGTGTGATAGAGCACGCAATCCGTAAGGGGAATTTTCCGCTGTTCGAAAAAGTCATTAATTACTGGGCGTGCACCGGCCGCTCGGGGCCAGAAAACGCGTGCCATTTCCAGCTGTTCTTGTTCGAACGCGAGGACGATACCCTCAGCAGTTTCAGGCGATGCAACATGGGCCACTTTCACGCCATATTGTTCAGCAGTCATGGCAGTTGCTCGTCCCACACAAAACACACGCTTGTCTTCCAGAGAACTATCGACCCATTGGAAGAGGAGATGAACGGCAGTTTTGCTGGTAAAGATGACATGAGAGCAGTTGGATAGTTCCCGAATATCCGGAGATTCTATGGGCACTATCCGTATTAGTGGACAATGAATGATTTCTCGATTTGCCGTGCTGAGGGGAGGAGTTAGACCAAGATATAAGACTTTCATGGGGTAGCAAGACAACTGAAAAGTTCTTTCATCTCATTATCGTCTTCCAAGGCTACTATGGCTAGCTGTCCCTGGCCATTCACAGTGGAGCCAGGCAAACGCACGCGATTAAGGTGTGTTAAGCCTAAACGAATGAGGGCCGCTTCTGCCACCACAATACCATCTGCCTGCCCTGTATCTAGAAGCGAGAGTCGTTGCTCGATAGTTCCTCGCAAATCCATAAATTTCAGATCGGGTCGAAGCGCATTTACGGCTAGTTCACGACGCTCCGAAGAGGTGGCCATGATAGCTCCGGCCGGCAGATTTTGCAGCGACATTTCGGGTCGTAACACAAGCACATCGGCTGGATCTAATCCCTTTGTGATGCAGATGGTGCACAAACCAGGAACTGGTGTTTCGGGTAGATCTTTAGCTGAATGGATCGCTATACGACATGTGTGCTGCAACACAAGTTCATCGACTTCTTTAGTAAAGAAATCGGAGCGTTCTAATGTTCGCAGGGAGGTTTTCTGGTCTTTATCACCAGTGGTTTGTACGAATGTACTCTCCAAAATGTATTCTGGGTGGTAGAGCGATAGCTCACGCTGCACTTCGATGACTTGTGCACGGGAAAGAGCGGATGCCCGTGCGGCAACCTTGATATTATGCAAGCAGGACATTGATGGCTTCCTCCACAACTTGAACGCCATGTAGTGCTATTTTATGGGTTTCTTGCAGCCCTTTGATGCAGCCTTTTGGCAAGATGCAACGCTTAAAGCCCATTGCAGAGGCTTCTTTGAGTCGGCTTTCGATACGAGGAACGCTGCGAATTTCGCCGCCTAAGCCGACTTCGCCGATAACAACTGTATCTGGGTCAAACAGGACATTGCGGTAAGAGGATACTATTGCGAGAAGGATACCTAAATCCAAGGCCGGCTCAACAACGCGTACGCCTCCGGCTAGTGCCACAAAGACATCGCAACCATGCAAGGCAAATCGCATGCGTTTTTCTACTACAGCTAATAGCAAAGCCAGGCGATTTTGATCTAAGCCTGTGCAGCGTCTCGACGGCGTGCTGAAAGCTGTATCGGTTACCAATGCCTGCGCTTCAACCAGGATCGGCCTTGTGCCTTCAATAATAGGAATAATTACGGACCCGATGACTCCCTTGCTACGATGCTCCAGGAAGAGTTGTGAAGGGTTTGGTACTTCTACCAGTCCATGCGATACCATTTGGAATACCGCGACTTCGTCAGTTGGACCAAAGCGGTTTTTGACCACGCGAATCATGCGATAGTTATTTTGACGATCTCCCTCAAAATACAACACAGTATCCACAAGGTGCTCTAGGACGCGTGGCCCGGCAAGATCACCCGATTTTGTGACATGGCCGATCAGGAAAGTTGCTAAACGACGGCCCTTTGCCAAGTGCATGCATTCAGTAGCGATCTCGCGCACTTGCGGTACTGAGCCAGGCCCCGAAGGTAATTCGCTCTTATACACAATCTGAATACTGTCTATCACGAGGATGTCGGGATCCACTTCATCGATCTGTCGCGAGATTACCGAAAAGTTAGTCTCGCTTAGTAGAAGCAGATTGTCAGAATCCACCCCTAATCGACGCGCGCGCAGGGAGGTTTGTTCCACAGACTCTTCGCCGCAGACATACAAGACAAGCAGTCCCTGCTTTGCCAACGAGCTTGCAAGTTGCAGCATTAGAGTGGATTTTCCAATCCCTGGATCGCCACCCACTAGGGTCAGAGCGCCGGGAACGATCCCTCCCCCGAGCAAGCGGTCGAATTCGTTAATGTTGGTGACGATGCGAGGAATAGGTGCTTGTGAAACATCCTTAATGCGTATGGGGCGGCTGGGTTCACTTTTTTGGTGCGCAAAACGTTCCTGTGATGCCACCTCATTAAGTTCTTCGTGCAGCGTGTTCCACTCTTTGCAGATACCACACTGACCGGCCCATTTGTGCTGAGACTGCCCGCAGCTGGAGCAGCACCATACGCTCTTGACCTTGGCCACGGTACTTCCTCTTATTGCGGTTGATCAATCTTTAGGCGTTGAACTGCCGCTTCGGCAGCCGCTTGCTGAGCTTCTTTCTTGCTCTGACCCGAGCCACGACCCCATTCCTCATCCTTGACGATCACGGCAATCTCGAAAACCTTGCTGTGGTCCGGTCCCGTTTCATGTACAACGTTATATAAGGGAGTAAGCTGGTATTTTTTTTGTGTGAAGTCTTGCAATAACGCTTTCCAATTACGGATAGGACGGCTAAGAATCGATTGCATTTCTGTGGAATAATTTTTAAAGAGGAAGCGTCTCGCCGCATCGATACCGCCATCGATGTAGATGGCACCAATTACAGCCTCAAATAAATCGGCTAGAATGGACTCGCGTCCGCGTCCATCATTCATCCGCTCGCCCTTTCCCAAGAGAAGATGAGACCCTAAATCAAGCTTCTGCACATAAGTAACGCAGGAGCTGGCCTCCACCAAACGTGACCGTAAGTAGGAAAGTTCACCTTCTGGCGTTTCGGGCAAATAACGATACAGATATTCCGCCACCAAGAGACCTAAAACGGAATCTCCCAAGAACTCTAAGCGCTCATTGTGATGGTCGATTGATTCCCGATTTTCGTTGATAAATGAGCGGTGGATAAACGCAAGTGTCAATAGGTTCTTGTCTTCAAAGACATAACCGACTTTTGCCTCGATCGTTCCGATGTTAGTGACAAGTTCTTCGTGTAGACTCATGCGGGTAGCATAGAGTATGGCGAGTTGAATGTCGAGGCCATCGGCACATTTTCCATGATAAGCTGCTGTAAACCTTCTAGCCATGGTTCACTATCATTTAAGCTTTCGACCAACTGGAGTTTATGTCCACCGCAAGACTGAAAAAGATGACCATATTCTTCCGCGATTTCATAGGTCGTTTCCAAGCAATCCGCTGTAAAAGCGGGTGCAAGCACTAAAAGATTTTTGATCCCTTGCTTGGCTAAGGCTTTGACAGCATCTTCAGTGTAGGGCTCAGTCCATGGTTCTTTACCTAATCGTGATTGAAAGGTAATGCTATATTTCTCTAAAGGAATTTCCAGTTTTTCTGCGATTAGCCTAGCAGTGGCATGGCATTGCGCGCGGTAGCAAGAATGATTTCGCCGTTCGAGAGTGTTGCAACAGCCTTCCTTTGTTAAGCAGCACCCCGATCTATCAGCCTTTAAAATGTGTCTGCGTGGAAGTCCATGGAAACTAAATAGGATATGATCATAATTTGAAGGCTCATAGCGCTGACCAATGGCTGCAAAGGCATTAATGAACGCCGGATGTGTTGCGTACGTGCTGATGAATGACAAAGAGGGAAATAGCTGCCAGTTTTTCAGGCACTCCATGACGCGTTGGTTGACCGAGCCTGTAGTCGCCGAAGCATATTGTGGAAATAGTGGCAAAATAATGAGATGGCCCAGACCTTCCTGTTCCATTGAGGACAACACAGTGTCGATGGAAGGTGCTTGGTAGCGCATGGCCAGTCGTACGACGTAATTGTCACCCAAAAGCGACTGTAATTTGCGTTCTACCGATTGTCCATAGATCATTAAAGGCGAGCCCTGTTCCGTCCACACCTTTTGGTATGTGGCCGAAGACTGTCGATACCTTTGAGGGACAATAAGTCCACGGACGAGTAGTTGGCGCCAAGCCCACGGAATATCGATGACGCGCCCATCAGTCAAAAACTCATTTAAGTAGCAAAAAACATCTTTTGGCTTTGGTGAACGTGGAGTTCCTAAGTTAACAAGAAGTATTCCGACTTTGGCATCTGTTTGCATGTAAGCCTACATTTTTTTGTGTAGTAACATTGTCGCCGGATAAGGGTTATTGTGCAAGCGATCGTGAACATCATTTTCTTAGTCTTAACAATACATATAAAAACTTGCTCTATAATGGGATGTCATGAAATAGTTTTGGCCCGCTTAACCAAAGGAGATCACCATGGAAAGCTTAAATAGATTAGCCTATAGCACTGCAAAAACCGTCGACGGAATGACCGGTTCAGACCGCAACGTTCTTGTTAAACAAGTTGGATCACGCGTCGTGAATTTAGCTGCAACTGAAATCATTGTGGCCCTAGGCGTACTTTTACACGCGTTAGCTGCAGCAGGAAAGTTGGCGCCTGCTGTTTTGAATTATGTAGGGTTAACTGCTAACAAACTTACCTTTGCAAGCATTGGCAATAACTGCACAGCTATTCGCAAGTCAATTGGCCATGGATTAACCAATCCATTTCAAGCTGCTGCAAAACAAGGTGCGGCTCTTAGACAAACTGGTAGAGTGATTCACGATATCCCAGTAATGATTTGCGATATCCCAGTAATGTTGGCTCGTGCTACCAACTCCGTTACCGGATTCGTTGCTAACCACAAGAAGTTAGTTCTCGGAGGTCTAGGTGGTGCTGCCGTTCTTGGTGGTGCTGCATACTACTTCGGCTCTGCCAGTGCGAAGCTTTCAGAGGAGCCTGGCAACGAGCAGCCAGTTGAGGAAAACATCAACAACGAGCAGCAAGTTGAGAAAAACATTAACAACGAGCAGCAAGTTGAGAAAAACATTAACAACGAGAAGTCATCTGACCTAGGTTCCAGCCGTGCATTTGACACAAGCGACATAAAACTGTAGCGCAAATTTTGAACTGCCGGATCTCCGGCAGTGCTTTCTGTTTCCTTCCCCTTGCTTTTAAGCATCTAGAACGTTAAGCTCTTAGTCATGAAATTCATTGTAGATAACAAGCATCGCGAATTTTTTACTGATCATGGTTGGATAGAGTTCGAGCAACTCCTTACCCAAGAGAAGCTCTACGAGCTTCGACGCGCCGTCAACGTTACCTTAGGGAAGCGCTTATCCATCTCGAGTGAGCGCCTTAATCGAATGAGTCGGGGCGATATATTGATGAAGGGGCGGGATGTTTGGCGTGACAGTGAAGCCATTAAAAACGTCGTTTGTAACCGCGTGTATGGCGAGATTGCCTCCAATCTAGTGGAAACAACTCCGGTGCGCTTAGCCTACGACCAGATATTGATGGCAAATGGTAATAAGTCCAATCAAGTCCCTGCACTTAATGGAGAACAAACTTTAGAGAGTTTCTCCTATCTGCAAGGCGTTCTTTGTGGGTTGTTAATATCTCTTCAGCGTGTCACTCCGTTGGATTCAGAATCCACCGCAACTAATGTTCGCCATACATGTCCTATACCAACTAAAGAAGGTAACGGAGTTTTTATAGCTCCTGAAACCAAGCTGAATTTTCCGCAGCTGCTCGCTGCTGATGGCGAATGCCATCTTCTGATCGTCTATTGTCGAGCTGTATCTAGATATGTTCTGTTGCCATCAGATCCACTTGCGCACCATCCAAAAAGCCTTGGATACAGCGTGGGCGACAGACTTGTCGACCAGCATAATCCTGTGTTATATCGATAGAGATTTTGCGTGGCCTGAGCCCAGGCTAAGCCACAATGTCGTCAAAATAAGGAAAAATATTTGGGCTGCCAATTCGGCGAAGTGGCATTAACAAATTTTTTATTTTATTTTGATGACATTGGGCCACGCCATCTAACCTATTCTTAGGTTAACGTTCTCATTGCTGCATTCGCTAGCCAGGTCAATACAAGAGCAACACCAGTGCTTTCCGCTGACAGAACGGTTGCATTTACTGTTTTGATGTTGTAGTTGAAAATATGATGCAATGCTAAGGCTCCAATAAGAGCGTTGCCCAACACTTGCAGAACAGTAAAGACGACTTGACCCACTGGATTTAAGCTTAAGCTTAATCTTAGAGCGGTCCATGCGGGTTGCAGAGCATAGCCCAAAGAAAATTGAACTAATCCTGCAACAGCCCCAATTCCAGCGGGATAACCAATATGTTTAGGTAGATTTACAGCATATCGACCCACTAATTCTCCGCTGCCCACCGCGACGGCAAGGCTTCCAACTCTACTACCGAGTGCTACTAAATCCATAATTATTCTCCTCCCCTATATCTTAGGACCAAATTATTGTCATAACATGTTATCATTTTTCGACTTAGAGGTAAAGCATTACGTCTCAGCACCCAGATCCTTGGCATGACAACTAGCGCAACAATCAGTAATTTCTAAAAAAAGCTTGCAAGACAAGCAATGTTTTTAGTTTAGTGACACCTTAATCAACCATGCGGTAAATCAAGATGGCTAAATATCCCTTTTTTGTGGCTGCTATTTTCCTACCCACCTTTTTAATGGGAGGGCAGGATGCGATTCGTCTACAATATCCTCTAAATCAAGCTGTCGTTCAAACGAGCAGCCTGGATATTGAGATTTCTCAAGGTAACGACGAAGTGCCTTCTATAGCACACCAAGAAGTCAGGGCTAAGTTAGCTGTGACAGCTTCTAACTCACCGCGACAGCTTGAATTCACTCTTCAATCGCTGCAAGTTGGAGTGGAGTCAGAAGGCAACGCGTTACAATATGATTCCACCGAACCACGAAATTCGCCATTGATGACGGAGATAGCAAAGATTTTAAATCGACCCTTGAAAGTTGTTGTTGATTCGAATTTGAAGATTGGTGCTGAGTCTAAAGAATTTCTTAAGTTCTCGCAAACTTTAGAGCATTTAGGAGGTTTTCGCGCCACAAACTTGTTATCCGAAACATTACAAAATCTTTTTGTGTTAGCCGATAAAGATATTCATGAAGGCGAAACCTATCATCTAGACATGGCACTGGGAGCTGACCCTAATGTTAAAATGGAAATAAGCTACCATATTGTGGCGATCACGGATAAGGAAGTTAGAGCTGAAGTATCTGGTGGATTTGATTCTGTGGAGATTCTGCGGTTTACACCCCATTCTGCAGAAAGACTATTTTTGGAAGGTAATATCAGAGGAAAAGCTGTATGGAGTCGCAAGAATGCTTTAATCTATAAAACGCGTATTGATTACAGCTATAACGGCGTTTTAGAGGGCGAGGGAAGGGAGATTCCCGTGGAACTCCATATTCATCACGAAGACTCAAGCCGAGCTATATAGCCATCAAAAAAAATAGCTTTTGTTAATGCCGCTTCGCTGAAGCGGCATTAACAAAGGTTCCAAAGCGTCGCAAGGCTTTAAAAAAGTTGATCTTTATGCTACGATCTTTCCCTTGATTAAGGGAAAATGTCATGGTTTTGCAAATTCTAGACACCGGTACATCCACTGCAGACGCAAATATGGCATGTGATGCCGAGCTTCTGCATAATCTTGCCGCAAATCCAATGCCCATTCTTCACCTTTACGATTGGGCAAGCGATTCTCTAACCTATGGCTATTTCGTCAATCCGGCCGAACATCTTAATCTATCAGCGCTAAACAAATGGAAGCTTTCTACTGCCAAGCGACCCACTGGTGGAGGACTTTTGTTTCATACGTGCGATCTCGCCTTTTCGTTTGTATTACCAGCCTCACACTCTTCTTTTTCGAACAATACCCTTACCAACTATGCAACGGTTAACACAGCGGTGCTACAGGCAATTCAACCGCTTCAAAAGTCGTGTCAGCCACTCACTTTGTTGCCACAACAACCCCCTGCCACCGATCAATCTTCACAGCGGTTCTGTATGGCACACCCAACCAAATTTGATATCATGCTTGATGGGCGCAAAGTAGGTGGAGCGGCCCAACGTCGTACCAAAAATGGTCTTTTGCATCAGGGGTCCATTTGCCTAACAAGCGTTCCACAAGACTGCTTGGCCGATGTTCTTTTGTCAGGTACTCAGGTTGCCCAAAGCATGCATGCGACAAGTTATCCTCTTTTGGGACCAGATGCTTCCCAGCAAGCGGTTGTTTCTGCTCGGCAGGAGTTGCGTCAGTTGCTGATGCAAAGTTTTAAAGAGAGATTTTAACAAGATAATAAGGAGTCTATAATGACCGCTCCCGAAGCTGGTTTAACCGCTCTAGGTAACAAGGTTCCTCTTCCCAAAGAGGTTGATAGAAAGATTCTAGAGCCAATTCCAAACCATTGGCCGAACTCTGATTATGAAGTTACACTTATTTGTGAAGAATTTACGAGTCTTTGTCCTGTGACAAGCCAACCGGATTTTGGTCAAATCACCATCACTTTTATTCCCGATAAGTGGCTCATTGAATCGAAAAGCCTCAAACTCTACCTGGGAGGATTTCGCAACACAGGTACTTTTGGCGAGTTCGCGGTGAACATGATTTTGAACGATCTCATTCACGTCATCGAGCCAAAGCGTATGGAAGTTCGGGGAGCATTCAGTGCGCGCGGAGGCATACGGATTGTTCCTGTAGCACGTTTTGCTAGGCCTGACCGTTAAAATAGCTAAGAAAATGTTTGAGTGAAAGGGGCATCTTTGATAGCATCTTCACTCATAAATTTGTTGGAGTCGGCCTGCGCATGCTTCAGTTTTTTCGTAAGTACCAGCGTTACTTTTTCATCGTTGTCACTGTGATTATTGTGTTGTCTTTCTCATTTTTTGGGACGTACAGCACAATCGAAACCGTTTCTCATACGGATAAGACGGCCTTTGTGGCTGTAGATGGCAAGGATGTCCGCATTTCTGACCTGGAGTCGATGGCTGTGTTTCTGCAGTCCGACACAGCGATGAAAAAGGCCTTTGCAGGGCAATGGGGACCCAACTTCCTCAACGATGGTGTTATCACCAATGATTTTCTTAAGACCGGTTTGGCTGCAGAGCTTGTCGCCCAATACGGTGACTCGCTTGCCATTGATTTAGAGTCTAGGTTGAAGCGTGAAAAGACAGCTAGCTTTTACGTGCATCCTTCAGCGCGATTTTTGACTGCAGATAGCGTGTGGAGCTACTTTGCTCCAGAAATTAAGAAGAATCTTGATAGCTTACGTCAGTCCACCAATCCTGTTGCACCGGCAGCTTTTCAAGCACGAACACAGCTTTATCTGGCCGAACAGCAGTTTCCTGCCCCGATACTTGGCCAAGTGCTAAGGTATCAAGAGCAGCAATACAATTGGTTAACGCCGGATCCCAACCTACAGCGCACAGACCTAGCATTGTTTGGTTATCACACCTTTGAAGATTGGTTTGGTCCACGATTTATTCGGTTGGTTAGCGAGTTCATCATTAATTCCGCCAAAATCGCTCAGGCACAAGGCTACAAGGTGTCTACTGAAGAGGCGTTGGCTGACCTTATCGCTCAGGCGGAAACGAGTTTGCGAGAGCTTGGTTCTCGAGCCAATTTAGCCTCCATGACACCACGTCAATACATGAATGAGCAGCTACGCCGCATGGGGATGGATGAATCACGAGCCGCGCGCATATGGCAACAAGTTTTGTTATTCCGCCGACTGTTCGATGGAGTTGGAAATGCTATCTTCGTCGATCCTTTGACATTTGATCTGTATACGGGATATGCCCTGGAGACTGTTGAAGGCAATATGTACCAGTTGCCAGAATCATTACGACTCCCTGACTTCCGAGCGCTTCAAAAATTCGAAGCCTACCTTGCTGCGGTGTCCGCTAAAGGTACTAAGAAACAGGCCCTAGATCTGCCCGCACAGTTTCTAACAGTTGAAGAGATGCAGAAAGCGCATCCTGAATTGGTGCAAAAGCGTTATCTCCTGCAAGTGGCCGAAGCTAATAAGCAGACACTTCAAGGACTCGTTCCTATTAAGGATATGTGGGCCTGGGAAACGCAAGATGCCAATTGGGAAGCACTCAAGAAAGAGTTTCCAGAGCTAGCGACCAAAAAGGCAGCGACTGTAACTGAACGCTTCAAGGTATTGGATGCCTTAGATGCGACGACCCGAGCTCGTGTAGATGAACATGCCCGTAATGCACTTGTTGATACCCATCCTCAGTGGCTTGAAAAAGCACTAGATGCTGCTAAGCCTGAAGCGATAACCCTCTCTATTCGCATGAAAGGAGGGACCTTACCACTTCAAGGCATCGACAATCGTGAAGCATTTATCTCTCTATTAGATGCCGCTCCTATTAAGTCCGAAAGCACTTCGAAGGCTGAAATATTCGAAAAGCTTAAAAACTTCACTGGAGACAATCGTAATTACTATCGCATCGAAGTAATCGATCGTTCACCAAAGTGGGAAGTGCTTACTTTCGAAGAAGCTAGCAAGGACGACACACTAAACAATGATGTGTTGGCTGCAATGGGGCCGTTTTACGAAAAGGTGCGCTCATCTGATGCAGAAAAGTATCGTAAGGGCGACGGTTGGAAGCCTCTTGCCGATGTTCAAGATTTGGTAGCTGCCGATTATTACAAAGATCTCATCACAGCCATTGAGAAAGAACACCAAAGCAGTGCAGGAACCACCGAAAAGGATTCAGCTCTGGGGTCACAAGGAGCTGCAGCTTATCGCATGTTATCCTACATGCGCCAAGTACGAGACAAGCTCCAAAAAAATCCTGAAGATGCCAAAGCCTTTCTGGCGATTGCTCAGCCAAAAGCAGAAATGGATAAGCTAGCGCCTGCAAAGGTTTTGACAGACCAGTGGAAACTAACCGAAAGTCCATTTACCTTACGTCGTAGCGACGATGGTGCTTCGATGGGGCGTGAGATCATATTTTCGCTTAAACCTAATGAATGGAGCGATGTGATTAGTCGTCCGACCGGAGAACTTTGGTTCTTTCAGCTCAAAAATATTGGTCCAGCTCAGAACAGTGTAATGGCGGGTCAAGCAATACTCAAAGCCCAAGCGGAGTTGGCTGATGAGGGCCAACGCATACTCATGACACATGTACTTACCGAGATCAAAAATAAAAATGCCATCACCTTTAATTACCTGGAACGTGATGAAGCAGGTGCCAATCGCCGCGCCACTGAAGGAGGCAAGAATTGAAGAGACACACAAGCTTCCGCAAGCGCCGTGGTGACGATATTGTTTCTTGGGATAATCCAGCTGGAGAAGGGACAGACGCTAGCGCTTTAGCAGATCCCAGCCTAAAGGTGACGCCTATTAGCTTTTTTTCGGTGTCAGCGATGTGCCGGCGGCGGAAGGAGTCGCCCAAGACTTCTCTAGGCACTCCTTATCGTTTGCCTCGCCTAGAAGCCTTGTGTGGCGAAAACCCTTTTGCATCTGTTGCATTAGCTTGGGACCGCGATGGAATCAATGCTACTGTTAGCGTTGACAAGCCATTTGAGAGCGCATTTTTTCCGGAGATACAAACAGGAGATAGCGTAGAATTCTTCATCGATACACGCGACTCTAAAGCATCAGGTTTCAGCACACGTTTTTGTCATCACTTCTTCTTTCTACCAAAAGAAGTTGAGGGGCGTAATGCGGGTGAGATCACACGTTTTCGAACAGAAGATGTACACGAATGGTGCGATCCCAAAGACCTACAGATGAATATAAATCTTGGAAAGGACAACTATCATCTGGACATTTTCATTCCAGCGCACTGCTTGCATGGATATGATCCGGATCAGTTCGATCGTTTGGGCTTTACCTACCGCATTAATCGTCCCGGAGAAGAACCACAGCACTTTGCTATGTGTTCTCGTGATTACCAAATTGAGCAGCAGCCTAGTCTATGGGCCAGTCTCAGGCTCTCAGCATGAGAACTGCTTTGTATGACGAGCATCTAGCCTTAGGTGCTAAAATGGCGGATTTCTCAGGTTGGGAAATGCCCATTTCATACAAAGGAACAGTAACTGAGCACATGGCTGTGAGACAAGGTGTGGGGATTTTTGACGTTTCCCACATGGGTCGCATCCTGATATCAGGTCCGGATGCAGAGGCTTTTGTAAGCTTTTTGTCCACCAATCACATTGAAGGGCAATCCGATTTTTTAGCAATTTATACTGTATGGGCATCGGAGCAGGGCGGCAGCATCGATGATGTGCTTGTCTATCGTCAATCCAGCACCGAGTTTTTTGTAATCGTTAACGCAGGTAATCGAGACAAAGATCTCAAGCACGTACTTAAAGCGGCGAAGTCTTTTCGCGTAGACGTGACGACGCGCTATGAGGAAGAAGGTATTTTGGCTGTTCAGGGGCCTGAATCCGAGCGCTTAGTACATGATGTTCTGCGCGGACCTTGGAGCTTGATGCCAATGCGCTTTCTAAACACCAGCTATGAAGGAAGCTCTATTATCCTTTCTCGCACGGGATATACAGGTTCCGGTGGCTATGAAATCATAACTCCTAACAAGGTGTTGGTAAATCTGTGGCGAGAGCTACTTGCCAAGGGGCAGCGTTATGACGTAGAGTCGATAGGACTTGGCGCACGCGATACGTTGCGGTTGGAGGCTGGTTACGCACTCTATGGGCATGAGTTAACTGATGATATTGCGCCTACTGAAAGCGTGTCTTCATGGACGGTTAAATGGAAGAAGGGTCACTTTATTGGCCAAGAAGCATTATTGCGCCTGCAAAACAATCCTAAAAAGCGTTCACAACATGGCGTGGCTTTGATAGACAGTGGTGTGCCTAGGAGCGACTGCATCGTTTACAAAGCTGGAAAAGCTATCGGTAAAGTAGCCTCTGGTTCTCACTCGCCTTGCTTACAGCAGGGCATTGCTATTGTCATGGTCGAGGAAGGGTTGGCTATCGGAGAAACTATCGAAATTGAAGTACGTCAGCGCCGGCTGAAAGGACAAGTAGTCAAGCTGCCATTCTACAAGCACTAAAAGAGGTCTATTATGAAGTATACTGAATCACATGAATGGGTTACTGTCGAAAAAAATATTGGAACGGTTGGCGTCACTCAGTATGCCCAGAAAGAGCTTGGAGATATTGTTTATATCGAATTGCCGCAAATTGGAAAGTCTATTAAGAAGGGCGAAGAAGCTGCAGTACTTGAGTCTACCAAAGCTGCGGCAGACGTTTATTCTCCTCTTTCGGGAAGAATCGTTGAAGTTAACGTAGATCTTAAGACTGCTCCGGAAACTGTAAATCACTCTCCGCAGCAGGATGGTTGGCTATTCAAAATTGAGTTAAGTGACTCGAATGAGCTTGCAGCACTATTAGATGAGACTGCTTACCAGGCTTTGGTTAACCACTAGACCAAGGATCAATGTCTTCAAACTAAGGAAAAATGTTAGTACTGCCGCTGCGGCGAAGAGGCATTAGACAAAGATTTTATTTTAATGACATTGGACCAAGGATGGCGTAATGGATTTCATCGCCAATAAAGAAGAGCAAAATCGCAAGATGCTAGAGTGTCTTGGCATCAGTAGCGTCGATGAGCTCTTTAGGGCTATCCCACAATCTCTTATGCGACGCCCGCCCCTTAGCGACGAAGGGCTTTCTGAGTACGAAGCCCTTAAATTGATGGAATCCATCGCATCCGAAAACACCTTTTCTACCCACGATAACTATCTTGGTGCGGGATCTTATGAGCATCATGTCCCTGCTTTAGTTGGTGCGATTTGCAGCAAATCGGAATTTTTAACAGCTTATACTCCCTATCAAGCGGAAATGTCGCAGGGGTTATTACAGGCCATTTTTGAATTTCAGTCTGCAGTTTGTGCGTTAACAGGGCTGGATGTTGCCAATGCATCTGTATACGATGGTGCTAGTGCGTGTGCGGAAGCTGTTTTGATGAGCCTTCGCTGTCGCCCAGAGCGAAACAAAATCGTGCTTGCGGGCAATTTGCATCCCCATTATCGCGGAGTGATTCTGCAGTATGCAAGCAGTCATAACGTGCAAGTGGACACCATTCCGGTTTTACATAATGGAGCCATAGACCCCGAAGCTTTTGAGAGCCTCATTGATGAAGAGGTCGCGGGGATCTTGTTACAAAGCCCCAACTTTTTTGGATTGATCGATGAAGTGGCGCCCGTCTTTGCTTTAGCGCGTTCTAAAGGGACTTTGGGGATATTATGTGCTAATCCCTTGGCATACGGATTGTACGCATCCGCTGCTGACCTAGGTGCTGATATCGCTGTTGGCGATATGCAGCCTTTTGGAATCCCTATGCAGTTTGGCGGTCCCTACGCCGGTTACATGGCTTGTCGACAAGAGTGGATTAGGCAGCTGCCTGGACGCCTGGTTGGCGAGACCTCCGATAGTCATGGTAAGCGGGGATTTGTGTTAACTTTGCAAGCGCGTGAGCAACATATTCGGCGTGAAAAGGCAACTTCCAATATCTGTACCAATCAATCTTTAGCAGCTTTGGCGAGCCTTATTTCGCTGCTGTGGTATGGAAAGGAAGGTGTTAAGAAGTTGGCACTAACAAACTTCCAACGTGCCAGCTACCTTCGAGAGGGGTTATCGCGTATTCCTGGAATTAAAGTGGATCTAAGCGCCCCAATACTCAATGAGTTTTTGGTGGAGCTTCCTTATTCATCGGATAGGGTTCAAGAGAGGCTTCGCGTGGAAGGCATCGAACCAGGGCTAAGTTTATCGCGGTTTTTTCCGGCGTTAGATAGACATTTGGTTGTAGCCGTAACGGAAACGAAAACAAAGATGCAGCTGGATCGCTACCTGGCCCTACTCCGCCACGCTTTTTAAACCCGACTTGCTACCTATATCGCGCTTGAACACAGCCGTTCTTTCCTAGTGAAACGTTGCGCATCGAAGGCCA
>CAYTFC010000070.1:0-16003 GCA_964436955.1 uncultured bacterium | reverse complement strand
AGCAGCTGATCAAATTCAAGACTTATGCGGCAAGTTTTGGTAGCAATCAGGGTCCAAGGCGTTGCTATTAGCTCTGCTATCAATATTGTACAGTTATCCTCTAGACAACGCCTTGCCATTTGGCTACGCATGTCATCAGGATTAGCTGCGATGATTTACTAAAACTATTTCAGAGACTACTCTTATGATTGCGTCAAAATGTCACAAAACCTCTCGCAGACTGGGACATGCTATATTCTCATCGCATTGACGGGAGTGCTAGCGACTGCCCTATTAGCATCTCACATCAAAGTAAGAGAAAAAATCGATCCTAAAATCAAACTCGTTTTTACCAAGACTTCGCGAGCATTCTCCCAACTAAATCCCGTTGTTCGACCCATTGTAGATATCACAAAAACTACCGGTCGCGGAGCCTGCTGGCTAGGCACCCTTAGCTTTGATGCTGCATCAGCATGTATTACGCCAATCATCAATGGTGTAACCAAAGTAAACACCAAAATAAGTGAACGAGTGCAAAAAACAACTGACCAAATTTGCGCCTTCCCAAGCAATCAGTTTGAAAAATTGTTAGATAAATTAGAAAATGCAACCCAAGGCAACAAACCTCCAGGATCTAGTCATGAATTTCAATCGAAGCAACGAGTTGCAACATCGCATAACTAATTTTTAGTCGGGTTTAAAGCTTGACGGGATTTTGTTGGAACGTGTAAGGTTCGAGTGCAAATTAAGGATAAAGTGCCTCAGAGTACGCTCTGAGGAGAATAGGGAAGTGGGTGTAAATCCCACACGGTTACGCCGCTGTAACGAGCGACAACGGTTCATTCTTAAACCACTGTAGGATTTTCTACGGGAAGGTGTTGAACCGAAGGACGACCTCGAAGTCAGAAGACCTGCTTTATCTTACCATCGCTCACTAGCTTATATGCTAGTGAAAACTGTCTCGCTAAAGACAGGGTGGGAAAAAGCGCTCCGCCGTCTGGCTATTCATGCCCTTTTTCCATCTTTGTTGATTTTGAGAACGCTTATCCACGCACATGCGCTTGGCATAATAACGTTTTATAAGGAGTATGACGCTATGACGTCGCTAGAACCCATTTTGCAAGAAAATAAAGACCGTTTTGTCCTTTTTCCTATCACTCACCCAAAGATTTGGGAGCTGTACAAGAAGGCGGAAGCCAGTTTTTGGACAGCCGAAGAGATCGATCTATCCTGCGACCTTCCACATTGGAACAACAAGCTAAACTCCGATGAACAGCACTTCATCAAGCATGTCTTAGCCTTCTTTGCTGCCAGTGATGGTATCGTAAATGAAAACCTTGCGGTAAACTTTATGAGCGAGGTGCAATATCCCGAAGCACGCTGCTTCTATGGCTTTCAGATCATGATCGAAAATATTCACTCCGAAGCCTACTCCCTGCTCATTGACACATACATCAAAGATCCTGAGGAAAAAAATCGGCTCTTCCATGCCATGGATACACTCCCTTGCGTTTATAAAAAGGCGCAATGGGCATTGAAATGGATCTCTGAAGGATCCTTTGCTGAGCGTTTGATCGCCTTCGCAGCCGTTGAAGGCATCTTCTTTTCCGGAAGCTTTTGCAGCATTTTCTGGCTCAAAAAGCGCGGCTTAATGCCAGGCCTAAGCTTCGCCAACGAACTAATCTCTCGTGATGAAGGATTACACTGCGATTTCGCTTGTCTCCTCTATTCTCAATTGCAGCATAAGCTCGCTCCAGAAGTAGTTCAGAAGATCATTGCTGATGCTGTCACTATAGAACACGAATTTGTAAGCGATGCACTGCCGGTACGACTCATCGGCATGAATGCCGATTTGATGTGTCAATACATCGAATTTGTCGCTGATAGACTCTTAACCTCTTTAGGAGTCCCAAAAATCTATCAAACCGCAAATCCATTCGATTTCATGGAGTTGATTTCCATGAGCGGTAAAACGAACTTTTTTGAACGACGTGTTTCCGAATACCAAAAAGCGGGCGTCATGACATCTCAGGCATCGCGCGTCTTTAGTATGGCAGAAGAGTTTTAATCGATTGGAGGCAATATCATGTGGGTTATCAAGCGCGATGGACGCAAACAAGAAGTTCGGTTCGACAAAATTACATCACGTATACAAAAACTTTGCTACGGCCTGGATTCCACTTACGTGGATTCCACTTTGGTGACGAAGCGCGTGATTGAAGGGCTACACGATGGCATGACAACCAGCGAGCTGGA
Source organism: uncultured bacterium (assembly GCA_964436955.1). Taxonomy (GTDB): domain Bacteria; phylum Chlamydiota; class Chlamydiia; order Chlamydiales; family JAJFMA01; genus CAMFKD01. The sequence goes on along the minus strand of CAYTFC010000070.1, from coordinate 13,768 downwards.
CAATTTAGCAGCTGAAATAGCTGCCACATTGACCACAAGGCATCCCGACTATGCTGCGTTAGCGGCACGTATCGCAATTTCAAATCTGCAGAAGAACACACGCAAATCATTTAGTGAAACAGTACATACCCTATACCATCACATCGATGCACGTTCAAAGCAGCACATGCCACTTGTCGCTCAGGATCTGTATGAACTGGTCCAAAAACATGCAGAAGTCCTTGATGGAATCATCTTATACGATCGCGATTTCGCCCTGGATTATTTTGGGTTTAAAACGCTCGAAAGGTCATATCTACTCAAGATACATGGAAAAACAGTGGAGAGACCCCAGCATCTTTGGATGCGTGTAGCGGTAGGAATTCACATGAATGATATCGATTCTGTGATAGAAACCTATTCTTTAATGAGCGAAAAGTGGTTTACGCATGCAACCCCTACGCTGTTTAATGCAGGGACTCCTAATCCACAGCTTTCCTCCTGCTTTTTGCTGCCCATAAGCGAAGATAGCATCGATGGAATCTTTGATACGTTGAAAAGATGTGCCCGAATTTCCCAATCTGCCGGAGGAATAGGCCTAAGCATCCACAATGTGCGTGCCACTGGCTCCTACATTCGTGGAACGGGCGGCACTTCAAATGGAATCATCCCCATGTTGCGTGTGTATAACGATACCGCGCGCTATATCGATCAAGGTGGAGGCAAACGCAAAGGGTCCATCGCTGTGTTTTTGGAGCCTTGGCATGCCGACATACACTCCTGGCTCGATATCCGCAAGAATCATGGTAAAGAAGAAATGCGGGCCAGAGATCTGTTTACGGCTTTATGGATACCAGATCTCTTCATGAGACGCGTAGAGGCCAATGAACACTGGTCGCTATTCTGTCCGAATGAAGCTCCGGGGCTTGCTGACGTATGGGGAGAGGCCTTTGATAGCCTGTATATGCGCTATGAAGTAGAAGGACGAGCTCGCAAGACAATCCAAGCTCAAGACCTATGGTTGGAAATTCTCGAATCGCAAATTGAGACAGGCACTCCCTACATGGTCTATAAGGATGCGTGTAATCGCAAGTCGAACCAGCAGAATTTAGGCACGATACAATCCAGTAATTTGTGCACTGAAATTGTGGAATACTCATCAGCGGATGAGGTTGCTGTGTGCAATCTAGCGTCTATTTCACTGCCTAAATTCGTTAAGAATGGTGTCTTTGACCATCAAGAACTATTCCGCGTAGCACAGGTAGTTACAAGGAACCTTAATCGGGTCATTGATCTCAACAACTATCCAGTCGCAGAGGCGCGCACGTCCAATTTGAGGCATCGCCCCATTGGCATCGGTGTGCAAGGACTTGCCGATGCATTCATGCTGTGTCGCTTACCATTTGAAAGCAACGAGGCACGCAGTCTAAATCGTGAAATTTTCGAAACGTTGTACTTTGGAGCCATGACCGCATCCAAAGACCTGGCAAAGCGCGATGGAGCCTATTCCACGTATCAAGGTTCACCGCTATCTGAAGGACTCTTTCAGTATGATCTTTGGAATCACATTCCTGGTCCTCGTTGGGACTGGAAGGAGCTTAAGGAAGAAGTGGCGCGCTATGGCACTCGAAACTCGCTTTTGATCGCACCAATGCCTACAGCTTCTACATCACAACTTTTGGGAAATGCGGAGTGCTTTGAACCCTACACCTCAAACTTGTATTCCAGACGCGTTTTAAGCGGTGAATTCATCGTGGTAAACAAACACCTCCTAAAAGATCTAGTGCGGCTTGGCTTATGGAACGATGAGATGAAGCAACGCATTTTAGCCTCAAATGGGTCTATTCAGAATATCGAAGAAATTCCACAGGATATCAAGGATCTGTACAAGACCGTGTGGGAGGTACGTCAACGCACTATGATTGATATGGCGGCTGATCGAGCTCCCTATATTTGTCAGTCGCAATCGCTGAACTTGTTTTTGGAAAATGCGACTATAGCAAAGTTGACTTCGATGCATTTCTATGCATGGAAAAAGGGACTAAAAACAGGTATGTATTATCTGCGCACGCGAGCAGCAGTTGATGCCATCAAGTTCACCGTAGATCAAAGCAAATGTAACGTTAATGGCGAATGCGTCAGCTGCGGTGCTTAACCTTAGAATACTATGGCTGCCGCTTCGGCGAAGCGGCAGCCATAGCGCCAAAACGATACTGTTAAAAAATTAGAAGTATGAGTAATCTCGACCGCGTTTACAAGCGAGGTCTTACATGGTTACTGCAGCAGTCCAGGGGTTTAATGCATGGGATGTCGTCGTTGCACCCTACGTATATCTTAAAAGCGCCGTTAATTTTACGCGTATCGTATGCGTCGAAGGTTATTCCGTTTTCCGGCACACCTTGCCCGATTATATTCGATGGCATTTTCATACACTGATTCTAAGAGATTATGTTGCCTATAGACTTGAGGTAGGTGAGGGCTTAGAAAGGCGCGTCGCCATTCTGTACCAAATCGGAAAAATTCCCAGCGAAGGAACAGGTAAGGCAACCTTAGTCTGCCATGGCGATCATGGTCATCCAGGCTACGTCATGCCGCTTATTGACATTGCCAAGAGAATGTGTCGGCTTGATTTACCTCGACTTTCAGGTCCAGTATTTGCGCTGTGGATGCCCCATGAAACGGACTATACACCTGCCCAAAAAAAATTGTTTTCCCTTGCAACCGCTCAAATGAAAACCATCGTGCGTCAAAATGGCGCTTCCTGGAAAGGAATACTCGGCATCGGGCACTCTAAAGGAGCTATCCATTTAGCATATGAAGCCTTCACTCCCTGGTTTTGGTCGGATATTAAAGCCGTGATCGGTGTTGCCGGAAGATATCGCATACGACCTAATATCACAGATCGACAATGTACTCCTCTTGCTATGCACACGGTCCAACAAATTTATGGCGCAATTACCTCACCATTTTTTAGGGGACGTTTCTGTCAAATCGCCGCCAGCGATGACTGGTGCACGCGTGGTGATTGTTCCATTGTCACAAAGAAAAACTGGAAGGTAATTAATGGTGCTATGCATGCTAACATCGTTTATCAATGCGGTAGCACCGTTGAAAAATACATGAAAAAATGGCTTTAGAAATGGATACTTGGAATCCAAAACACTACCAACAGTTTTGCAACGAGCGAAATCAGCCTGCTAATGACCTCATCAAGCTGGTGCAACCTAAGCCAAACATGGAAACTATAGACCTCGGTTGTGGAACGGGTGAGATCACAAAGCACATGCACCACGTGCTTTCAGCCAAAAGCACACTGGGTATCGATGCATCCGGAGCTATGCTTGAAGACGCTCTCGGTCTACAGGAAGCGCATTTGAATTTTCAAATCGGTAAGATCGAAGATTTTTATGCCAACGAGCAGTATGATCTCATTTTTTCCAACGCGGCGCTGCAATGGATTCCGAATCATCCTAGCCTCTTTCAAAGGCTACACAAGGGACTCAAGGATGACGGTCAGTTAGCGGTTCAAGTACCCGCTAACTTTGATTATCCCACACATACCATAGCCCGAGATATGGGTCTTGAAGCTCCTTTCAACACGTACATTCCGGAAAATGGAAGGCCCTCTAGCTTACCTGTCGAGGCGTATGCTATACTCTTGTATGAATTGGGATTTCGTGAACAACATGTGGGCATGCACGTCTATCCACATTTGTTAGAATCTACGGACAGTTTGATCGAATGGGTTAAAGGTACCTTGTTGACATACTATCAAAGTCATTTGCCTCCGGAACTGTATACCCAATTTATAGAGGAATACAGCCGCCGAATTTTGGCTCATTTTGGAGACAAAAAACCCTATTTCTTTCCCTTTAAACGCATCCTGATGTGGGCTCGAAAATGAGGATTTGGCTGCTAATTCTAGCGCTCATAATGGGTGGTCGCTGCGATGCGTATCAATATCAGCTATCGATTTGCGCGATCTTTCAAGATGAGGCCCCCTACCTCAAAGAATGGATTGAGTTCCATCAACTGGTCGGTGTTGAGCATTTTTACTTATACAACCACCGTAGCACAGATGACTGGAAAACCGTCCTAGCTCCTTACATTGACAACGGAACCGTCGAGCTGTGGAACGAAAACACCGAAGCTTTGGATAATCGCAGTTTCAACAAGCTGCAAAGTGCTTGCTATACCGAATGCTTGAAACACACAAGGGGTGTCAGTAAATGGGTAGCCTTCCTAGATATCGATGAATACCTTTTTCCGGTAAACGATCAGAAGTTAACCACATTTCTGCAACGCTATGAAGACTGCGCATGCCTATGCGCAAATTGGCTCATGTTCGGAACATCAGGAGTAAAGAAGATCCCTCCACAAAAACTCCTCATTGAGACACTAACATGTTGCACATCTGGAACGTATCGCGAAAACTCTTACGTGAAAAGTATTGTAAGACCTGAGCGCGTCACCCATTTTTTGAATCCCCATTATCCACAATGTTGTGACGGCTATTCGCAAGTAAATACCGATAAAATGCCCTTTGATGGACCTTTTAGTACGTATTATCGCACCAATCAGTTGCGCATTAACCACTACTGGACCCGTGACGAAACCTACTTTTTCGAAAAAAAGATTCCTCGGCAGTGTCGTTGGGGAGGAACCCCCAATCCGGATTCCCTCCTAAATAACATGAATTGTGGGCACGATGAACTCATTCTTCGCTATGTCCCGCATCTAAAAAAAGACTAACCGCACTTCTTTGCGACACATGTGGCGCAGCCTCGGCGACTCCACCCTACTACGAGTAGCTTAAGTTCATTACACTCAACAAATACAGAAAAACTGACACAATGTTTCGTCAATATTGAGTTGACACAATGACGTAATCACAAGGGGACTTTACTGCTATTTTTGACATTTCCTTCACAATCCCTTGACTCAAACGCACATTGTACATACAATGTATATACAACGTAAAACATAGAGCCAAGGAGGCTTATCATGCTTAAAAAAATCGTAAAATATGGCAACAGCAGCGCACTAGTCCTTGATAAAGCACTGCTTGAACTACTCGATATGGCGGAAGGATCCGTCGTTAAGATAAAAACAGATGGAGTTTCCTTGATTATCACTCCGCAGAACGTATCGCCTCAAAATTTTGTGTCTCCCACCCTAACAATAGAAGACTGCTTGAGCGATGCCGCGACTAAAGCCTTTGAGCAATCGTTTGGGGATGCCGAAAAAGCCCGTGCTTATCAAGCGGAACTCAGGGAAATCTGTGACCGTTACGCAAAGCTCGTGAAAGACAAAATGGATACACCTGAAATACGACTAGCGATTGCAAATGTTCAAAAACGTTTTGTGAAGGATGAAACCAATCCCGAATATGCGAAACAAATCCAGAAAGTGCAACTACAACATGCTCCTGAACTGGAAAACATGCATCAGGAAATGGATGCGCTCCTTAAGAAGTATTCTCTTAACATTCCGGATTCCAACATGAAACAATTAACAGCGGAATTCGGCAAAGTTCACGAAAAATACAAGCATTTGTTTAAAGCTGTTACTGCTCTTTCTGAAACTCCGGAGCATATTCATGAAATGATGCTGCTCTCAGAGAAATATCAACTTAATAAGGATGCTGTCCCTCCAAAGGAGTATTTTGAGGCCTATATACAGCTTATCTCTAAAGACATCCCAGAATATGCTCTCTATCAGGACGAATTGAAAAAAGTGGGGGAGCTATTCAATCGATAGAGATTAGGTAAAAAAAGATTCCTCGGGAAAAACGCCTTAATGGGTGAACTTTTTGTTTATGCCGCTTCGGCTTCGGCGAAGCGGCATAAACAACGTGTAACAGACATTAGCGGCTTACAAAAGACCTTTAGAAAAAAGTGGCATTAAAAAAGCCAACCTAGTTTAAAGGATTATATTACAATGTTTCGACAAAAAATGGAGAAAAAATGCTTAGCCTATTCAAAAAAAAATCTCTATTAGCCCTGCTAGCGCTTTTCTCAATGAATTCCTCTCTAATGGCGTGGGAATATTGCGATTCATGCGAATGTAATCGGCTTTATGTAGGTGTATTTGGTGGGGGAATGTACTCGAACTCTAGCAAAGTGTATCAAATGGGAACCGCGTTTTTCACCGAAGCTGCCGGCGGTCCCTTGGCTGTAAATGCTCGAGGCCTCTCAAAGGGAGTTTCGTCAGGATTCGGTGGCATACAACTGGGATATGAATTGCCAAATTACCCTCTAAATATCGGAGACTCAGGCTGGACCATAGCCCCAGCAGGAGAGCTGGAAGCCTTTTGGTATAAAGTTACCAAAACGGCATCCCTCAATAACGAAACAGACAGATTGGATGGACACGTGTTTTTGGATTCCTTTGATATAAATGCAGGTGTGTATCTGGCAAACGCGGTGTTTTCGCTGAACAATCCCAACTTTGGGGCATTCTCTCCTTATATAGGTGGAGGCATTGGTGCCACACGCATGTCCCTTACAAATGCTACATCTACCCAAACAGATCCGCCAGAAATAGGCGTAAACCATTTCAATTCCAAGCGAAACGACTCAGCATGGACTTTTGCGGCTCAAGCTAAGGCAGGTCTTCGGTATCATATCAGCGAATCGTTCCACATTTTTGGGGAATATCGCTATTTGTTTGTGGATTCCAGTAATTATATCTTTGGATCGGCCGTATACCCCACTCACGTGCCCACCTCTCCATGGAATGTTAAATTGCAAAACATCCAGTATAACGCTTTTGTTTTTGGCATTCAGTACGACCTATAGATGCAGCGAGCAAGCATAAAAAAACCGCATGATTCGTGAGAATCATTACGCTGCCAAATCAGCGATATCCGCTAGTGTATTAGGGACAAAACATTTGATTTCAAAGGAGATTTTAGCTCAAATAACTTATTGATCATTGTACCAGGAAAAATATGCGAAAAATCGCACTCGAAGAACATTTCATCACATCTGATTTCCTGCAGGATACTCAGAGGCTTGATTTTGCTGGAATGAACCAAGAAAATGCTGCTGATTTCCAAACCCGTTTGCTTGATTTTGATAATCTGCGCATCAAAGCTATGGATGAGGCAGGCATAGAAATTTCCGTGCTTTCCTTAACTGATCCAGGAATTCAAGGTATTGCTGATACAAATGTTGCTATCAAGCTGGCATACACGACAAATGACTTCCTCGCTGAAAAAATATCTGAAAATCCTGATCGATTTCGTGGTTTTGCCTGTCTTCCCCTACAAGACCCTATCAATGCGGCACAAGAACTAGAACGTTGCGTACATCAACATGGATTTGTTGGGGGATTGATCAATGGACAAACCCAAGGTTCTTACTTAGATGAAGAAAAATTCCATCCTTTTTGGAAAAAAGTGGAAGAACTGAATGTTCCTATTTATCTGCATCCTGGAAATCCTCAACACCTCTCCTCTAGCTATAAAGATCAGCATGAGCTGGCGGGTCCACTTTGGGGGTGGACTGCGGAAACAGGCACACATGCGCTTCGTATGGTATTCTCCGGTTTATTTGATCGGTTTCCTGGGGTTAAAATCATCCTAGGTCATATGGGCGAAGCGATTCCTTATCTGTTATGGCGTTTAGACAGTCGATGGAATATCCTAAAGCATGCAAAAGAGCTAAAAAAAGCTCCATCTCGATACATAGGTGAAAATTTTTATGTAACAACTTCAGGAATGTGTTCAAATGGTCCTCTAAATTGTGCAATTCAAGAACTAGGTGAAGAACGAGTGATGTTTTCTGTTGATTATCCTTATGAGTCATCGAAAATTGCTGCACAATTTGTCGAACAGGCGCCTGTTAGCAAAAAAGTACTGGAGAAAATTTGTTACGAAAACGCACACACTGTTCTAAAACTTTAAAGAACGCTACAAACAAAGATCAATCCGTTTATGAATTATATATTTTATAAATTTAAATTTTTCATGAAGCAGGTTTTGATTGTTAGTTTTTCATTTATACTTGCTGGATGCTCAAATCATCGGCCAGCTTCACAATCTTTTATATAACAACGTTTCCGCTGAAGTCGCAGTTGAAGCGACCTAAATCATTAAAGAAACCAAGGTTCCCCACGTTTCGGTGATATAAACGTCAAGTTTTACAGCATGAAAACTTGACAAATAGACGCCTTATTGGAGATAATTGAGCTATGAAGAGTAAGCGACAAAGAATCGGATCTAAGAGTACTAGCGCCGCTAAAGCTATTCGAGACAGAGTTGAAGCGGGTGGGGAACGAGTATGGCGATTAAGCGATTTTGAAAACATGCCTTTTACAGCTGTAGCACAGGCTTTGTCTCGTTTATTCCGTATTGGTATGATTCAAAGACTTGGTAAGGGCTTATACTATAAACCAAGGCAAACGGCATTTGGATTAAGCAAGCCAAACCCCAGCTATTTGCTCTCTTTGCCCACTTTAAAAAACGGGATATTTCCTACGGGCTGTGCAGCCGCAAATCTACTGGGCTTTAGTACACAGCATCCTGCTAAATTAGAAGTTGCAACAAATGGCTTTAGCTTACCACGATTAGTTGTTGGCAAAGAAACTATCATACACACAAGGCGACCAGATGCATGGAACAGCCTTTCACCTAAAGATGTTGCGATCCTAGACTTTCTTCGTCATAGGGGTTCGTTTAGTGAGTTTTCACCACAAGAGACTGTAAGAAAACTATTAAAGTTCTTTGATGAAAAAGAGCTATTCAAACGATTGCTTCAAGTTGCAATGTCAGAGCCCCCCCGTGTTCGTGCCATACTTGGTGCCATAGGACAAGAACTCGGCTGTTCTGAAAAGCAGCTAAACAATTTGCGAAGGAGTTTGAATCCTCTTTCTAGATTTGATTTTGGACTATTTATTGCTTTGAAGTATGCCCAGCAATGGCAAGCGAAGTAATATAAAATTTGAACTCTTTTACAGAACCCCTCAAACCGATCGATTTATGCGAATTTATTAATATATTTACTTTTTTAATAAATGATATTTTTGTTTAGGGTGATTCAGAATATTAGGATATTGTCTTTTTAAAATACCCTGATCACACATTGGGTTTATATAATGATTTCGAAGAGAATCTTCCTTTTTTTTCAATAGTTGCGCCATCTCAGATAATGACAATGCTCTTATTTAGCATAAATCGAGAATAATCTGCCTGACCAAGTCTTTTGGACTCTTCTTCGAGTCCTTGATCCTTTGTGCTATTTGCTGCAATTGCTCCAGGATAACTCTCATCATGCGGCTGGCTCCCCATCCTGATTGTTGCCAATCAAAGTTTCTAAAAAAGATAGTGTGGGAATTTCATCTTGGTAGAGCTTACCATTAACTTCGACTGTAGGCACAGCAACGATTTTTTCAGCCTGGCTCAAAAATCGAAACGCATCTTCAAATGTTTGTGTTTCTTCTAGATATTCGCGCTCATCGAGTCTAGGAATGGCATTAGAAAACACCTCCATTGCTAGCTTCATTAAAGCCAAAGACACTTCCGGGCTTTCACCATCTATCTCCTCTAATATGACCTCCAGAAACGCACGTTTTTTAAGTGGTGATAGCTTTGCTAGACAGTCCATCGCGCGAAGAGTCGAGAGGTCCGTTGGAACTGGATGAAACGTAAAATGTATTTGATTCGTATCGAGGAACTGTTCTTTAAGCAACTTAAACTCCTTTTTAAACAGTCCTAAGCAATGCGGACACTGAAAGGAAAAAAATTCCGTAATTTTGATAGCTGCTTGTGGATTTCCATACGTCACAAGATAACTATCAGGAAGCTTTTCTAGGGCAGCTACCTTTCCTACAAACATCATCAGAGTACTGAGCATTAAAAGTCCTTTGGCCATGGTTACGCCTTTTTCTGAGTTCCGTATTGTCTATTGCTATATGTTGTTGTCGTATCTCTCTAACTTTCTCTTGAGTATTTGAATCCCCTAACTTCGCCATGTGCGTAAACGTGATGTCAACTATTCGACCCGCCGTCACCTCGACTACAGGAACAATTTGTTCAGCACGTCGAATATAATAGTCTGCTAAGGTATCGAATGCGTTACAAGTACCTTGAAGTCCGCTTGTTTGAAGCATCTCCCAGCCAAGAGGAAATCCATTGCCACAACAGTTCGTCTGCGATGCTCCGGCTACAACTGTGGTATTAAGAAATTGACCGACACCGCTGAAAAAGCCACTGTAGGTGGCATTAGCAACCAACTTGCAGGATTTGTCGACAATGGTTCCTCGAAGGCCATATTTCCCGTCCTCTCCCGAGACAAATCCCGTAATCTCAGTCTCTATGAAATCCCCATCTGGTTGCACAAGCGTTAAGCGTTCAAGTCTGAGAAAGACGCGCTCAGTTGATATATCTCCGTAGGCACTGGCAATGACAAGTCCTCCCTTTAACTTTGCTAGAACATCTTTTGGCAAATGCCCGTCATCAATAATAGGTAACTTCACAGGTTGAGGATCTCCACAAGCATATAAGCCACAAGGAGCATCGATACTGGAAACTAATACCGCTCTTACACTGGTGCCAGATGGAATGGCCTGATCAACATTAAAAGCCTCCTTTGGTGCCTTAACCATTACAAGCTCCTCCAATGGTGGTCTGGCCACACTCATCTCTAGAGACGATGAGGACCCTATACTAACAAACGGGTCTTCTGATGGGCTTCTCGGTACGTATGTCCCGCTGTTGTTAGTTTGCGCTGGTAAAGGCTTAGTAGACGTGGATTCTACTATCGCTTTCTCTTTGTTCGTCTCTAGCTGTCTTAAGCCGTTCTTCAAGTGTGAAATTTCTTGCCGTAGTTGATTACTTTCAGCAATCTTTGACTGCTCCTCCTTCTTACCACTGAGAATAGGGTCTTCAAGAAAACGCAACTTTTGATCAAAGAGTTGATTGGTGCTTTCTACCTTAGTCATCCAAACATCTTGCAGCTGGATTTTGTCAGCTGGCAAGTCAATTTTAGGTTGTGCTAGCGATGTGTGGGGGGCATCATCGATCATTAAATAACCTACCAGGAAGGCAATGGAGAACAAGACGATAATGATCAAAGTCCAAATCCTATTCTGATCTCCTAAGGCATTAGCTGATTTTTGACTCATATCTCACCCAACAACGGCTTTCGCCTTTCGCTAGTTCTCTCCACTGACAAAATAGCCAAGGTGACTTCTTGCGGATCCAGGATGTTCTTTGCTAAGTACGCCCAACGTCCAAATTCAGCAGTAATTTGCCGTTCATGCAGCTGAAGTGTGTCGGTATTCTGATTAGTAATCCTAAGAATATATATGGTATCCATAGGGCCCTCAAACGATGCAATCGTCTTCGCAAACACCCCCATTCCCACTCGATGACATTTTCCACTACCCTCAAAATAGGAATAGCCGCGTGGTGTCCTTCCCTCAATAAGATCATTCAAGATGACAGATATCTGTTTTGCTTCTGTCACTTGACCTTGATGTCTTGCAGAGCAATCTATTGGATGCGACAATATAATGACTTCTGAAGATCTATCTTCAAATGTCACTTTCAAATTCTGAATTCTGCCTAAGTTGGTCACAATTGAAATCACAACAGGATCAACAAGGTAACCTAGGGCGTATACGAACATCTGACCGCTGGTCTCTTCGAGTTGAATGGCAACCTTTCCGTCAGCAAAAATTGCTTTTTCAACACGTCCTCCATCGATCGCAACGCGATTTTGATGAGAAGCAGAAAAAACGCACTTTAGGAGTACTGTGGTATCAATACTGTGAAAGATAGCGGCATTACAGGTAGACACTAATACAAAGAGCATTGCTACACAGAGAATGCATAGATTTAACCCGTTTTTCATTGGATGCTAGTCTCCACAATGTCCTTTAAAAGCAGTCGAGATCCTTGATACGAGAAACACAAGGCATAACTTTTTCGCTGTAGGGAGACTTGCTTGCCTCCTACAAACAGCGCGCGATCGCCTGTTAACTGAACCTTGAGTGCTGCCTGATCAACCTTAATTTCAACCGGAAAGAATACGTAACTCGCACTTTGGCGTGTCAACATGTCCTCTTCTTCTATAAGCTTCTTACGTACAAGAGTGCTGAAAACTGGGTCTGTATGCCTTAGAATTACTGATCTCTGAGCAGAAGCAGACTGCGAGGACTTACCAAGCAATAGCTGACCAAGAAACACCCCAAACTGCTCCAGATAAGTATTTGAGACCGTATGACTGTCTATCCAAAACTCCTTCTCAATAGTTGGCGGGCACACAATTACGCGTTCAGTCTTGTTAAAGAGTAATGCCGTCAAACCAACTACTGAAGTGGCAAGCAAAACTGCTAGCCCCGCAAATATATTGCGTTGATATAACAGGCTGCGAAGGTTGGTTTCTAGTAATAGCCGATTCACAGTATGCTCTCCCGGCAATGAGATGGGGGTAGCCTATTGATGATTTTTAACCTTCTTAGTGCGCTAGAAGGCAAAAGCCAATAGATTCGATGACTTAAGGTACCTGTCGGCATTGTCTTCTTTACTTTCATGTAGACATACCTAAGAACAAACCCTAAAAAAGTCAGCCACAGATTACCAATGAATATGCCCAAAAAGAATTGTCCAACCACTAGAAGAACTTCATCAATGGTCCAAAATAGAATCCTGGGCATATTATCAAGGGTCTTTATAGTCATGTAGTGCTTTTCTAAATTCACGATTTCCCCTCTTATCCGTTGCTATTGAATCAGCATTCCAAAAACGCCCTCGATAAATTTAGGCCCTATAGCAGTTCCTAAGCCTACTGCTCCAAAAGTTAAAAGCGGTTTGTACGACTGTCCTAACATCGATATAAGGAAACCATACCCACAGCCCAGAACCGCTACAAAGCGCATAACCGGGCCAAACAAAAATCCTTGAATTTTATCCGCTTGTGACTTAAGATCTCCGCCTCCAAAGTCCACTGAAATGCTAGCTGCAACCAAATCGGAGGACAGCATTACCGCTGACGCTATAGCTACGACTAAAAATAGAAACCTGTAACGAAACATCTCAGCCTTTCTTTTTTGTTAAAAACTCTCAATATAGAGGTTTTTTTTATTATAAAGTACTATTTTAAGTCAAAGAATCATTTCTCTCTTTTTTCCTGGGGAGAAAATTGAAATCTAAGACTCTATGATAGAAGGTGTTGAAAACTTCTAGGTTGAGAAAGCACTCATTCATTATAAATTTGGCTTGATGTCCTACACGTTCATCACAATTTAAGGCGACATATGAAAGAAGGCTCTATCTCTACAGCCCCCGAAACCGATCAAGATCCATCCGACAAACAACAGCATTCGATAAAAATTGGAGATGCCCTTTTCAAGAAAATTGACAATCACATCCGGACCATACAACGCCTAGGTAAAGCACAACGAAATAAAGGAGAGTGGATACAAGACGCAATCAAGGAAAAACTAGAAAAAGTAAAAAATCTCAATGTCAACAGTCTTCCAAGAGAAAAGTACTTATCTGTTAAGCTTAGTAAAGCCTTGTCCGAAGAATTAAAGCGAAGCGTAGAGCTCTTAGATCGCATTTTAAACGGTTATTCAAAAAAGAAATTTATTTTAGAAGCCGCATTGGAAAAACTCGATCGTGAAGAGGATCTATTGAAAAATCTACTAGAACGTCAGCACCGACCTTAGAATATGTGTTAAGGCATTATGTTTTCAAAACTAGGAAATAGTCGTACAGCTCTTGTACGGCGCCTTTGCTCTTCATTTAGCCTCTCTACCACATTCACCGTTCTAATCTTCT
>CAYTFC010000069.1:0-16535 GCA_964436955.1 uncultured bacterium | reverse complement strand
GAGGGTTCGATAGCCAAAAGAAGCGCTATTAACCACTTGTAGATGAACTTCATAGCCTCACTAACCTGTTAAAGCGATATTAATTTAAAAATTTATAAACTATACAAGATATATTTGGTAGATTTTTTTTAAGCGAATAGCGTCCTAATTTCCCTGAAATTATACATAGGAATTACATAGAGGTCGCGTTAGGACGGCCCAGGCTATCGCAAGCGATAGACTTTCGGTGAATTTACTCTTGACGTCCATACGAAACATATGTATAATTATTCATATATCTAAAATGGGTATACAATGTCAATAGTCCATCTCAAAAATAAGAGAACCGGTGTCACCTATGTCTATGAATGCCATTCTTTCTGGGACAAAGAAAGGAAGCGACCGAGCAGTAAGCGCGTGTGCATCGGCAAGTTGAACCCGGAGAATAATGAATTCATTCCGTCCAAACGGATTCAACTTGCCAAGTTATCACCAACACCTCCAGAAGCCCCAATTGCCACAATCAGAACGATAGGTGCTACTCTTCTGCTAGATCACATCTGTGAGAAACTAGAGTTGTCGTCGATACTCAAAACGAGCTTCCCAGAGCATTGGCGTCTCATTCTTTCCCTAGCGTATTTTCAGGTTATGGAAGGAAGGCCACTGTCGAGAGCAGAACACTGGAGTAAAACACATCGACATCCTCATGATGAATTTATTGATAACCGCCGCATCAGTGAACTACTACCACTTATTACCGAAGAGAAGCAGCTCGGTTTCTTTAAGAAGTGGGCAGATAAGCGTTTAGAGGAGGAGTATCTCGCCTACGATATTACTTCAGTCTCCTCCTATTCGGAACTCAATGACATGGTGCGCTATGGATACAATAGAGATGAAGAAAGGCTTCCCCAGATAAACCTAGCCATGCTTTTTGGGGAGAAAACGCGCCTACCGGTCTATTACAAAAGTTTACCTGGTAGTATAAAGGACGTAAGCATCCTCTACAACTTTCTGGAGACTGCAGCGTTTCTTCACATGGGCCGACTACATCTTGTCATGGACAAGGGTTTTTATAGCCAAAAGAACGTGAATGCTCTCTTCAGCAAACACATGAAGTTTACTATCGCTGTTCCGTTCAGCTGCAAATTCGCTAAGCTGCAAGTGGAATCGGCGCGTGGTAAAATTACAGATCATCGAAATTTCATTAAGGTCAATGACCAGAATTTATTTTGCATCTCATCTCTCGCCAAATGGGAGCAAAATAGACGGATCTACGTACACGTCTTCTATAACGCCTCGGCCGCAGTTGCGGAGTATGAATCCTTTCTAAACAGTATGAGTCAATGGGAAGAAGAATTGAGGGAGGGCAAGCTGGTAGAGGATAACCAGCAGTACTATACGCAGTATTTTATTGTGAAAGAGACTCCAAGACGCGGTAAGAAGATCTCATATAATCAACAGGCCATTGAAGAGTACCAGACGAGGGCTGCAGGTTACCTGGTTCTTCTCAGTAACGACATAAAAAATCCTGTCGAGGCACTGAAAGTCTACCGCAACAAGGATGTAGTGGAGAAGGCCTTTGACAACCTGAAAAATAGCCTTGATATGAAACGGCTTAGGGTACACCTCGCGGAGAATATGAGAGGGCGCCTCTTCGTGCAGTTTATAGCCCTAATCTTCATCTCATACATTCAGCGAGTGATGGACGAGAAAGAGTTGTTTAAACTTGGTTCGTTGTCTGGCTTGCTTGAAGAGCTTGATCTACTTAGCACAGTAAAGTTCTCACGCCATTATGGGCAAATAACCTCTGAGAAAACCAAGAAGCAAACAAAAATCTTCGAGGCCTTCGGTGTTGATCCGAAAGCATATGTATAATTTTCGGGAAATTAGGGAGTAATTTTGTAGCGATCGCAGCTTTAGGTAACGCCAACGGCGTGCTTAGCGAAGTCAAATGTGAGGACCTTAGAAACGCCTTTTTCTTGCATGGAAACGCCCACCAGCACGTCTGCAACAGCCATTGTACACTTATTGTGCGTGATGACGATAAACTGACAGCGGTCGACAAAATGCTTCAACATTGAGGCAAAACGATCCACATTACTGTCATCCAACGGAGCATCAATTTCATCAAGTAGGCAAAATGGCGCAGGCTTCACTTCAAACAAAGCAAATAATAGTGCCAACGCGGTTAAGCATTTCTCCCCGCCAGACATCAGCTGAATGGATCGCATCTGCTTTCCGGGGGGTTTTGCCACTATCTCTATACCCGCTGACAAGACATCGCCTTCATCGGTCAGAAAGAGGTCTGCTTCACCTCCACGGAATAGAATTTGAAAGATCTCACGAAACTTGGTTCTAATGGCGTCAAATGTGGTGGAAAATAGCCTGCGGCTTTCATCGTCCAATTCAGCAATGATCTGCTGCAGCTCATGACGCGAGGTGGTCAAATCTTCTATTTGCTTGCCAAGTACTTCTGCACGCACTTGTTGGGCTTCAAACTCCTCAATGGAAGTTAGGTTCACATTAGCACACTTGTCGACTTCTTCCTTCAACGCTCGTAATGTACGTTCGGCTTGATCAAGCGGTAGATCCAATGCAGGGAGGCTTGCACGCTGAACTTCAACATCCAAATGATGCGTTTCTCGTAGCTCTGCTGCCAAGGCTTCCAAAAGCGTTTCTTGGTGCGCTTTTTGAATTCCGAGCTCGTGCACTTCCTTCTCGCGACGTCTTAAACGCCCGCTTTCGGCTTCAATCTCTGATTCGGTGACATTAAGCTTGTGCTTGCTATTAGTCAGTTCTTTTTCGGTGATTTGTTGAGCTTCAGATAGTCTCTGTAGTCGCGTGTGAACAGCTTCTAGATTAGTGCCTGTGTCGGTTTCTTCACTTTGATGACGTTCCTGCAGCTCTTTGGCCTGCTTGATATCATTATCAATACGCTTTTCCTGGATTTGCGACTCGTGATCTTTTACGGCTAACAGGCTAAGCGTATGTGATAGCTTAATGTCTTCTTCCACAAGCCTCTCATGCGCTGTTTGTTCGGCTTGCAAGCTCTGCTTATCGTTTCTTAAGAGGTTTTTAAGTTCTTCGACTTCATCAGCAATTAACATGAGCTTTTCTTCGGCTTCTGAAGCTGTTGAACGGGCCTGCGTCAATACTGCGCGATGCTGTTCGACGGTAGCAGATAATTGGTCGATGGTAGATTTTACTGCATGCATGCTCTGCTGAATGCGCTGTAGATCGGCTGCTACTTTCTCTTGGTCGCTGAAGCTTTGCTTCCATGCGTAGGTTGCTTCCATAGCTTCCACTTCGCATCGGCGCAATTGGGCTTTTGTTTCGGCTTGCTCCTGCTCAAGAAGGGCTAAACGCTCGGACAGTTCTTGCCGTACTTGTTGTATTTGACTTTGCTTGGCTTGCAGAGTGCTTAGCTGTTCTTCAAATGCACGCAGCTCCGCTTCACGCAAAAACACACTGCGCGAGGCGCTATCGCCCTTAGAAATGACACGATGGGTATCAATGATGAGCCCATCTGAGGTGCAGATGATGGCGTGTTTTTGGTCCTTAGCTCTTTCTATGGCTAGAGAAAGGTCGTCTTCTACCAAAACATCGCCCAAAACCGCGGCGCTAGCAGGGCCTTGACAATTCTGGGAAAGGGCATCATCCAAGGCAGTAGTTCGAGCAACTAGCTCTAGGCTCAAAATTGAAAATCCTTGCAGGCCTTCGCGAATAGCGTAATCTAATGTCAGCCGCAAATCTGTCAACGTTACAACTGTAAGGGTATCACTGTAATTTGAGAGGGCTGTCGCTACTAGGGATTCTGCGCCTTTTTGTGGCTCTAGCTGTTCATAAAGGGGAATTAGCTTGCCAAAGAGCGGGCTTCCATTACGATTAGATTCTTGCAGCAGTCGCTTAGTGCCTTTGCCAAGACCTTCGCCAGCCTCACGCAATTGTTGAAGCACTTTTTGTCGTGCTTCCAATTCTGTTAATTGTCGTGAAAGCCCTGTTAAATCCTGATCATGATGCAGTACACGTTCCTGTACTTCATCCAATGCAATAGAGATATCTTCTAGACGTTCTGTAGCCGACACTAAGCGATCAGCAATCACTTCTTTGGCTTCTTCTCGTTGCGCTGTGAGTTCGACGAGTCCCTCTAGGCGTAATGTAAGATGATCTCGCTCTTGTTCCAGCTGTTCAATGCGTGCTTTATGACTGTCTAAGAGCGCTACGGATTGATTGAGTTCTCCTTCGATTTTGCCTTCCGATTGAACGCGCTTTAGCTGAGCTTGCTGAGCTTGCTGCTGCTGCTGCCAGAGAATGTTCATTCTCTCTTCGTTGGCAGAATAATAAGAGCGCCGTCCGTCAAGCGTTTCTGCTGTGGAAGCGAGACGGTCTCGAATCCCCTCTAGGCGATCTTCACAGCTAACCATTTCTTGCTTGCGGGCTGCTCGTGCGGCTAACAATTCTTCGAGTTCCTTTTGCCGACGAATCTGCGATAGCACGGCTTCTTCCAGACGCTCCTGATTGCGACGTCGGTTCTCTACCGTATGCTCAATCGTTGTCTGAATTTTAACAATCTCTTCTCGCTGTAGTCCATAGCGATGCTCGGTTACCACCAGAGCTTCTTTGATTTGTCGTGCTTCTAGTTGCTTTTGCTCCAATAGAACCTGGGAGCTATTGACAGCTTCTTGCTTAGCAATTTCCTTTTCATGAAGCTGACGGAGGGATTGATCGAGGTTTTTCCAGCGCGCACATAATAACGCAACTTGTAGGCTTTCCAGCTCACCTTTTTTAATATGATAGTGACGAGCTTCCTCGGCTTGGCGCCCTAGCACTTCGACTTGACGCACGACTTCTCGCTGGACATCCTCTAGCCTCTGCATATTTTGCTCGGTTTCATCAAGCTTTTTGAGGGCTTCGCGTTTGCGTTGAAGAAAACGCAAGATACCGGCTGCTTCTTCAAAGAGAGAACGTCTTTCCATCGGAGAAAGATTGATTACTTGATCGATCTTACCTTGTTCAAAGATCGAAAATGCGCTGCGACCTATTCCAGAGTCCATAAATAGACTTTGGATCTCGCGATAGCGAACGGGATGGCCATTAATGAAATATTCGGATTCGCCACTGCGATACAATCGTCGTGTAACAGTTACTTCATCGTAGTCGATAGGAAGCGCACCATTCACCTCTGTAAGAGTTAGACTGGCTTCGGCGTAATTAAGCGGCTTTCTGGTGGTTGTGCCCGCAAAAATAACGTCTGGCATGCTGCGTCCACGCAGGGATTTAGCGGACTGCTCACCTAAAACCCACCGAAAAGCGTCGGCAATATTTGATTTGCCACATCCATTAGGTCCGACCACAGCCGTAATGCCATCAATAAAATCGATGGTACTGGCATCGGCGAATGACTTAAAACCATATATTTTGAGCCGTTTAAGACGCATGAACCGCTCCCTTAAGTCGCAAAAAGGGATGTATTCTAGCTAAACACAGCAATCCTCGCAATGACCCTAGACAAGGAGGGTGTTGCTCGGTATAATTAGCTCTAAATTAATTCATGCAGGGTAACATGCTAGACATTAAAGAAATCCGCGATCGAAAAGACGAAATCGAACGTAAGATTAAGACCAAAGAGCCTTCTGTTTCTTTGGATCTTGTCTGCGAACTAGACTCTAAGCTGCGTGAAGCCAAAACTCGCTTGGAAAACCTCAAAGCAACACGCAATGAATGCTCCAAGCGCATTGGCGAAAAGAAGCGTAAAGGCGAGGATGTCACCGATATTCTAAAGGAAATGAGTGACTGCGCCGATGAGATCCATACGCTAGATCAACAGGTTAACGAACTAGAAACGCGCTTTCATGATGAGATTTCTAGACTTCCAAATCTGCCCATGGATGATATCAAAATTTCGCTGGATAAAGCTGATAACGTCATTGTTAAGGAATGGGGAAGCAAACGTGAATGGGATTTTACTCCCAAACACCATATGGAATTGGGCGAATCACTCCAGCTTTTCGATTTCAAACGAGCGGCTAAGATCACTGGTGGTGGATGGCCCCTATATCGCGGCATGGGTGCACGCTTAGAGTGGGCGCTCATCAATTACATGCTCAGTATTCACGTCAAAAATGGCTTTGAACAATGGATGCCCCCAGCCCTGGTGCGGGAAGAAATTCTATACGGTTCTGGCCAATTGCCAAAGTTCCGCAATCAGCAGTTCAAGTTGGACGACGAAGATTTTCCGCTATTTTTGATTCCTACTGCAGAAATACCGCTTAACGGGTTACATGCAGATGAGATCATTCCCGAAGAAGACCTACCGTTAAAGTATGTGGCCTATACGCCATGTTTTAGACGTGAAGCGGGGGCAGCGGGTGAAAGAGAGCGTGGGTTGATCCGCGTGCATCAGTTCAATAAAGTAGAAATGTTCATCTTCTGTAAACCAGAAGATGGCATGAAGATGTTTGACCTGATGGTGGCGAGCGCCGAGGAAATCCTGCAAGGTCTGGGGTTGCACTACCGTAACGCGCTACTGGTAACGGGCGACATGTCTTATGGTTCAGCTCGCACTCTTGATGTCGAGGTGTGGCTACCTGGACAAGATCGCTATTATGAGGTTTCCTCAATCAGTAATTGTACCGATTATCAAGCACGACGTTCGCGTATTCGTTATCGCCACAAACAAGACAAACCGGAACTCGTTTATACATTAAACGGATCGGGTTTGGCTACTTCACGGCTGCTCGTATCGCTATTGGAAAATAACCAAAACGAAGACGGAAGCGTTAATATTCCTGCAGTACTGCGCCCATTTTTAGGCGGTATCGATAAGATCGAGGCTAAGAAGGGTTAAACTGGGGGTGCTCTACGAGCCAGCCCGAAGATCAGAGCCACGATAAAAAGTACTAGGAATAGGAAGAATAAGATTTTTGCTATCTCTACGGCGCCGGCAGCAATCCCTGTGAAGCCAAGAATACCGGCGACGATAGCGATCAGCAGAAACGTAAGCGCTAGTTGCAACATACCGCACTCCTTTCATTGAGACAGCATGACATTCTATCTTCGTTGTAGCCTATCAAATATTTTTTGGGAAGTAATTGACTTTTAGATTTCGCGATCTGGGGACAGACCGCGCCACCCCAGTTGCGGCGTCGCCAGGCAGTAACGTCGCCTACCTAGGCAAGTATTAGATAGGCGTATGGGTTCCGCGCGCTTGTTGGGTGGCTTGGCCCTCCGCACTTAAAGCTGAATAAATTTTTATGGGATCCATCAACGCATCTAGTTTAGGACTAGAGTCCAGCCAATTTCCTAAACGTTCCTCCACAAGCTTTTGCATACCTGGTGAAAGCGCCGCATATTGTTGTCTTATAGCATCCAATAAAGGAGCCCTTGCTCCGGCATCCAATAAAGAAAGATTCTTCATTTCACCTAGTACTTCCTTTCCGCTCACTCCGCCGTATTGGGCTTTATAATCTACCGCATAAGCAGACATTAGCATGCCAAGTTTAAATCCAGCTGTCCATTCGCCCAGCTGTTCCTTACTTACAGGACTATCGCCAGGAGCTTTAGCCTGTATGATTGTTTGCAACCATCCCGTAAAACCCTTGTCATTCACCATATTCAGCATGCGATCGCCGTAGTTATGCGCAAAATCCTTGCTCACTTGCTGCCCCTGAGTCTGCTCACTCTTGCCGATGGTAAGCGCTGTTGCTTGAAAACCGGCTGGTGTCATTAACAAGGCTCCTAATAAACCCAGTTCCGCACGCATATCGCTAGGAATCATTGGCGTGGCAGCCTGTATTCCGTTTTGATTAGCATTAAATACAAGATGCTGCGGATCAGAGGGATCGATTTTATTACCGGCCATAACGCCAGTCAAACCAGCTGCCATTACAGCCGAGGCTGCTGTGCTATGAGGTGCTTGAACTTGACCCAAATTGTACACATCTTGCACCCAACGTTGAGAATCAAGCTTCTCTTGCTGAACTTTGCTTTCCTCATTGTGTTCTTTAGACGCTTTTACGTATTTGGCTGTGGATTCTTGCCAACTATCCAATACTCCCCTCATCGTACCTTCCAACTGGTCATTTGCTTGCAGCGAAAAAGATGATCCGCTAGCGGCAGTGGAATGAGATGAGTGTGCACTGGAGATTGCGGCGGTTTTCGCCTGATCTAACCCCGAGATATCTGCTGCATTGATTTGAGGTGGGGCTAAAAGGGGCACCGCTGGATTGATAAAACCGGCTACATTTTCGGGTTTTGTTTGCTCATTACTTTTCGTGATCACATCATGATGATCATCTTCTCTGAGGCGCGCATAGACCTCATCGGCACCTTGTCCAAGTTTTGCTGCAACATCGGCACCGAGACTTGAAAACCCTGCATCGTAGCCTTTCATGTCTATTTCAGACATTCGGACCTCCGATTATGACTTCTTTGAGGGAACTAACTAATCCTCTATGCCAATTATAACATAAATAAATTTAAAATTAAATATCGACTAAGCAGCCCAAAGCTGATTTGCGTCCATATCATCGTCTTTATTTATAAAAAATGTTTTTCCGGACTGAACAAACATGCCTATGCGTTTAGAAAGACCGCTTACTTTATCCAGGACACGGCCTTCGGTAAGCAGGCGAACTTTTAAAACACTTAATTTGAGAGCTTTATGTCCGGTATTAGCTCGGACGACGCTGCATGCAATCCCTTTGGTACTCATGAGCTCACGTCCCCACTTTGCCATGAGTTTGGTTTCCTTTCTCTTAGAAGAAAGACTTCCGTGAACGCGTTCTTTGAGGCGATTGTAAGTGACAAGGGCTGCTAGAAGACCTGTGCGGTCTTTTCCGCTAAAGCAATTAACGCTTAGTAAAGTATCGGCCTCTAAAAGAAGCATAGACGCATGTTGCGCTGTATCAAAGCCATCTTTGATTCCCCTATCGAATTGTTTTGCCAGGACCTGCCATTGTTTGATGAGGGCTTCCGCCTTGACGGTATTACCTTGAGCAGTCAGTTTTGCGACTTGCCGGTCCACGATTTGTTTAGAACGTAGAAGGGCCTTTTCATTGATTTCCTTCTGTGGGCCTTCGTTACGCACATTGCCCTGAGCAGAAATATTAAAAAAACATACTTCCAGTGTTTTTGTTAGAGGTTGCCCCTGTTTGTCTTTCACGTTGTGGGGCATGTGAATTACGCCGCTGCTATCGAGAAAAGGTCCCTTTCCATCGAATACTAGTTGCTTGTCATCCAGCATCTCGTAGATGGCTTTCATGTCTAAAATTTGTGTTTTTTCATAGATAACGTAATCTTTACCCACGGCCTTTTTAGTGCCATCGAGCAGGCTGACGCGGCTAAAGGTTACGGAATCTCGATCGTCCAAATATTTATCTAAATTGATACCGTTTGCCTGAAGGGCATCGAAATGGACGCTAAGGTCTTGAAGAGCTTGCGTTTCTATCACTATTGTTCGCTCCATAACCGCGCTGGAAAAGGCGGCCTTGGTGGCGATGATATCTGAGCGAATGTCTAGATTGAAAGGAAGAGCTTTACTCACAATCGACTGCTGTTCTTCCGTAAGTTTATCATAGTCCGCTAATGAGTTTACCGCTTGCAATAAGGGAGCTACTTCTTTCATTTCGGCAAGACTTACAGCACCATTTCGATGATCCGTAGCGGCTCCGCCTCTATTTAAGCTATTTGCAACCTCGCCATCTGCAAATTTCACCGCTTGCGAACGTAAGTTCACGCAGGCTGGAACGTAGTGATTTTTAGCCTCTTCAACGCTACCTTTGTCAGCGATCAGACGACGGTATGCGCCGCTACCCACCCATGTATTACCTGCGTTATTCTGCGTTTTGGCTAAATGCATTGTTTTTTCGATAAATTTTCTTTCATCCTCTAGATTTGCTAAAACCGCAGCTTGCGATGGATCCATTTGCTTAATTTGACGATCGATGTAAGCAAGACGATCTTTAAAGGAGTTGACAACTAGCTGTGTGGTTTCTATGCGATTAACAACTTCTTCTGCCACTTTTTTCCCTTTATGTTCAAAAGTGGCCGTCAAAATATCGTGGCCTGTTATAGCGCTCTGTACGGGTTGAGGCGAAAGAACCGGCTCGGATGCTCTGGACATCCCCTCGTATTGCTGTAGCCTCTGAATACCGCCCGGCAAAACATTAGTATTACTATGGGGGATGGTGCTCTTAATAGTCTCATGTCCAAGAGGGCCCATGTATTTTACGGGCTCTTTCTTATTAGTAGTAGGGGCGACAGTTGTGGATATTATGGGATTTGCGGCTGTTTGAGATTTAGGCACAATAGGTCTCATAATAAAAGCTCCTATCAAATAAATAGTATTATATCATTAGTTCTAAATTTAATAACTTTTTTAGATTGTATTATTGATGAAAAAGTAAAACTAGCGCCGGAAATGAGAATAGGATAATTTTTACGTATGAGGTATACATGGCTGACTCCGCTCACTTTAAGGACAAAACAGCATTAGAGCACGTGATAGAAGCACAGGCTAAAGGGATTTTAGCCTCTTCAGAATCTCATGGTAGCGAGACACCCGGACACTTTTCGGCTGCTGCAGATGCTGCCCGCGAAACAGGCCTTTTGTTGCTAATTTTTTGGTCAATTCTGGTGCAGCTCGCTATTCCCTCTCACGATATCGTAAAAATAATGGCTGTTGTCGCCTGCGGCTGGCTCATCTGGAAAATGGGACGGAGCGCCTGGCTGCAATGGACACGGTTAGAGCGCTTACATCGCATCATGGCGGAGGAACGCTGGGAAATTGAGCACCATCGCCAACAGGAGCGCGACGAGCTGACGGTGCTATATGAAGCCAAAGGCTTCCAAGGAAAACTGCTGGAAGATGTGGTGGATGTCCTCATGTCAGATGGCGACCGCCTGCTAAAGGTTATGGTGGAGGAAGAGCTCGGATTATCCCTCGAGGTGTATGAGCACCCGCTCAAGCAAGGCTTAGGTGCTGCGATCGGAGCATTTATTGCTGGGCTTCTTTGCGTACTCACTGCATGGCTATCGCCGGCCTATGGGATCTTCTTTGGAGTCTTCATCGTTATTGGTTCTGCAGCAGGAGTCTCCGCTTATCTAGAGCGCAATCGCATCATCCCCGCTGTAGTATGGAATATAGGAATCGCTGTTGTAGCGTTTAGTTTCACTCACTTTTTGCTAGCGTGGTTGGGCTATGGGGAGTAATTCTTCAGGATTACAGCGCGTTCATAAAGTCGTTATTTTCGACGAATTCTTCGAACTAGGTTTAGCGGAAAGTTCCAGTCCCTTTCTTACTCCTGCCTCGCGCCCTTGGGCAGTCAATATCCCGCTAAAAGTATCTTTGCTGTCTGCTGGACTACTCACGACTTCCTTCGGATTATTTTTCGTTCCTGAAATGATTCCGCTGTCCTACCTTTTGCTGGTGCTCGTCTATTTCTTTGCGGGCGTCCCATCACTCATAGAATCTATCGAAGATTTGGCTAATCTCCAGATCAATATCGACGTGTTGATGACCTTGGCCGCCTTTTCTTCTGTGCTCATCGGCAGCGGATTTGAGGGAGGCTTACTATTAGTCTTGTTTGCGTTGTCAGGATCTATTGAGGATGCGGTTACAGCCAAAGCTAAAGGTTCTATTAGCGGCTTAAAAAAGCTTTCTCCCAGCAAGGCCATCGTCCTCAAAGAGGACGGAACAACAATCGATCGTGCTGTGGCAGATATAGCCGTAGGCACCACGATTTTGGTGAAGGCCGGCGAAGTTGTCCCGCTTGACGGAAAGGTAACTAAGGGTGCCTCTACGGTAAACTTAGTTCACTTAACTGGAGAAAGCATCCCCGTTCCAAAGAACATTGGCGATGCCGTCGCTGCCGGAGCCCTTAACCTTGATGGCGTGCTAACAGTAAAGGTCACCCACACCAGTGCCGACTCTACCGTAGCGCGCATTGTCAACTTGGTCACACAGGCACAGGAAGCTCGTCCACAGCTTCAACGTTGGTTTGACAAAGTTAGCGAACGCTATGCTGTGTCCATAATTTTACTAGCCCTGTTTTTCACAATGAGCATGCCATTCGCTTTGGGAATCGATGTGCTTGGCGTGGAGGGATCCCTCTATCGTTCTTTAGCTTTTTTAATAGCAGCCTCTCCTTGCGCCCTTATTTTGGCTATCCCTATCGCTTATCTAAGTGCCGTTAGCGTCTGCGCAAAACAGGGTATTCTGCTTAAAGGCGGAATCACGCTCGACGCACTAGCCAGTTGCCACGCGATCGCCTTTGATAAAACTGGTACACTCACAACGGGAAATCTAACCTGCTTAGGGATCGAAGCGCTAAACTCAGGAGATATCAACCAAGCCATTTCTGTTGCAGCCGCCATGGAAAAAAATGCCGTTCACCCCATCGCTAAAGCCATCGTCAGCTTTAGCCAGGAAAGAAATATACCGTCCGCAGAACTACAGGATTTTAAGTCCGTTCCTGGATACGGCTTAGAGGCAACATTTAATGGTCAAAAAACCGCCATTGGACGCTTAGCATTCATTAAAGAACGCCTTTCAGAGGAAGCTCTCAAAGATAGTTTACAACGTCGAATGGATGAACTTAGAGAAAGCGGCGAACTGCTTACAATTATGCTGCTTGGACAATCTGTTTTTCTCCTTCGCTTTAGTGATACGGTGCGCCCACAGATGCGTGAAACTATTTTGGGCCTACGCAAATCGCAGCATTGGCGATTGTTGATGCTGACCGGCGATCATGTCACAAGCGCCCGAAAAATCGCCCAAGAACTAGGAATCGAGGAGTATTACGCCGATCTCCTGCCTGAGCATAAACTACAATACGTATCTACTTTAGCTAGCGCTTGTGGCCTAGCCATGGTAGGCGATGGCATCAACGATGCCCCCGCCCTTGCACGTGCCACAGTTGGCATCTGCATGGGGAAAGTAGGGAGTTCTACTGCCATTGATGCTTCTGATGTCGTCCTCCTTCATGATGACCTCTCCTTGTTGGATTGGCTAATGTCCAAAGCCCGTCATACTCAGGTCATTGTCAAACAAAATCTTGGCGTTGCCACTGGCGCTATCATCGTCGCCAGCCTCTCCGCACTGGCGGGTATAATCCCCTTATGGGTCGCCGTTGTGATGCATGAAGGCGGAACCGTTTTGGTAGGGCTAAATGCACTTAGACTACTAAGAAAATAACTATTTAATCTTTACTAATATTGACTAATTAATTTATTAATCTGATAATTACTGTTATATAATTCTTAATGTGGAGTAGTTTATGGAAAATGGCATTAATTCGTATTCTCATATTTCCGATTTACAAACTTGGAAACTCAATAGTAAAGGCGAAGTCTGCATCACTAAAAAAGATCGGGGATTCATGGGTCTATTATGGGATCACATCCGCGGTCGGACCAATCCCGGGAAAATAGCAGAGCGTATTAGCCACGACCTAGACGTCGCCGGATTTAACAGTAAGGAAGAATTACGGGATCTAGTCGACCTTAAAGCATGTATTGAACAACGATTTTCAGGAGATACTATTAAGCCAGCCAGAGTAGGTATGCAAGTGGAAGGGCACCAGGATGAACCTGGCGACCTACATGTTATACTGTCGAAAACCTACCATAAAATGGGCGCTGCTTTCTTCAATAATCGCGACTGGATGGCCGGTGAAAATCTTAGTGAAAATCAAATCATTGCTCTAAATAGTCTTTACGGTGCCCTAACCAATCCAAATGTCACTGAACGAGATCTACAGGAATTGAATGGGCTATTAATGCAAGAATTTCATCTTAACGACCAAGATCTAGACGGTATGTACAGCCATTTGGCTACCCTGGGCTTTTCCACGGCTCAATACTGCAGTGCCGCCCGAAATCCCGACAATCTTCAAAGTGCAGCTTTGATGAATACCGCAGCCGAGAATGGCAGTCGATTAGCAAAAGCGCATATCGAAGGCGAAATAAGAGGAGATCATGATGCTGATCAGCTTCATACCACTGCTCACGAGATCGCCCAAGATTTAGCACAACATGACTTATCGGCTAAAGTTCGCGTAGCTCAAGACTACCTATTCGGCTATGGCACTAGCGCTAACCTTGAAGCAGCACGTGAAGCAGCGGAAGAACTACTTGAGAACGATCAACTAAATCCGTCCCAAAGAGCGACCACTCAAATGATAGTTGATCTGTGTGATATTTTAAAAATGGACCCTAAAGAGGTAACAGATCAAGATTTAGATGAGTTGAGAAATGCCAACTTAAGACACACTCTTAGCGAAATTGCCTACCAAAACCCCATGGCAGCCTTTATTCATGCGAACCACCAACGAGCTAGGGGAGCAACTGAGGAGGCGTTTCACCTCTATCGTCTAGCGGCCACACAGGGTTTACCACAAGCACAATTAGCTCTAGCCCAAATATACGAGCAAGGCGACCTAAATCAACATATAGATCTAGAACAGTTCCTAACTTGGTTGGGAAGAGCTCAAGAGCACAGTATCGATGCCAAACTCCATCTCGCACGCCACCTGATTGTAGATCATGGAGAGAACGCACAAACTTCCCAAGCACGTGAAATTCTACAAACGGTTATTGAAAATGAAGACGCCACAGACGCACAAATAGCAAGAGCTAATGTTCTGCTCGCCGAAGCAGATACAGCCAAAATAATGCAACTAGGCCAAAGATTCGATCGTATTGCAACCGAAGAACAAATAGTCGAATTTAGAAATTCAATGAACACTATGCGGGAAGCCAATTTTAATGAGCTGCAAATCGCCCAGGCTAAAGCAGGCTATATGTATGAACATGGTATCGGCGGCGCCATAACTGACCTCAACCGCGCAAAAGCGCTATATGCCACTTCAGGACTAACTCGAACCACTTATGAAGCCGGATTGGAAAGGTATCAAAAAGGAAATTACGACGGCGCCCTCCCAAAACTTGAACGCGCCGCATGGTTAGGTGATTCATCAGCTGCAATTCTAGCAGTACGCATGCATGAACTAGGTATGGGTACTCCCGAAGATTCTGGGAATGCTCTTAAAATCTTTGACTACCCCATGCTCAATATAACTCCAGAGCTCTTGTTTCGAAAGGGTCAGATTCTAATTCATGATATGAACAATGAACAAGAAGGACTGAAGGCGTTGATTGATGCGGCTAATATGGGCTCTGTAATATCTGTTGAGGCATTACTCGATTATGAAAAACGCATTCCGGGAAGCATAGATGTTTCACTGGAAGATAGAGAAGAGTGGGAAAATTCCGCTGAAAGCGCATATGGGCGTATTTTCGACAACCTTCAAGCTGCAGCCAAAGCTTCGAGAGAAGGGGCACTGGGCCCAGTGGAAGCCATGGATACTATTGGACTCATGATATTAAGTTCTGAAGTATCCCCAGAGCTAACAGAATATCTTTCTAACCTAGATCCATCAAGAACAGCTGATCAAATCGCGGAAGACCAACCCAGTCAATCACGTTTCCTCGCCAATATGGCCTCACTTGTTGTGGCTTCTAGAGGAGGAGCGGAAACAACCGAGCAATACGCTAAAGGCATGATAGCCGGGTACCTATTTAACACAGACCACCCCGATGAGCGACAGCTAGAAATCTTAGAAGGAGTCGTGGAATGGGCGAATGATAACAGGCCATGGTTTAGAGCTGGAGACCTCCTTCGAGCAGGTCGCTACGAAGATGCACAACAATTTTACGCTGAGCTTTCAGTAGAAGATCCTGACGCCATTTACTATGCGGCTAGACTCAAAGAACTAAACTTGGAAGGGGCTCCCAATCCAGAAGACACTGATGAGGCAATTCGGCTATATTCTCTAAACCCTAACAATGCCAATGCACAACTTCGCCTCGGCCTCATCGGTATTGGGCAACAGCAACTTGACGAACAATATGGACTCCATTTAGTAAGAGCTTATCAGCTAGGAAGCGCTCAAGCGGCAGTCTATATTGCTCTCCTAGGCCAACAACAAGTACAATTTCCTGAATTTTCTAACCAAGATTACTTTGAATTAGGAAAAATTTATGATCGGGAACGTGCGAACCTTAAAAATATGCTACAAGCAGAACTAACAAACCTTGAAGAAGGCGGTGGAAATATTGTGTCCGTCCGAGACGCCCTTGAGTATGCTTGGCAATTAGCTAATCCTCAACAAAAAGAAGTCATTGAACGCATTCGCGACGAGCTTTCTTGGGGAGTACCTTCGCATAGTGATCTTATCAATGCGTTAGACACAGTTGTAAGTCGCATGTAAAGAAAAGGGACGTAAGAAGGTAATTGCATAAATCAGGTTGGCATTTTCTGTTTTGTAAATCACTGATTTAGAAAGACGTTATTGGTTCGAAAACCCCAAAGACCCTGATTGCTACCCAATGCTGTCAACTTAAAGAACATATTTACCACGCCAATTCGACAAAGTAGCGCTAAATGTTCTGTTACACGTTGTAGCGCCGCTTCGCCGGAGCGGCATTAACAAGGGTTTATTTTAAGTTGACAGCATTGGATTGCTACCAAAACTTGCCGCACAAGTCATTGAATT
>CAYTFC010000068.1:0-17884 GCA_964436955.1 uncultured bacterium | reverse complement strand
GAGGGTTCGATAGCCAAAAGAAGCGCTATTAACCACTTGTAGATGAACTTCATAGTCTCACTAACCTGTTAAAACGGTATTAATTTAAAACTTTATAGACTATGTAAGGTATATTTGATAGATTTTTTTTAAGGGAATAGCGTTAGCTATTTCCAATGAAGGTTTGATCAAAAGCTGTACTTGGTTCAGTTAGTTGTATTGGAAGTAGCAAGTCGGGATCAGGAGATATACCTACGACACAAGTAAATAGCGGGGATTTGCCAAGATCTTCCCAAACCAATAGTCCAATAGATCGCGAGCCCGAAACAACCGCAGTATTCCGTGACCAGCTTGAAAGCTAGTGAGAATGCCTTCCCTTTCCAAATCGGTCTGAAGTCGATCCCAGTCGTAGACCACCGCATTAGGTGGTTCCAAGGGGCGAACACGATACACCAGTTTAGCAGGTATTCGTTGATCGACATCCACAATAAACCCTTCAAACACCTTATGAAAGCGATAGATAATATCACACATCTCTTCCACATGATGCAAAAAGGTATTACAGGAAAAGTCGGCTCCCAAAAATGCTACAAAGCCATCGAACTCTACAAGCTGACCAAAAGCTGAGCTCCTTCCAAAGCAATTTTCAATGGGAGTCTGAGTAAATCCTATATTATTTCTAATGCAAAAGTTAAAGACCGGGGTATGTGTGCGCTCACGCGAAAACGTTCTGCGATAATAGTCTGTCAATGCACCGACTTGACTGGGACTATTCTGAACATCATAAATGCCGTCCCGGCAATAGTCATAGTTAAATGTGGGTATGAGTAGTGTGCGGCTTGCTGTAACTTCTTCAAGAACCTCTTGATAGTCGCGGCACATGGCGTCACGATCTTTCAGGCTATCGATGATGCCTATGCGCAAGATGTCGCTGTGAAGAATTAAGGGCCGACTTCCTTGCAATGCGACCTGCAATTGCTCCAATAAGTGAGCTCTAGGAACGATGAGAACCATCCTTCAATAATCCTGCAGTTATGAGTGTGCTTACGGTGGTATAGAGTTCCCAGATCGGTTTGTTTAGTCTGTCTGCAATGCTGAGCAGATCTGTTGTACCGTCGCTGTAGGCCATGATGTCCATTAAATCCCGCGTTGCTAATCCTGAGGTTCGCGTGGATAGTGTGGGATAGAGTCCACGGCGTCCTAACTGAGGTTCGCACAATACAGTACATTGATACGTACGATTAAATTCCAAAACTTCTAAGCAGCGTTCATAGAGTTTAAGTGACTCGGCCAAGGCTTCTGAGGTGACGAAAGAAAGATTGTCAGCGGAGGTATGGTATTCTGGATAGCAGCCATATTTGGTGCGCATGAGCGCTCCTACGGGTAGATCTATCCCTGGCCAGCAATATTGCCTTTCATCGCTGCCACGCTCGCGCCAGCTGTACCACTTGGTTTCGTGTTGCATATGTTTAAAGACGTGCGCAGTCACACGATCCACAAGGGTATTGCCTAAACGACTCTCAAGGTAGCTATAGGGCCCTGGATCTCCGACACATGTCATGACGTAGCCAGCAATCACTTGCTCTCGCAGTAAATCGCGGTGTCGACTCAAATAGGTAATGGCTCCGATGGTCTCCGGAACAAACACAAAGCGGTAGGTATAATAGTTATCACGTTTCATCAGACGACGCGCTAGATAGGTGGCTAACACGGGGCCAGAAAGTTCGTTATTGGCCATTGAGGGGTGACAAATGTAAGTCGAGAGCAAAATCTGCTTTTCGCTTTTCCCTGGAATAATGAGCTCTCCCATTGTCATGGATCCAGCAGCCAAAGTGGTATCTACCTTCACGGTATATGTTTGCTCTGTTAGCTGTTCACGTTGTGTATGGGAAAGGCAAAATCCCCAGCGCTTTTCATAATAAGAGGTGATGTAGGGAATAACATCAGGTTGTTCGGGCAACGAATAGAGATGCTTGTTCAGTTCTTCCAAACCCATGGAACCTTCAAAGGGTTGGCTGTAACCGACTAAATGCAAATTATTTTTGTCAAAATCGATGATACGCTTACCGGATGCATCCAATACATATGCGTCGTGCACATTCCATTCTAAGGGCACTGTCCAATCAAAAGCCTGCGTACCAGAAGGGACTTCAAAGAGTTCGATAGGCACAATTTCCTGCAGTATGCGAAATGTGTCACGGACGCCATTGCCGGTCAAACTACGACAGATGGGAAAGAGACGCGTCATCGTCTCGAACATGTCAGATGTCATATGTGAATAGCCTTCCCAAGTGCTTGCAACGCGGCTTCTTTAATCGATTCTGAGATGGTAGGATGCGCGTGCGAAGCGTTTGCAACATCTTCGACTGTAGCCTTTTTAGTGATGGCAAGCACGCCTTCACCAATCATTTCTGAAGCATTTGCGCTTGCAATATGCAAGCCAATCAAGCGTCCTGAACGCCTATCACCTACTACTTTAACCACACCATCTGTATCACCCACACAGCGCGCTCTGGCGTTGCCACGGATGAGGCAGGTTCCAATCATAACATCTATGCCAGAATCTTTGGCTTCTTTTTCCGTCAAACCCACTGCCGCAACTTCTGGATCTGTATAGATGACGTTGGGAATGGCCATGTAATTGATCACGGGCTTATGTCCCGCAATAATTTCGGCAACGGCAATTCCTTCTTCAGACGCTCGGTGAGCCAACATGACTCCATCCACGAGGTCACCAATGGCATATACGTTTGGCAATGATGTTTGAAAAAGACTGTTGATTTCCACAAAGCCTCGGGCTGTTTGCGCAATGCCCACCTCTTTGAGGCCTAATCCTGAGCTATAGGGACGTCTGCCGATAGCGACTAAAACGACATCGGCAGGAAATTGCTGCACCTTGCCTTCCACCTCAACGCCGAGCGTGACGCCATCTTCGGTCACTTTGCCTTCAGTCACTTTGACGGAAAGATGAAACTCGATGCCTTGCTTTTTCAAGCTAGACAGAAGCGTGCGGCAAATGGTGTGGTCCATGGCTGGACAGATCGTATCCAACATTTCCACGATCGTGACTTCGCTTCCCAAACGTTTGTATACGGATGCGAGCTCAACTCCAATCACCCCGGCTCCTACCACGACCATTTTTTTGGGTACTTCCTTTAAACTTAGCGCGCCTGTAGATGACACAACGCGCTTTTCATCAAAGGGTAAAAAAGGAAGTGCAATGGATTCCGAACCGGTGGCTAAGATGACATTTGCAGCGTGGATAAGCTTGCCATCGATGGTAATTGTGTCTGGACCTGTGAGTTGGGCGATGCCTTGAATCCAATCGATCTGATGTTTTCTCAGCAAAGCCGCTACGCTTTGAACGAGTCCGGTGACAATTTCGTCCTTGCGCTTCATCATTTGCGCGAGCTCTAGGCGTCCATTGTCACAAATTATGCCGTGATCTTTGCCGTTTTCCATCAGAAAATGGTACTGCAACGACGAATGCAATAATGCCTTTGAGGGAATACATCCAACGTTTAAGCAGGTACCTCCCATGGTCGTACGCTTCTCCACACACGCCACCTTTAGCCCCAACTGCGCCGCACGCACAGCTGCGACGTAACCGCCAGGACCTCCCCCAATGACGACAACATCATATCGATCCGCCATAAGAGTCTCCTATAGGTTGAGAAGAATGCGTGAAGGATCTTCCAGCACATTTTTAACATGCACAAGAAAAGTTACCGCCTGCTTTCCGTCAACCACGCGATGATCATAGCTTAACGCCAAATACATCATGGGTCGAATCACAATTTGGTCATCCACTACCACCGGACGCTTTTGA
Organism: uncultured bacterium; assembly: GCA_964436955.1. Taxonomy (GTDB): domain Bacteria; phylum Chlamydiota; class Chlamydiia; order Chlamydiales; family JAJFMA01; genus CAMFKD01. Next base: position 14,076 of record CAYTFC010000068.1, on the reverse strand, counting down.
ATTTTATGCATGCCTAAAATCCCGCTCTGAGGAGGATTCAAAATGGGCGTCGAAAGCAGTGATCCATAGGTTCCCCCATTTGTGATGGTGAAACCGCCGCCCTGAAGGTCGTCTACTGTAAGACCTCCCTCGCGTGCTTTTACGGCATAATTCGAGATTTCCTCTTCGACTTGATGGAACGAAAGTGTGTCGCATCCTCGCACCACAGGCACTACCAAACCACGATCAGTCCCCACAGCAATGCCAATGTCATAGTAGTCGCGATAAACCAAATCCTCGCCATCGATGTATGCATTTAATTCTGGCGTGACTTCTAGCGCCGCTACAACCGCTTTAACAAAGAAGGACATAAAGCCTAGCTTCACGCCATGTTGCTTTTGAAATGTCTCTTTGTGACGCTCTCGCAAGGCAATTACTTCGCCCAAATCCACTTCATTGAATGTCGTTAGCATCGCGGTTGTCTGCTGAGCTTCCACTAAGCGACGCGCGATAACACGTCTGATTTTACTCATTTTCACGTGACGTTCTGGACGCGACCCTTTTTCCCTTTGAACGATGGGTTTATGCAATGGAACGGGGGCCGACGGGGCTTTGACGTCGGCAACAAAATCCTCTTTCGTTTGCCGCGCGGAAAAGCCACTTATTTGCGGGGCAGCTGGTGCGGGTGCGCTGGGTTTGGGAGGAGTAGGAGCTTCCACTACCGGAGCGGGAGTTGGTTCGGGACCTGGAGCAGCAGCTCCCTGTTGAGCTTCCACAAAACCGATCACATCGCCAATTTTTACTACATCATCAACCTTAACCGAAAGCGTCAGTATTCCAGCTGCCGGGGCATGCAGGACTTGATTGACCTTGTCAGTTTCTAGCTCCAAGATTTCTTCGTCCATCCCCACGCTACTTCCACTCGCCTTCATTAGCTGGGCAATCGTGGCTTCGCTGATGGACTCTCCCATCGGCGGGACTTTAATGTCGTGTTTCATAAAAATTTCACCCAAAAATTGCTTTGATCATTTCGGCATGCTCTCGTTTCGATAGAGCGTACGACCCCACTGCGGGAGAGGCACTGGACTCACGTCCCACGTAAACCGGCTCTTCGCCCTTACCTATCACATCGCGTAAGCGGTAGCGAATAAACTTCCACGCACCCATGTTATTAGGTTCCTCTTGAACCCAATAATACTTATTGACTTTGGTATATTTCTCCACAACAGACTTCAAGCGCGCTGCATCGAATGGATAGAGCTGTTCGATGCGAATGATGGCTAAATCAGTGACCTTACGCTCCTCGCGCGCTGCTATAAGGTCATAATAGACGCGCCCGCAGCAAAACACCAGTCGCGTCGCATTTGTAGGAGCTGTAGGATCGTCGATCATCGTCTGAAACGCGCCATGAGTCAGATCTGAAAAGGAGCTAACACATGCGGGATGGCGAAGAAGCCCTTTGGGAGTGAATACAATCAGCGGCTTATGCGATTCCATTAATACTTGACGTCGGAATAGGTGAAACAGCTGGGCTGGAGTGGTGGGATTAACCACCTGCATATTTTGGTCTCCACAAAGCAATAAAAAACGCTCCATACGTGCGGAAGAGTGCTCGGGACCTTGTCCCTCATAACCATGTGGTAACAACAGAGTGATTGGAACATGTAAGCCCCACTTCTGTTCACCAGGCGCGATATATTGATCGATGATGATCTGAGCGCCATTGCTGAAATCGCCAAACTGTGCTTCCCATAAAACCAGAGCCTTCGTATTTGCTGCGGAATAACCGTATTCAAAGCCCAGGGCTGCATATTCCGATAGCGGGGAATTAAATACGTCGAACCGCCCTTGGCCAGGCTTCAGACGGCTAAGAGGGAAATACTTTCGCTCTTTGATCTGGTCCATCCACATGGCATGACGATGGCTAAAAGTGCCCCTTCGACTATCCTGCCCAGTCAACCTCACATGATGTCCTTCCCAAAGCAGAGTGCCGAGCGCAAGATGCTCGGCCATACCCCAATCCATCGCCGGAGCATCGCGCTTGTCAGATGCCATCGCCAAGCGATCGTCAATCAACCGCTTTAGCTTAGGATGCACGTTAAAATCGCTGGGAATCATACAGAAGGCCTTAGCAACATCGCGCAGCTCCTCTGCAGAAACCGCGGTGGCAATCTTTGCAAATGGATCGAACTTAGGCCGCATCTTGGGCGACTTGGTGACAACGTGCCCCTGCTTCACGCTCGCTTCAATAGAAGTCTTGATTGCTTGTAGCGAAGCTAGAAATTCGGCTTCGGCATGCTCCGCTAAGTGGCGCTCCAGAAGTCCCTGACTGACCAACTGATCGCGATAGATTTCGCGGATGCTCTTCTTCTTTCGAATTAAGGCATACTCCAAAGGCTGAGTGAATGCCGGTTCATCCCCTTCGTTATGCCCGTATTTGCGGTAGCAGTTCAGCTCAATAAAAACATCGCAATGAAAACGATGACGCATTTCCACTGCCAACATCGTCGCGTAGATACAACCCTCTGGATCTTCCGCATTGACGTGAAAAACCGGCGCGCTAAATGTACGTGCAATATCGGTGCAATAACGTGTGGAACGCGCATCTTTAGGAAGAGTCGTAAAGCCAATCTGATTGTTAATGATAATATGAACGGTGCCACCATTATCATAGCCCGGCAAACGATATAACTGCATCGTCTCGTAGACCACGCCCTGACCCGCAATGGATGCATCTCCATGAACTAAGATAGGCAGGATTTTATCCTTGCCATCGCCAACAGAACACTGCGCCTGCCGTGCCCTCACCCAACCTTCGACCACGGGATCAACCGACTCCAAATGACTCGGATTAGGCATAAGCATTACGCCCACTTCGTGCCCCTTGGAACTATGAAATTGCGCTTCAAAGCCCCGGTGGTACTTGACGTCGCCACTCCCTTCAAAAGAATCAGGAATATATCCCTCTTCAAACTCCGAAAAGATCTCTGCGTAGGATTTATGCAAAATATTGCATAACACATTCAAGCGACCACGATGAGCCATTCCTAACACAAATTCTTGTAAACCTAGATTCGATCCCCGCTCAATAACAGCGTTCAGCATGGGTATAAGCGTTTCGCCACCTTCTAAAGAGAAGCGCTTTTGACCCACATATTTGGTATGCAGAAAGGATTCAAAAATTTCGGAACGATTGAGATAATCAAGGATTTGTTTTTTATCTTCGATCGCAAGATCCGTTTGGAATCGAGTTGGCTCGATATGTTGTTGCAGCCACTGCTCCACTTCGGGCATTTGAAGGCCCATATACTCCACGCTCGTCTGACGGCAATAGATTTGACGCAACGTATCAATGATTTCACTTAAGGGAGCTGTTTCAGTAGAAAGCAATCCTCGCGTCGGAAAATGCTGCGAAAGCTCATCCTCTCGAAAACCAATAGTCGCTAGCTTGAGTTCGTGAGGTTCTTGAATGGCTCGCGTCGCGATTGGATTGACGTCTGCAAGCAAGTGTCCATAGGTGCGGTAAGCTGAAATAAGGTCCGAAATGCGCAAATCTCCAGCCATGGACTGGTCGCCGGAACGGAGTCCTAACGACACCACCGTACGATCTACATCATTGTCATAGCGCTCAAGAAGTTCGCGCCATGAGGGGTCCACCGCGTTAGGATTTGCCTGAAATTTAAGGTAAATATCTTCGACAATAGAAGGATTTGCACAGCCTAGGGTCGTTAGCTCATCGGCACTCATTCGCTTTTCTCTCTGTAAGATATTGTGCGTAAGGGCTAAGTACCCTAATTCGCGCAGCATAGCTTACATATCTTTATTTTGAAAGCGAAGAACGCTAGGCCAGAGACAGGCTGTAATCCCGAGTTCGACACATTACCAGACTTTCATCGTCCCGTCAGCTTATCATTTGGAGATTCCTCAAATTGACATTATCCCTTGGAGATTTATTTTCATTGATTATTTGTATCGCCTGTTCCATTTTGTTTTCATCAAAGGTTGATTCTAAATTAAAATCATAAGCCTCTACATTGCGCTCTTTATTAAATTTTATCTCTCCGTTACACGTAAAAGTGCCAAACTTGAAGTTTATTGCCGCATTCTTCTCATCTAAGTCTGAGCTTTGGGCTCGCTGGTCCCATATTAGCGTGTAACTGAAATCAATAGAACCGTCCTTATGAAAGTCAACATCTACAGGAACACCTACCCCCGGCTCCCTACTACGGTTCGGACTCGCGGGGAACGATTGAGGTCCGCCTCTCCATAAAGCTTGACGCCCAAAAGCTATAAGATCTAAAAGCTTCTTCGCCCCTGCACCATCTTGCGTTCCAATTTTATTGAAGATCTCTATACCCAGTTTTGAAGCCTCATTTTGAGTAATAGTTTTGTTTTCAAAATGTTCTGTTTTTATCTCATTTACGAGTTTTTTTACGTCTGGATCACCCAGCTTGCCGTAACATTCAAACATTTTTTTAAATAAATCACTCTGACTTGTTGCTCGATCTTGGCCCCTGTGATTTGCCGCAAATTCACGCCCATCGAATATCACTTCATTATCTGATTTAACACACATGTTTTGAGTAGAACGAAACAAGTCTTCTAACGCCTGCTGAGCCTTGTCCTCCCCACTAGTTACCCTTTGCAGAATAGCGGTAGCCTCTGTCGCAAGCCTTGGCAACACATTTTCTTTATTATCCATAACATTCTTCCGAAAGTTATCTATGTTGTCGCGTACTTGTTGAGCTGTCACGGCAAGGGGTGGGGAATTAGCCTGAATTGCTGCAGGCGCTTCACTTTTTTTGGTCTTCTTAGATCGTGAGAAAAGGCCTCTTCGAGATTTCTCAATGTTACTGTTTTGCTGGCTTTGCTCCGCATTACGGGCCTTAGAACCTCCTGTATGAAGTAGGCGCGCAAAGAAGTTTTTCCTCCTAGTCGGCTCAACATTATCAGTGGCGGGAGCTTTATTCAGCTCCCCTAAATTTGAGGCTTTATTGCTAGCTTTTTCCGCGCTACGGCCAGAACGTGGACTTAGTTTTTGCCTAATACGACCAATAAGTCCTAAGTCTTTCTTCTTTTTAGTGGGCTGTTCTGTCAAGAGAGTATCTGACGCTTGGGGAGCGGTGGCTTTTTCCAATTCAGTTGCGAATGATTGTGCAGCAATGGTAAGGGCAACAACACGAGATGCTATAGCTATGTGCTCTTGAGACATGGGCTTTCTTTCCGTTTGCTCCTCCACTGCAGGCTTTTCCACCTCAAACTGATGCACCTTTACATCGTTGGAATTGTTGACTTGTGAATGATTCCACGTATTTCCACCTAGGCTTAGGCCTTGCATAACGCACCTCATATATAGCTGGTAATAATAAAACTATTATAACTCGAAATCAAACTCAAATCAAACTATATAATTTATAATTTTATTCCAGTATAATTATTCACATAAAGGTGGTGCGTTATGAATTTAAACCTAACCTATTATGGAAATCCCATTTTACGTACAAAAGCCGCCTCTATAGCCGAGATAACGGATGAGGTGCGCGAACTAGCAGCGGCAATGGTGAATTGGGTTAACAAACACAATGGTTTAGGACTTGCAGCGCCCCAAGTTGGCCATTCCATACGCCTGTTTGTAGCGTGCTTTCCAGAAGAAGAAGTAGACGGCACGCTAACTCATGGAGACAAAGTGTATATTTATATCAATCCTCAGCTATCCAATCCTACAGAAGAAATTTGGAGTCGACCTGAAGCCTGCTTCTCTATTCCAGGAATATACCCAGAAGTTGTTCGGCCAGTAGGAATTTCAGTGCAGGCCATAGATTTGGAAGGAAATAGCTTTGAACAAACCTTAAGAGGCTTACCAGCTCGCATTATTATGCATGAAAATGATCATATTAATGGCGTGTTGATGATCGATCGCTGTTCCAAACAAGAGCGTAAGCAATGGGAGCGCGCCCTAAAAACGTTGAGTAGACGCTTGTAGCGGCAACTTTGCGGTTACAACCCAGCTTCGCGTCACTTTGCGATTGTAGCGCCGCTTCGCCGAAATCGCAAATTTAAGCGACAATACAAATCAAACTGCCGCTTCGGCGAAGCGGCGATACAATCACAAATTTAATGTACGGGTCCGCCATCTTCAATGAGAAACGGTGAACCGCCCACGCTGACTCGCCCCATGCTTTCTGTCCAAAGCGATAATACCACGCATGACACGAAGAATATCAATACCAACCACGCAGTAAATCGCTTCAGCACGTCGGCTGTTGCGGTACCAAAAATAGATTCCCCAGCATCCCCACCAAAAGAAGCGCCTAAGCCTGAGCTTTTGCTCTCTTGAACAAGAATCACGCCGCACAATACGACGCTGAGGATCATAAATAGGACCATTGCCAAATAATAAAGAAAACTCATCTTTAACTACCCGATACTAATGAGTGATGGTGAATAATTTGTGTAAAGCTATCAACTTCTAATGCCGCACGTCCAACTAACAGACCGTCGATATCCACTTGAGCCATCAATACTGTTGCATTCGATGGGGTCACCGAACCACCATATAGGATGGCGGTACGATTAGCAACATCGGCGCTCCACAAATCGCTTAAGCATTCACGAATGAAATGATGCGCTTGTTGCGCGACATCTGGTGTTGCTGTTTTACCGGTGCCAATGGCCCAAACGGGTTCATAAGCGATAATAAGAGGGGCTGCTTGATCAGAACTTATGCCTGCCAAACCCTTTTGTAGCTGCTCGGCTAATATCTCGTGAGTAGCTCCACTCTCACGCTGGGCTAAGCTTTCGCCCAGACAGAACAATGGTCTAATGCCTTCCTGCAGCGTTCGATGTACTTTACGATTGATAAACTGATCGTCTTCTTTGAAGACATGACGCCTTTCCGAATGGCCGATAATTACAAATTGTGCGCCCGAAGCCTTAAGCATCGCTGCTGAAATTTCACCCGTGAACGCTCCTTCAGAGGCATCATGGACATTCTGTGCCCCAATTAACACATTACTCCCCTGCGAGACTAACGCAGCAGCTTCTAGAGATGTAAAGGACACGGCGAGGCCAATGTGATCTATGGCGTCTTTTACTAGCGGAGTCAGTGCACGAATATATGCGACAGCTTCGCTGGAAGTCTTGAACATCTTCCAGTTACCGACAATGAAAGTTTCACGGTTTGCTGTTGCCATGCGAAGCATCCATAATAAAAAAACAAAGGATACGCTGTACGCAGATGAAATTCAAGGAAAAGGGAGTATTTTAACCCAAAACTTGGGATTGAATAGGACGTTTGTGCCGTTGAAGGCGCCCTAAAAAGAAACGTAAACGAGATCCATCTGAGGGATGATGCTCCGCATCTTCGAAAATACGACGCACAACACCATCTATGTTGCCGCCCTGAACGATGCTAAGAAGAATATCTTTCTTATACAAACGCACATTGCCTTTGCACATTCTTTGCGAGGTCGAAGCAATGGCATCCGCTTCCTTTTCCCACTGCCGACGCACAAAACCTACGGATTCGCGTAACACGCGCTCACTGAAAAAGCCGCGCACACAGGCTCCTGCACCCAAACCACATAGTGCAGGAAGGATTAAATCAAGGCTGCCAGAAAAGTCACGCAAAGCAAATGCTAACAGCCCAGCAGCAGCTGTAGCTAACCAAGGCAATGCGATAGACGCAAAGGACCGCAGCATAGCTCCCAATCGCCTTCCGTGGGTTGGATTTAAGTGGCGGGCTTGAATATGTCCGAATTCATGGGCTAATTCTGCTTCAAATTCTATTTGCGATAGGTATTTGCCATATCTATTGGCCAACTTGCGAAGTTTCTTAACGGAGATCTGATGGGAAAACTGCTCAGCATATGTGAACATATCGGGAACTTGGTCGGGGCAACGGTCTAAAAACTGCGACCAAATAGCCCACTCTTTAGAATCAAAGTCATCGCGACGGTCTTCATCATCCAAAATGACGGTTTGCTGAAGGTAAGAAAAAGGAATGATAATTGTTGGAGAGCCTTCGTGCCAAACAGCCACAGACGTTGTGGATTCGCCATCATCTTGAACTGCAAAACGTACATTTTCAAGGTCTGTAACACCAAGTTCACTAGCAACATTATGCCAAAGACCTTTAATCCGAGAGAGCTTTTTCTGCTCTCCAATGGCAAGGTCTTCCTCTCGCTTCAAGGGCTTTTCAAGTACAGAAGCGCAGCCATCAGCAGCTTCAGCCGAAGGGAAACATCCCAACCGCTGTACAAGACTTGTGGAAGCTAGCCAGTTAACCAAAAACATGCTACCTCATAAGGCTTATTTACTAAATAATTCTACCATCCTCGCCCGTATAAGTCAACCCAAATTTACAAAAAAATAGCTTTATTTTTATTCTGCATTATTATATAATAATTTCAACAAACAAAAACTGTAAATATATAAAATCGCATATTTAACTTAATATCTAAGTAATATTAACAAGTCAAAACTAAGGATATTTTAATGGACACTTACTTTAGTTGTGTTTATTCAAATATAGACATTCCAAAAATATTAATTTCTACTACTGCAGTGAGCATGATGTCATTGGGGTTAAATATAAATAACTACATACCAAAATCAGGTCCAGATGCAGCACTTTATGCATTGGCTATAGGCATTGGATTGGCAGGCCTGCTATATGCCCCTTTTTCATCTAATGACATTCAAAATTTAACTGAACGCTCTATTATCACAATTACTTCTTCCATTTGTTGTTTTTTAACAAACTACGTTGCCAAAAAAATTTCCCTGCATATAAGTGATTTAAACCGCCTGGGTAACGATGGACTTACTCATTTAACAAGAGCTATTCAAGACAACGACATTAAATTAGTTAAACAGCTTATAGAGGAGAGAGCCAATATAAATGTTCGTGATGAAAGCGGCAACACCCCTCTCCATAGGGCCATTAATTCTGCAGATAGTCAGTTGGTTCAACTCCTTTTAGACAATAACGCAAGTATAGACGCCCTTAATCGCATTGACGAAACCCCTCTATTACTAGCTATTAGGCTCAAAAAAATTGATACAGTTCGAAGCTTGCTAGAACATGGGGGGCTGGTGGTAGTGTAACATTCTTTCTGTAAATGCGATCTCAATCAGGGTCTTCTAGGCATTGATCGACCTGTAGAAAATTATGAGGAGTGTTCAATGTTTGGGGGAAGACCTCCCATTGAAACTTAAGCTAAACACATTTAGGGCAGCCTCGGCAGAAGCGCTCTCCATGTGCCGCTGTTTATTTCTTTCGACGCTTTCCAGCCTGGACATCAAAAGAACACGTTGGTAGTTTACTGCCATGAATTCGAACGCACGTCACGTTCCAGACCTTCCAATATTGTCGGTTTCTCAACTGACTCAAGCGATTAAACTGAGCTTAGAAGCTACCTTTCCCCTCGTTTGTGTTGAAGGAGAGATGAGCAACTTCAAGCGACAAGCATCAGGTCATCTCTATTTTTCTTTGAAAGACAATCACGCTCAAATTACCGCCGTCATGTTTCGCGGCGAAGCCCTTCATCTGCGGCATGCCCCCAAAGATGGTGATCATATCGTGGTGCGGGCAGAATTAAATGTTTATCCTCCGCGCGGAGGCTATCAGCTTGTCATCCGCGAAATGCATTTGGCTGGATTGGGAGAACTACTGCTCAAGCTAGAAGCTCTCAAGCAAAAACTGCATCAAAGCGGATGGTTCGATGTCAGCCATAAAAAATCTCTACCGCGCTTTCCTCGCAAAATTGGAGTGGTGACAAGTCCCACCGGAGCGGTCATCCAGGATATTATTAACGTCTTAACTCGCCGCTATGGCTGCTTTCACTTAGTTTTAAACCCTGTTAAGGTACAAGGTGACGGCGCGGCGCAAGAGATTGCCCATGCGATTAATGAATTTAACGCTCACGATTTGGTCGATGTCATTATCGTTGCCAGAGGCGGGGGCAGCATTGAAGATCTGTGGGCTTTTAATGAAGAAATTGTAGCGTCAGCTATTTTTCACAGTCGCATCCCTATCATCAGCGCAGTAGGACATGAAACAGATGTCACGATAGCCGACCTTGTTGCCGACGTCCGAGCCCCAACCCCCTCAGCAGCGGCAGAGTTGGTGATTGCTGAACGTGAACATCATATCACCTATCTAGAGCAATGTGGTAAAAGAATGATTCAAGCGTTGTCACAACAGCTAAAAGGCTATCGACAGCGTCTTAAAGATGTCATGCGTCAACCGGTTCTCTCTTCTCCAAGCAAGCTGCTGGGCTCCTGGATGCAACGCTTGGATGACATACGGCAAGGCATCGATCAATATATGGAAATCCGACTCAAGCAACGACGTTTTCAGCTTAATGCGCTAGAACGACAAGCTATGACTTTGCGGCCGTCCAACCAAATTCGACATTTGCGCCAAAGATTAACATCGCTTGATCAAGCCTTACAATCCTCCATTCAACTTGCCATTAAACGGCGTCCATTTGACCCTGTCATGCTAAGACAACGTTTAAATAATGCGTGGACACGCACTTTTGATTTGCGCATCGAACGCTTGCGTCACTTACAATCAGCCCTGGAAAGTATTGATCCCAAAAAACTCCTTAGACGTGGCTTTAGTATTCTCTTTTCGGAAAAAGATGGTTCGATTATAAACTCGGTCCAAGTCCTTCAAAGCGGTGCGCATGTGAAGATTATGCTATCCGATGGCAGCGCGAAGGCTATGATTTCGGAGACGGAGGCCCATTGACTCAACCTGCGAACGCAACTAATTGCGCCGATCTTTCTTTTGAAAAGGCTTTTGAACGTCTCGAAGAAATCCTAGAAAAAATGAATTCTGGCGAAGCCCCTCTAGACATGTCCTTAAAGTTATTTGAAGAAGCCGATCAACTGATCGTCCTTTGTAATAAGCGTTTAAGCGAGGCAGAACGTCGTGTGGAAACGCTGATAAAAAATCGATCGGGAGATCTTCTTCTGGGTGCAGATGGAAAACCAACTACGACAGATTTTATACCACGAGCGGGTTGAAATGAAGAATTTCGACCTTGCCAAAGCCCCGTTTCAATCCGCTCGTGGTATAACCCGAATACAATTAAATAGTTAAAGACACAAGTTTCATGGTGCAGGAGTATTCACATGACATCACTGCTTGACCAGATCAACAGCCCTGACGATGTCAAAAAGCTGAATCTGACCGAACTAGAATCTCTGGCAGGGGACATTCGTAAACGCATCATCGAAGTCATGGCGGTCAATGGCGGCCACCTTGCATCCAACTTAGGATCTGTTGAACTAACGATCGCTTTGCATCATGTCTTTGACTGCCCTGAAGATAAGCTTATCTGGGACATTGGTCATCAAACGTACCCACACAAACTCCTCACAGGCCGCCGCGAAGAATTTAAAACCGTGCGTCAGTACAAAGGATTGTCAGGCTTTTGCAATCCCGAAGAATCACCTTATGACCACTTTCACACTGGCCATGCGGGGCAAGCACTATCCATTTCTTTAGGTATGGCCAAAAACCGAGACCTTTCGCAACGCCATGAATACATAGTTCCTATTTTAGGTGACGCGGCTCTGACATGCGGCTTGACGCTGGAAGCGCTCAACAATATGAGCCGTGACTTAAAGAAATTCATCGTTGTCTTGAATGATAACAACATGTCCATTTCGCAAAACGTCGGCTGCGTGAAGCATATTTTAAGCCGTATGCTCTCCAACCCTACTTCGACTAAGCTGCATCAAGAGCTCGATGCGCTGGTTCAAAAAATCCCTACTGTAGGAAGCTTGCTATCCCGACAGGGACATCGCTTTGCCGAGTCTATGAAAAATTTGGTAAGCCCAGCAGTGTTCTTTGAACATTTTGGAGTGACCTACCTGGGCCCCATTGATGGCCACGACATCAAAAAGCTCATCGATGTTCTCGAGGGCGCTAAAAACCTTACATGGCCTGTTTTAGTGCATGTGTTGACACGCAAAGGCGAAGGCATGGAAGAAGCTGTGAACAATCCCACACCTTACCATGGAGCCCGCCCCTTTGACATCACAACCGGTAAATTCCATCCCCTAACCTCCAGCAAGCGTACATTCCCAAAAATTTTTGGAGAACACGTTCTAAAAATGGCTGAGAACGATCCAAGTCTTGTGGCGGTGACTCCAGCAATGTCAGCGGGTTCTTGCCTGGACGACATGATGAAGAAATTCCCTGATCGCTGCTTTGATGTTGGAATTGCAGAGGGACACTCGGTAACGTTTGCAGGCGGCCTAGCTTATGGAAGCCGCATGAAGGTCATCAACTGCATCTATTCAAGCTTCCTCCAGCGAGCCTTAGACAACGTCTACCATGACGTGTGCTTGCAAGGCCTCCCCGTCGTGTTCGCTGTAGACCGCGCTGGTCTGGCTGGCGGCGATGGAGCAATGGCAAATGGCATCTACGATATTGGTTTCTTAAATGGAATGCCCAACATGGTGATCTGCCAACCTCGTGACGGCAAAGTGCTCATTGAGCTCCTGGAGTCCGTCTTTACCTATGGACGCCCCACCGCCATTCGCTATCCTAACCTTGCTGCAGAAGAGCCTGAAGGTCCACTCCAGAGGCGAGAGATCGGGCGCGGTGAAGTGCTTGTCGAAGGCAAAAATATCCTATTAATAGGCCTAGGACACATGTGTTACCTAGCCCAGCAAGTAAGAGAGCTCCTTCTTGGTGATGGGATAGAGGCTACTATTCTCGATCCTGTATTTGTCAAACCTCTCGACACCGAACTGTTATGCCAGTTGCTCGTGACCCATAACCAAATTGTAACTATTGAAGAACACAGCCTCCAAACTGGTCTAGGATCGGTCATTAACAACTTCCTGATGACTAATGGTTATTCCAATATCCAAGTGGCTAACTTAGGGATACCTGAAACTTTCGTCCAGCAGGGTTCCCATAGTGAGCTACTCAATGAAATTGGATTGACTCCAGAGAAGATTGCTAACTCCATCCGCAGAAGCTTATTAAACCGAAGAGAACCCTCTGTGCTATGATCATCGCGCTATTTCCTAATACGCAGAAGACTCAAAGCAAAAATATCGCTGTTGGCATTCGCGAGTACCTCACATCGCGCAACGTCAAACTTGTTGTAGAAGACTCTGAAGCTATTGATTTAAACCTAGCACCTCTTTCAAGCGTTGACCCCAAAGACATCTCCTTTTTGGTCTCCCTAGGGGGTGATGGAACAATTCTCCAACTCGTGCACCGTCACAGTAATCTGGATGTTCCCATTTTGGGGATTAATCTTGGCAGCCTAGGATTTCTTGCTGACGTACCGCTCACCGATATCTATCCCAGTCTTCAAGACCTCTTGGATGGCAAATATCATATCCAAAATCGCATCATGATGCAGGGCGAAACCGTAGATGGTAAAAGCCATTTTGCCATCAACGAAATGGCTGTCCACCGCGCTCAAAATCCCAGTCTAGTCGATCTTAGCGTACATGTGGATGGCCTTTACTTAAATACGTTCTCGGCTGATGGTATCATTATCTCCACTCCCAGTGGCTCTACAGCGTATTCGCTAGCTGCTGGTGGACCTATTCTGACGCCTGAGCTCAAAGCATGGGTAATCACCCCGATTAGCCCACACACCCTCTCCAACAGACCTATCGTCCTCCTTCCAGAGAACGAAATACAAATCCAGTACCTTAGCGAACATGATCCCATCGAAGTCATGTTTGATGGCATTTCCCGCTTTAGCATCCAAACCGGCGAAGTTTTTTTTGTTCGTCCATCGCAACGTCTATTCCGACTCGTGGGTCTTCATCGCCATGACTACTTCTCCACCCTGCGTACAAAACTTGGCTGGACCGGCAAGCTTAGAGCATAGCCCCTGATTGCTACCAAAACTTGCCGCACAAGTCATTGAATTTGAATTCAGATACGTAGGATTGATTGGAAGACAAGGATCTTTCCTTGTCAAAAAGCAATCAGGGTCTTAGACCCTGATTGCTACCAAAACTTCATCTAGCGCTCATAGCGATATATCAGGTGCAGCAGTGTGCCTCGACGGCAAGAGTGATCTCTTGCCGAGAGGCATAATGTTG
>CAYTFC010000067.1:0-18081 GCA_964436955.1 uncultured bacterium | reverse complement strand
AACTTGCCAAGGGCAGGCCCTTAGCTTCATTGCCAGCCATGACATCTCAAATAAAGCGACAAAAAAGATATGCAGGGCGTTTATTTTTAGTCTCTTATGTCCATTTCGTCCTTTTGGTCGCTTCCTACTATTAAATTGGCAACAGGTTCGTGCGTCTAAATATGTAGTAACCAGCAGACGCGGAAATGATTGTGAAAATAGCCATTTGAAATAGATCAAAGCTAGCAAACACACCAAAACCACAGCGCGAATAGGCACAATGCAATTGGTGGCCTGCTGATATCAATCCAACTAAACTCAGCTCCATCACCGTTCCGGTAAATAGTTTACTCGAAAGATAGGTTGTCCTAACAGGCACTAAAGGCACTCGATGCGCCCGAGTTGGCGGCTCTGCTGGCGTTTCAATAGGACGCTTATGGAGCAGCACCCACAGCGAATACCATAAAATCCCCTTTATAGCGCGTGCACGGCTTGAACCATGGCAGCAAGATCCGTAATAGGTTCTTTGCAAACACCTTGGAAGCAAATGTATAAGGCTGTCTTGCCATCCAGGGGCACGTATGCATTCACTACAGGCAATGTCCTGGCCAATTCTCTGTCGTTATTGCGTTTGATCACAATGTTACGAAACGGAATGAAACGGTGTGTCAACAATTGCAATATTTCAGATTTCCATTTGTCATCGTCGCTTAAGGCCACCACAAATAACGGCGTCTGCCTGTCATAATAACGCAAAATGTTCAACAAATGGTATGCATACCCAGGACTATAGCTATCAATATAGCGCTTAACAGCCCTCAAAATGTCCTTGGCTTGCTTCACATAGTGCTCATCGTACGTCAAGTGATACAGACGCAAGAGGTTTTCACAATGCATGGCATTGCCAGAAGGTTCTGCCCCATCTGAGTACTGAATTTTGCGCAGAATGAGATTGTCATCCCGTCCGTCGGCTTGATAGAATGCCCCTTCAGGTGCTTTAAAGCCTTGTTCCAAAATGGTGGTCATCTCCATCGCCCACTCAAGCCATTCCAAGCCACGCCCTGCTTCAAATAGCGAAATTAAGCCACGAATCAAATAGGCATACTCATCCAAACCAGCGTTGTAGAGCGATTCTCCATCTCGCCAACGTCTCAAAAGAAAGCCATCTTTCCACAGATACTTGCGCACAAACCGTGCAGCCTTCTCCGCGGCGGCTAAATACGTTTCGTTAGCCATTGCCGCTCCGGCCTGCGCCAACGAATGAATCATTAGTCCGTTCCAAGAGCTTAAAATTTTGTCATCCTTGAAAGGATGCACCCGCCGATCCCGCAGCTGCCACAATACACGGCGCTGCTCAGAAAATTTTTGCTCAAGAGTCTTGGAATCCAGTCCACGTGCAGCCGAAAAGTCCTCGATGCTATGCCTTGGATGCAGGACATTGCGCCCCTCAAAGTTACCGCTGGAGGTGATGTCATAATATTGGCAGAAAAGCTGAGAGTCTTTTGGTCCCAGAATATTCTCAATCTCTTCCAAGGTCCAAGTATAAAAAAGACCCTCTTGTCCTTCGGTATCAGCATCTTCAGCAGAATAAAAACCACCTTCGGCGTGAGTCATGTCACGCAAAACGTAATCGAGAATTTCTTGAGCCACCGTCTGATAGAGTGATTTTTGTGTCACTTGCCACAGCTGGGTATAGGCATCGGCTAAAAGAGCATTATCATAGAGCATTTTTTCGAAATGAGGCACTTGCCACTTTTCATCCACGCTGTAGCGAGAAAATCCTCCACCCAGATGATCGTAAATACCGCCACGATGCATCATTTCCAATGTACGTTCGACAAGAAAGAGCGCGCGAGCTTCTTTAGATTTAACGGCATATGCTAAAAGAAAGTTAGCTTGATAACCTATGGGGAATTTGGGAGCACCCTTCATACCGCCATAAACAGGATCTGCCATCTTAAAGAAGATATCGGCTGCGGCATTTATCTGATGCCTTTCCGGTAGTTGCTCTCCCGAAACATGAATGCTATCAGCAAAGACATCGACTATCTTGGCGGCTTGTTCCATCACACGCTCACGCTCTTCCCCAGCCCAGACTTCCCTAATACGATTAACAAGACTTTTCATACCCATAAGCCCCTGCCCACTTTCTGCGGGCAAATAGGTCGCCGCAAAAAAGGGTTTTAGCTCTGGAGTCAGCACAAGATTTAGCGGCCAGCCGGCGGCTCCCGACATCATACTCTGAGCAAATTCCATGTAAAGAGCATCGACCTCAGGAAGTTCTTCGCGATCCACCTTGATGTTGATGAACACATCATTCATCATTCCTGCAATGTCGGCATTTTCAAACGATTCACGCTCCATGACGTGGCACCAATGGCAGGTAGCATAACCTATGGACAAGAAGATTGGCTTATTCTGATCTCTCGCAGCTAAAAACGCTTCCTCGCCCCACGGATACCAATCTACGGGATTGTGCGCGTGCTGCAGAAGATAAGGAGACTTCTCATTGGCAAGGCGATTTGTATTTTCATTCTCTGACATAGAAACCACTTTAAGGGGTGTTGACTGAGAGAGTGGATAGGGGGCCACCGGGTTTTTACCGCATTATGCCACACCCCCTTGCTGAATCAAGATTTTTCTTTTGCAAATTTGTTGTTGACTCCGTATTTTAGCTACTTCAGACATTCGAGTTGAATTTATTGAGCTGACTGGCGATGATCTCGTGAAATCTCGAGTAACCCATCAAGGAAACGGTATTATGGCAGACAAATCCCCAGAGAGTTCCCCCAGAGTGAAACTGCGAAATGAGGCAGCTAACACCAAAGTGCTTATCATCAGCATTATAAGCTTTGCAATTGTGATTGCGCTTGCGGTGTGGACGTTGCTAAGGACCGATTTTTCCGGTAACGAAGAGGTTGATATCGCCTCCATTACCAAAGCACCACAAGGTTTGTTTGAAGAAATCGAGTTTTCGGATGACGCTGAAGAAGACCTGGTTGTTGTAGATACCGACCCTGAATCTATGGAAACATCAGTCGTCACCACAGAGCTAAAGATAAGTGTCGAAGAAGAACTTAAGCTGCTTCTACTCTCTCAGCAGCAAGAGATCGAAATGCTACAAACCGAGTTTGCTGCTCTAGAACGTAATGCCGCTCAAAAGGATGGCCTGATCCAAGGGTTGCAAGAGGAACTAGAAATTGCCCGTCGCGAGGCCACCATTAAGGCAGTGATCGCAGACACCGACCCATCGGATTTGGATGCTGTTGCTATCGATCACGCCGTATATGAGTTAAGACAACAGGTTGCGGAATTAATAGAGATAAGATTGCGGCTCGAAACCCAGCTAGCAGACGCAGACGAACGCCAAAGAGAAAATAGCCATGCGTTGCAACAGTACGAGCTGAAAGGCCGTGAGTCTGAGCTACGCATACGCGAGTTAACGCGTCGTCAAGATGATCTTGCCAGAAGACTTGAGACCAATAGCCGCGAAAGAGCGCAATTGGAAGACCGCATTGCCCTGCAACAAGGCAAGCTCACCGCACAAGAGCGCTCTTTCCAAGACCTTAGTAATGCCGTAAAGAGCCACAAAAACGCGCTCCGTCAAATGGACCAGGCTCGCATGGAACTAGCGTCCGAATTGGATGCCACAAAAACCAAATACGTCAAATTGCTGCAAGCCGTTTCCACACAAAGCAAGGACAGTGCACATTCTGTGCAACCTAATAACTTTGTTTCTATGGCATCTGAACCAGCATCCATTGCTCCAAAGAGTCAAGAAGGTACGGATACCCGCTACCATGTAGTCAGCAAAGGCGATACCCTCACTAGCATTTCAAGACACTTCTATGGCACCGCGCAGCGCTGGCATGAGGTATATGATGCTAACAAGGCGATTCTAGCTGACCAAAATCGCCTAAAGGTCGGTTTAGTTTTGGTAATCCCCTAACCCTAATTTGATGGCTAACAAATGCTTACCCCCTTACTTGCTACAGCTCAAGAAATGAATGTAAATTCATTGGACCTCCATCGCGTCTTTGGAGCAAGTCCGATCATTTACTCATTACTGCTGGCAATGTCTATAGCTTCCTTAAGTATCTGGTTGTATAGCCTTCTGACCTTGCGGGAACGCGACATGATGCCACAGGAATTCACGCTGCAGATACGTGAACTCTTGTCTGAAAAGCGGTTTGACACTGCCTTGGCTGCATGCCACGAAAATCGTAACTTGTGCTCAAGTGTTCTTGCATCTGGAATTGCCGCAAGACGACATGGACCACAGGTAATGATGGATGTTGTAGAAGCGGAAGGACGTCGGCAAGGACAGACGTTGTGGCAGCGCATCTCCTTGCTGAACGAAATCGCAGTGATCGCTCCAATGTTAGGGCTACTAGGAACGGTCATGGGTATCTTCATAGGATTCTATGACTCTGAACACAGCCCAGACAGTTTAGCTTCAATCTTTGACGGCTTCGGGATTGCCGTAGGAACTACAGTCGCTGGGTTGGTTGTGGCTATTATGGCGATGATCTTCTATGCCACGCTAAGATTCCGAGTGCTGACATTGCTCAACAATGTGGAAAATGAAGCGGTTTCCCTCATCAACCTAGTCGAGCAGGAATCTATCTAATGAGCTTTGCGCCAAGAGAAGAGGTTATGGGACAACGGAGCATAAATCTTGCTCCAATGATCGACTTTTTGTTTCTTATGTTGATGTTCTTTGCCTGTCTTGCTGTAACGCGCATTACCACCCGAGATACTGAAATTGATTTGGTTGAGGCCAAAAGCAATGAAAGCGATGCCGCTACCGGCGACAATCAATTTCATGTCATTCACTTAAGTATCACATCTGACGGCCAATACAAATGGGTGACAGAGATTCGTGATCACCCAATGGCTACTCCAGATGAGATTTTTGCTGAACTGAGTCAGCAATATGAACGAGGGCTATTGCCGACTGATAAGTCTAAAACTCAAGTTTTAATGAAGATCGACAAGGAAGCTCAGTGGGATCCCATTTTGAAGGCTATCTTTGCTGTGCGTCAGGCTGGCTTTGAGGTTCACCCCGTCTACCAACCTGAATAATAGGTGGCGGTGCCTGTCCCAGGCACCGAAATATGAAAGGCTAAAGGAAATTAATAGGCTATGGAGGTATCCTTTAGTCATAAATTGCGTGGTCCATATCGCGGCAGCGATATGGAAATGCAATTACCGCTGTTCCAAATATGCTAAGCGAAAGTCGCCTAAATAGGCGTCTGCATTCAAACCCGACTTGCCACCTACATCCCTAGCTCCGGCTCACCCATTATTCGAGATATTATGGCTGGTAATGTAGCCAAGGGCAGGCCCTTGGCTGCATTGCCAACCACAATCTCACTGAATTATACTAGTCGTAGCTAGGATGTAGGTGGCAAGTTGGGTTTTAAGTTGACCGCATTGGGTCGCAATCAGGGTCTAGGGCTCATTTTTGTTGTAAAGACCTTTGGATGTTAGATACGCAATTAACCAAGCGGCATTTTCCCTAATTGTAGGATCATTACTCTCAAGTGCCTTTTCAGCTATGCTAACCACATCTAAACGTTGACCATGAAAATAAATGAGCGCTTCCCAAAGGGAATGAGTCGATTTTGAAAATCTATTATCCATTAATCCAAGCGTAGCTGCTTTTACGACCAAACTAACGTCAACATACACCTTACCCCAGAGGGCTGTAGCAAGAAATTCCCTTATATCAGAGGCGTATTGGGGTTCATTAGTTTCAAGCAGCTGTTCCATGACACCACTACTCACAACTTGTGATTTAAGGTTCCGAAACATTTCCCTGCCAACAGAAGCCAGTCTCACAGCGGCTATTTGAATTGAAGGATCAGATTGAGCGATTCCATCTGTAATCATCTTCGTAAAGTATCGGACTATAGGCCATCGAGATCTAGGTGGTAAATTTTCGCATTCCAACAAGGACTCAAGTACCTCGTCTGCATTCTCTTTGTCCGGATCTTTGAAATGCAGCCATGCCTTTGTCCCTAGCTTTTGCACAAATTTGTCAAAAAGATCCATCTCTTTAACCTGCTTCAAATCTGAAATGTGATTTAAGCTGAGATTAAAGCTAAATTCACACATCACTTCAAACATAGTAAGGACTGCTTCTAGTCTTGCTTCATCCTCTATGATACAATGGACAGTTAGCTCTTGTGAGCTTTTGAACGGAACTTTTGCTAACTTAACAATACCCAGGTCGTCCATCGCCTCTATGAATGCCCCAGCAAAGTACCAACGTATACGTGCTTCTCCAAATAACTGAATGATCAGTTTCAGTGGCTGGTCCTTAGATTGTACAACCGTGATACCTGCACTGTGATTGCGCAAAGCCATGTTGAACTTGGTTGTAATGTGATCTGTACCTATCTCAAAGTTCGTACGCAGGGGGTATTTGTACGCTATTTTTTGAGAGGCGCTTTTAAAATTTTCCGGCAGAGAGGATTGTGCTATTTTAGACTCGGAGAAGAGTTTTTTATTCAATGTACCTGTGCACACCATAAGATTTTGGTGAATCAGCGTAAAGCAATCTTCCAAAGTCACGGGCAAATGACGGTCAAATGCGGTCATGGAACCTAATACTGCCGCGGAAACTGAGAACCCACTGGATGGATGTAGTTGATCTACACCTAAATTAACATTATTTAATAAAGTACTTTCTAATTTGCTTAAGTAGTCGATAATGCTCCAACTACTATGTAGGGGAATGCTATGTCTACCAATGAGTTCCTCATGCCAAATTTTCAGCAGGGAAAAGTAGGGAACAAGCATCTCTTTAAAAAGAGGTACTTTTTCCTCCATCGCCCGCAAAGAACTACTCTTCATGGTCTTAATGGCTGTATCAAAGAGGTCTACCAACTGCTGCATATTTTTGAGAGCAATGACCTTTGCAACGGGAGCGCACTGTTGCTGTAGCGGAAGGATCAAGGTGCTTTGTCGCTTGGGACTAACCAACTCTTGAACGTTTGCCCAAACAGCCTTAAAGCTACCGGTATCTTGAAAAGAAGAGACTTGACGGTTTATAGCGTCGAGCTCTTGTTGTAGGCTAAGTTGGTCGTTGATCAATTCCAGATCCCACGATGAAACAGAGTTGATTAGTAGCTCTAATCTTCCACCCAAACCCATGATTTGTTTTACCCAACTTAACAGAGGTCCATTTGTAGATAATGTGAAGTCAAAAGTAAGCCAGTAGTTGAGCACGTTAGCCTGTTCAAGCATATACACCAACTGCTTGAGCCTATCTATTTTGTCTTGTTCTACATCCTCCTGCTCTAGACTCAGTAGGAACTCACGCCAATCGGTCTTTGCTTCGGCTGTCAAGGCATAATCGCCTATCCGCAGAAGATCGATACAGCGAGCAGGCTTGCCGACTTCCTCTTGATAGTCGTTGAGTTCCTTGGTCACTTCTCTTGCTGCCCAGATATCAGGGAGCGCGTATTGTGCAATACTACCGTGCTTCTGTGCATTACCTGTAAGCAATGATTCCATAGCTTTTAGGTGAAATAGAGGCTTAAGCCGCATCCCGTTGCGTTGCACTTGAACTGCTTGTTTCGTCTCAGCCATAGTGGAATCAAACTGAACCGCAAAAGAGTGGATGGCAGCAACATATTCTTGAGCTTCAACGGAAAAGCCTTCGAGCGGCAGATTCGCGTCTTGAACCCACGAATGATCTTGGATTCGGTTTAGATAATCTAGCACTTCGCATTGAGATTTTGCATCACGGATACGGATAAGAAGATCACTGATCTCCTGTGGAACTTGTGGGCGGTGGGGAGATATATTCTTAGAAGATGCAAACGGTATAGAAATGGCAATTTTTGCAGGGTGAACGGCAAAGCCCGAAGAGATATAGTCTTCAGTATTGCCCTTCTGAGAATCCCATAAATGAATAGATCCTGTTTGCATACACACCACAAGGGGGGTATTCAACGATATCTGGTTGAGCAATGATTCCATGGAAATGTTGTCTTGGGCAAAAAGGCAAGGGATGCCTAAATTGCTAAAGTTAACTACTGGATGAGAATTAGCTGGTTCCGGTTGCTGCACAATCACAAGACTATGAAGACTATCAATAAAAGCCGCTTCAGCTTCTTGCAGCGTTGTAGCCATTAGTACCTGATTCTTTTGTTCAATCGCGAAGGCCGATGCTCTTCCTGGGACAAGTGATTCAGCTTGGATACTTTCTAGGAGAGGCGAGATCTCCGCTAAGGCAAGCTTGCGTCTATCTAAATAAGTCGGCAGTAAAGCTAAACGGTTTACAGGTCTAGCCTGCACCGGATAGATGGTATCGCCTTTGATAATGATTTCCATGTCGGTGGCTTCGCCATCAAAAAATTTTTCCCCAATCACACCCCAATGATAGAGGCGTGCTAGCATTTTTAGCGTCAGGACAGGTCTGTTTTGCAGCTCCAATGGGTTTTTGATCTTCTGAAGAGAAATCCCATTGTGGTCCTGCATGGGAGCCAGGCGCTCCAACTTCTTTTTATTGTCGTAAAGCACATAAAGTTGATCGGGATGGGCATCAGATATAAGTACTGTGGCTGTGTCAGTGGCGATACCTAGGTTTCCTACAACACCTTCGCCATGACCATAGCTTGCGCTAATGCGCATCACGCGAAAACCTTCGTTGCCACTATAAAGAGGCTCGTCCGTGAACAGCACTAATGAAATTGGAATCTGGCTGTTTCTTTTACTGCCCCCGACTTCTTCGCCAATGAGTTCTTGCATAGTTACAGCTAGTTTAAGTTCTTGCTCGAATGGATTTTGCCCAGCGTTAATGCGGTTTTGGAGCGAACCATAGCCAAAATAAGATCGAACGACATCACTTAAAGCGATGCATAACGGTTCGTTGTCGGGAGATACGTAAGCTTTGCTGACATTTCCACCCGCATTAGCCATTTGGCGCGAATCTTCCGACCCGGTACTGCGAACCATCAGATAGTTTCCCGCCTTTTTTATGTCTTTTAGCCAAGCTATGAATTCTGGCGGGAGAGAAAGCTCGTCAAAAGCACCTTGAACAGTAAAAGCCGTTGTAATAGCTGCATCAATGGCCGTTAAGTGTTCGGCTGCAAAAGGCTCCTCTAAAAAGCGAGCTGAACCAGTATAGCCAGCGAACAAGATGCCTAGCGCGTTCCAATGATCAAAGACTTCGGGAGCTCTGTTTTGTAAAAAAGCATGAATTGTGTCACTTGTAATTCCGTATGGTATTGGTACATTAATTCCTGGCAGAGACAAAACTTCGACAAGATGCGCTTGCTTAACGATATTTGCGTGTTTCCTCCCGTAGCGTTCCAGTTCTATCTCTTCGATTTCTAAAGAGCTCTTAACCCCTTGCATCAGTAATTCTATGTGCTTCTCAATATTTTCCAGCGGATAGCACTTCTCGCCAATTGCCGATTGTAAAATGCTAAAGCGTTCTAGAGGACTCATATTGTGAGGTAAGGAATAGCGGAGCAACTCTTGTTGAAGAAGAGTCGTCTGGTCCCGAAGGTCATGAACAAGATTAGCTTGCTCAGCAACCCCCGATGACGCGCTCGCTATTAATATAGAATAGAAAATAAATGATATTAATTTCATTGTGAAAATCCATATTAAATTGCATAACAATATCAACTGTAAGTTAAACATCTATTGCATACAACAATTAAATAATAAACAAAGACATAAAACGCGCAAACTATACATCTAGTTTGTCATACTGAACCCACTTGAAAAGTCGCTCCACTCGGCCAAGTCTCGACTTGGCCTTCGATAGGTGGTCTATCATTTTTGGTATTCTTTACATCATCTTTATATAAATCATGCAAAATACATCGCTATAAAAGCATATATATATTAACGGAGACAAATGAAATTCAACTATCTCATTCTATCCTTCTATTTTTGTATTTTTTCGGTAGTGTCATTACATGCAACCTTGATTCCTGAGATCGATGCGACGGAAATCACTCTAAAAAATGGCATAAAGGTTTGTCTAAAACCTATAGCTAACAGTGAGGATATTCAGCTGCGTGGGGTTGCTCCGGGGGGCTATTCAGTATTACCTCAAAACCAGCAAGCATCTGGGAAATTATCCGCAGCCATTGCATGGGGTTCTGGATTCGGCCCATGGGGAAACACTGAAATTGGTAATAAATTACTGCAAGATTCCCTTGAATTGGAAACGCAAGTTGGCCCATTTACCCGCTCCATAGAAGCTAGTACCAGTCCCAGTCGTGTGGAAGAATTATTTCAGCTAATCCACGCACTATACACGCAACCTCGGTTTGATCAAGCAGTTCTTCCAAAAGTTATTGATCAACTACGTGAAAGTGTCCAGTTACGGCATAAGGATCCTGAAACGCTTTTTGAAGATGTAATTCGGTCTGTTAATACCAGTGACTTAGCAATCCTTCACCCGATTACGGCTGATGACTTAAAGCATGTGGATTTTGAAACCTCTAAAAACTTTTACATGCGTCATTTCCTGAGTACCGAGGAATTAACGTTTTTGATTGTGGGTGATGTCTCATTGGAGAAGGTAATACCTCTAGTAAACAAATATTTAGGTGCCATACCACAACTAAATCAGCCGCCAGAAACCGATACCACCCATCGAACTACATTACCTACAGGAATCACAAAGCGCGAAGTAACAAGCCCCTATTTGCAGGAGTGCATGGCACGAATTACTTTTCCATTAGCTGTCGATCTTGATGAACAACAGTGGCAGCAGTTAGAAATTACTTCTCAGGTTATTGAAACTCGCTTACGACGACGATTTAGAGAAGTCATGGGATCTACGCAAGGCATCGATGTCGCCTATGAACTTCCCTACTATCCACATCGCAATCCAGCATGGCTGACGATTCAGTTCCGCTGTGCAAATAGTCAAGCGGACAAAATCACTAATTTAATCCTTACAGATCTTGCTCAGCTGGGAAGCAACGGACCCCTGAAAGAAGAGGTAGAAAAGGTACGTTCATTACACGCATGTAACGATGAGTTTTGGCTACAACATAAGAAGTATTGGACGAACATGTTGGCCAACTACTACCTTTGGGGCTGGAATGTGCGCAATATCATTAAAGACTATGATAGTTTGAAGGCCTACCAGCCAGAATTAGTACAGCGCTTCGTAAAGCAATACTTGCTCACCGATCGCTATACCCTCGTCCTTCTAAAGCCTAGATAGCAAAACATAGAAAAAAAGCTTCCATAAGGCAACTGCGGTGGATTTATGATATGCCTTCCGATAAGATGTGTAATAAGATCAGCAATTTCTCCAATAATTAGTAGGCGCACTGAAAACCGTACCCGGCGCAAGTCTTCTTAGTTGCTTGCAAAATGGGGGTCAAAACGGCTAAACTCCACGCTATGCATGACTGCTCCCTTGCTATTATCTTCAATGAACAACGCGATGCTGTTCTGCTATTGCAGCGCATGGATCTACCTGTATGGGTTTTGCCCGGAGGCGGCATTGATCCAGGCGAGTCTGCCGATGAGGCTGTCATCCGCGAAGTCCATGAGGAAACAGGTCTTATCGTTTCCATCAAACGCCATTGTGGAACGTTCGAGCCTATCAACCGCTTAACTTCAGCAGCGCACATTTTCGAATGCAGCATAACTGGGGGAAGTTTATATGCGGGCGAAGAAGCGCGTGGTGTGGCATTTTTTTCGTTAACTCAGTTGCCCGCTCACTTTTTTCTCTATCATCGTGAGTGGTTGCAAGAGGTGTTAAACACGCCTGAATTAGTACATAAGGCTATGTCAAGAAGGACATTTAGATCTATTATACTCTACTATCTCTTTCGTCCTCATTGGGGTTTCCGCTATCTTTTTACCCGCATTCGCGTAAAATGGTTGAAAATTTATGCTACGGAGCAAAAAATGTGACCACTCGCTTACAATCGCTTCCAGTTCGCACTAGTCCTCGTTGGATCAAACGCTTAGAACAGCTCTGCACGCGCTGGTGGTGGGTTCTGTTATGGCTCTTACTACTCAGCGTTGTACATGAATTATCTTCCAAAGCTCGCAATGAGGAAGAAGTGCGTTTGAAGGATCAATTAACTCTGTTACAACAAGAAAAGCTGGTTGCATTGACACGCCGCGATGACCTCACGCTTCAAATAAATAGCCAGAGTGATCCTGATTGGGTAGAGTTGGTACTTCGAAAAGGTTTAGGTTTAGTACCTGAGGGACAAGTGAAAGTTTTCTTCCAGAGTGAACCATGACAGAACTGCTACTCGTTATCAGTTTGATTGTTCTTACATTGGCTGCAGGGTTATCTTCGGCTTCCGAAATTTCTCTATTTTCTCTTTCCGCACAACGTATAAAAAATTACCGAACGGATCCAGACCCGCGCAAGCGCTTGATTTCTAATTTGGTATTGCGTCCTAGAGAGTTGTTTGTGACTCTCTTCATGGTCAATATCACGGTAAATATCTTGCTTCAAAACAGTGCCTCAGCCTTATTTGGCGATGCCTCAGGTTGGGTTCTAAAAGTTGGTGTGCCCCTCGGAATTTCACTACTATTTGGAGATATTCTTCCGAAGTACATTGCGTTGAATAACAATGCTTCGATGGCCTACAAAGTGGCACCAGGTGTATCGCAACTAGAGCAGTTTCTGGCACCCATACGTCGCCTGATTTTGGCAATCACCGTACCAGTATCTCAGGTGATGTTCTTTTTTTTACGTCGTGAAGAGGACATTTCCCGCGAAGAAATGCACCATGTGCTGAAGACCTCACAAGAAACGGGTGTATTGGATCACGATGAAGCTAAGCTCGTAGACGGTTATCTAGACCTACAGGACAGTCAAGTCAAGGAGTGGATGCGCCCACGCGATGAAGTGCTTTACTATGACATCAATACCCCCCTGGACATTTTGACACATGCATTTGTAGATCAGGAATGTTCCCGCATTCCCGTGTGTGACCACACATTACAAAATGTTTTGGGTATTATGTCTGCCGAGCAGTTTCTTCTTCACCGAAAAGCAATTGAACATCCCGAGGATTTGCGCGCTTTTGTGCGTAAACCATTCTTTGTTCCAGATACAACTCCAGCGCGTAAATTAATGCGACAGTTTGGACAGCGCATAGAAGTGATGGCAATGGTGGTTGACGAGTATGGTACTGTTGTCGGACTGATTACGCGTGAAGACCTTGTGGAAGTAGTCGTGGGAAACATTGTCGATCGTCGCGATACACACAACAAATACACCAGAGCCGGCCTAGATGTGATCATCGCCAGTGGTAAGTTGGAGCTCAGCGAATTGGAGGACATCTTTGGCATCCCTATTCACAGCCCTTTGAATATGGTAACGTTAGGCGGATGGTTATGCGAGATGATTGGGGATATTCCTAAAAGTGGCACCAAGTATGAAACAACGGATTTCCTATTTCAAGTTTTGGCTGCGGACCCAAATAGGATTCGAAGAGTTTATGTGCGCCGTTTGACTCCCCTTACTAAAAAAGCCAAACAAGAGCGTAAGCGATGACCGCAACTGTCCTTATTTGGCTTACGGCCACCCTGTTCTGCATCGTCGCTGAAGGCTTTTATGCGTCGCTAGAAATGGCGATTGTGTCATTTAACAAAGTACGCCTACAATATTACGTGTCAAAGGGAAACCAACGTGCGCTCTGGATTAACTGGTTACTACATAATCCTGGAAGGCTTTTGGGCACCACGCTATTAGGCGTGAACATTGCCATGCAAGTTGGTTCAGAGTGCTCTCGACAGCTTTACCATGCATTAGATATCGGCGCCGATTTTGCCCCTGTTACTCAAATATTTTTGGTCTTGATTTGTGCCGAACTAGCGCCTATCTTTGCCGCACGACGCTATTCGGAACATATGGCAATGATGGGCGTGCCGCTGGTATACGCCTCCGCCAAAATTATGAGTCCCTTTATTTGGGTGATTTCAGAGGTTTCCCGCTTAGCCAACCGCTTGGTGGGCGGAGAGGAGCGTCAAAACAGACTCTTCCTCAGTCGCGATGAGCTCTTAGCGGTGCTTGAAGACGAATCAGAAGACCCTGAAGTGGAAGGGGACGAACTTAATTTTCTTGTGCGAAACATCTTCGCACTACGCACAAAAATAGCATCGGATATTATGGAGCCCATCGGCCAGACGCGAGCCCTTCAGGTGAATTGTACCGTTGCCCAAATGAGTAATATTTTAAAGAAAAATTCGGCCGCATTTTTACCTGTCTATCACAAGACCATCCACAATATAGTGGGTATCGCTATACCCCGTGATTTTATCAAAGTTCCGGACGATCAACGAGTGGGTTTGCATGCACGATCGCCGTGGTTTATCACCTCTGACAGCACGTTGGTACAGATCCTTCACCAATTTCGCAGCAACAATCAGTCAGTGGCTGTGGTATTGGATCGACCAGGCCGAGCCGTAGGGATCATTACTTTAGATGGTGTTTTGGAAGAGATTTTTGGCAACTTAACAGGCGTAACGACGGTTGCATTACCTGTCAAAGTGCCACAGGCGTTAGCCATTGACAAGAGTTTTCCGGGAGATATGAAGATTGCAGATTTTAATGCTCAATATGGCGTTAGCCTTGATTCTCACGGAACAGAAACTCTGGCAGAGCTTATGGGAAAGGTGTTAGGACATCCTCCCAACGCAGGCGAAACTATCTATGTGGATCCATTTAGGCTTACAGCAAAAACGGTTACGCTGCTCGGAGCTAAGACCATCACCATTCGTAGTTAGAATATATCTTTTTCGCGGTCTGGCCCAATAACATCCCCATCGTGCCCGAGCCCGAGCCCGTGCACGGAAAAATCCCCTACAAACTTCCTATCCCCACGACCCTTTTCGCTCAAGCTTTCTATCCTTGAGCAAGTTTTGTTAACATGGTCACGATTCGCCCTTTTGGTAGATGGACTACGACTTCATCCATTAAAATCACCAGCTCTACGGGCACGGGCTCGGGCACGATTTTAGAATGTTATTGGGTTGTGGCGTGGGGATCGGGCCTGGCCAAGACCTGACAACGCTCGGCTTAGATATTCGCACAGACGATTTCAATGGTTCTCTCGATATCCTGCTGGGTCGTAAAGCGACTGAGCGAAAAGCGCATCGATGAGCGCGCAAGTTCCAACGACACTCCCATGTTCATCAAAATACGTGAAGGCTCTAATGCCCCAGAGGTACATGCTGAACCATGGCTGACAGCCACACCAGCCTGATCCAAATTGATCAAGAGTGACTCGCCATCCACGCCTTTAAATGCCAGATTAGTGGTGTTCACAACTCGTGGCCCTTCTCCGTTCACAACCACCCCAGGATGCTTATTTCGAATTCCTTGTTCCAGCTGATCTCTGAGCTTCCTCATATTCTCGCTAGCCAGGGGGAGTTCGGTCCTCAAGAGCTCAACCGCAGCGGCAAAACCTACAATAGCCGCTACATTTTCTGTTCCCGCACGCAGATTACTTTCCTGGCCACCGCCCGTAATAAAGGAGGATAGCTTCAGCCGGCTTCGTAGGACTAAGCAACCTATTCCTTTAGGGCCATGGAGTTTATGTGCTCCAAAAGCCATCATAGACACTCCCGATGGAATGATGAACGTTTCCTTGCCCAACAAGGCCACACCATCTACAAAAAGCGGAATACCGTTTTCTTCAGCCAGTGCGGCAATGGCGTCAATATCTGTTTTTACACCTGTTTCGTTATTAACTGCCATAACGGCTATCAATGCTGTGTTGGGCGTAATAGCCGCGCGAATGGCATCTGCAGTAATAGCTCCATACAATCCTGGAGCCACAAACGTGCAAAGCCATCCTGCACTCTCCATAGCTTGAACCGTATTAAAAACCGCGGCATGTTCCACACTAGACGTAACGATATGACCTTGTGTATGCCCTTGACAAATGCCACGAATAGCGAGGTTAATAGCTTCGGTTCCGCTAGACGTAAAAATGATTTCCCTTGGCTTTACACCCAAATAAGTCGCGATTGAGCGCCTTGCTTCATCTATCAAAGCACGCGAGTCGCGCCCAAAGGAGTGAGCGCTAGAGGGATTGCCATAATGGTTCTGAAGCACATGCGTCATCTTCTGAATGACATAGGGGGCCATCATGGTTGTGGAGTTGTTATCTAAGTAAATTGCTGTCATTGTTTAGCAGGGCTCTCTTCCTTCTCCGTCTTGAGTTGGATAAGCACGATTGTAATATTATCATGACCGCCACGCTTCTTCGCTTCAGCAACTAATTCCGTAGCAGATTTTTTTAGACTTTGTTTTTTGTTCAGAATGGCCTCCAGATCTTCGCGCGCCAACAGATCGCTTAAACCATCGCTGCAGATCAACAGAATATCTTTAGCTTGCGCTTCGCAAACATTTACCGAAGGCTCGACAATAGGTTCGGTGCCAATGGCCTTAGTTATAATGTTTTTATACATGAATTCACTCGCATTCTGCTCGCGAATTTGTCCGGCAACCACCAGCTCGCGTAAGAGAGAGTGATCCTCGCTAATCTGCTCGACATTTTTATCACGCATCAAATAAATCCGGCTATCGCCCACATGTGCGTAGATAATACCTTCGTCATGAATATGCACGCAACATAGCGTCGTGCCCATCCCTCGAAGGCTGTCATCTGTCTTACCCAACGTGTATACAACCCTATTCGCTTCTTCAATCCCGGAGCGAATACAGGCAGCGACGTCATATAATCCGCGATTCTCTGGCGATAATTTTGACAATGCTTGATTCAGAAATTGCTTCAGCGTGGCGACTGCCTGGTGTGCGGCAACATCTCCGGAGCGATGTCCACCCATCCCATCGGCTAGAATATAGATTTTTCGTTCAGGAATTTCATCCCAAACATCCTCGTTCTTCTGCCTGACGAGACCAGTATCGGAAAGTCCACAGGAAACAACTGTAAAAGGCATTAGCTGGGCTACCATGGCTGAGCGCGATTACTCATAATTGATAATATCATACCAAATCCTAGAAATTTGAGGCGAGCTCTACCCGCCCAATCCCAATGTAATAAAAATAACACTGACTAAATTGAAGGTGCAGTGGAGCGCGATGCTGGACCACAAAGCGCTCTGTCGTTCATAAAGATAGCCCAAAAAGCAGGACAACACGAACAGTCCAGCGAGAAGTTCAACATTAGCAAGTCCTTGACTCCATGCGAAATGCATCAGCGTGAAGACCAAAGCAGAAAGAAAAATCGCCGTGCGACGTGTTAACATGGAACGCAGCCAGCTTTGGATAAACCCGCGAAATAATATTTCCTCGATGATGGGTACTATCAGCACCACTTTTACCATTGAAGCTATCTGTAACGGAATATCACCAAAAGTGCTCTTTAAATGGCGAACCGCCACCTGATCGATTTGCGGAGATTCGATGAACAGACTCATTAGATCTTTAAGTCCTTCAGCAACAAGAGTTACAATAGGAAAGGCTATCAACCATGTAGCACTTCCAATCAGAATATGGTGCATGCGATTGGATGGGCTAAGTGGAAGTTTCTCCCAAATCCACGATCCCGATTGAACACTGTAAGCAGTTAAAAGCGGCGCCGCTATACAAATGCCCATAAAGTTAAGCCAACCATCGATATATGGATCTGATAACGTCGACCCTGCGTCATCAACGTGCTCAACAAGACTAAACCAGGCGTCGGCAAGTGCAGGTATGAGAAGGATTAACGTTCCTAGATAGATAAAAAAGGCCATCGCCACTTTGCCAAGATTGGGTGCTCGTTGTTGGGGGGCCGCCGGGACTGGCACACGAAAAAAGCCCACTCTCCAGGCAATAAACACCGCTACAATCGCACAAATGGTAATCTGAATAAATGACATAGCACGGTCTGTAAGCATAGATTAATATCTCCTTACACTACACTAGCATATACGATTTAAGGAAGAATAGCCCGATCCCTGCATCGTATACAACAGCGTCCTAATCGTGCCCTTGCCCGCATCCTATAACCCATAAGTTAATTGTTCTCGCTCCCTATCCTTCTCTGCGCCTCCCCGTCTCTCCGCCTCTGCGTTTGACGTAGACGATTGTAGCATATGTTTCCATGAGATACCTCCAGCTTAAAGGGA
>CAYTFC010000066.1:0-18095 GCA_964436955.1 uncultured bacterium | reverse complement strand
GAATTCAAATTCAATGACTTGTGCGGCAAGTTTTGGTAGCAATCAGGGTCTTAGCACGAATGAATTCCATTACATTCGCTGGCGAGGTAACGATGAATAAAAATTGGTTGATTTTACCCTGATCACCTTTTAGAGAGCCATGCATATGCTTACGAAGAGCATCAGTAAGGCTTGCCCAGCCGTTTTGCGCAACAAATTCTTTCATGGCCTTTGGTCTGAGTTGTTTGTGAGTAAACGTTCACGGATAATTAATGCCATAGTCTATAGCGATTTCATCTCCTGGTTGAATATCGTTAGCTGCAACAATAAACCGACGATAAAGAAGACCATCTAATCCCATCTTGGCATTCGCATAGGGACAACTCACTTCTGTGTTTGGAAAGGCATGGTTAATCATAGCCCCTTCTGAGCGGAACCATTTACTATCTACTCGAGGCCATAAACCCCATTGATAGTCGGCGTCTTCTCCATAACGCTCCTCGTCGAGACTGAACATTTGCCCAACGTATTCGGCAATGATAGAACCCTTTTTAATAAGCTCTCGGGCCTTTACTCCACAAAAAGTATCTAAATTAAGCGCGTTTCCCTCGTCGTCGTGAGTGCCTCCCAATTTGTTTCGGTGCTCGGGATTGGCGCCTAAACAAAGAAGCGTTGAAACCGCCTCAACATCTCCCTTCATTGCCACATCGTGGAGTGGTGTATAACCCATTAAACCCGGTTTATTGATTTGCGTCGCTGTAATGTCTAAACTTCTTAGTAATGCCTCGCCACCTACGCATTTCTCTGGAGGGGCTGACAAGGCAGAAGGGATAGCAGAAAAAGCACCCGAAATATCTTCGCTTGGGGTTAAACAGCGATAGAGAACGGCAGCTACTGCAACAGTTCCTAACGCAAAGGCAGCCATTTTAAAAGTCCGCCCTGATAGAACACCTTGTAGCTGACGTATTGGTTGCGAATGAATTTGGTGATTTGAATTGAAAGCGCGTTGAATAGGTGCGACAGGAATAACTAATCTCTCTGATTGTATGTAAAAAAAACATCAAAATGGAGAATAACACACGGTATTTTATTCGTGTATAAAATTAGCTTTACCTTTTAGCCAATGGACTTTCTACCTAGGCCATGCGCCTAAAAGTCATTATGTTCTGTTTTACGTTGTAACGGCATCAACAAAGACTTTATTTTATTTTAATGACATTTTCGCCCTAGGTATGACCACTCATTTACGCGCAGGCCATAGTGTAGATCGGTAAACCTTTATAAAATCCTAATAGATTCTACGTATAATAAGTGGCGAATTAGGATTTCAACTTTATTATTGACCTCCACACCACCAATTAAAACCTAGGTAATATATGGTAACCGTAATCGGTCTAAGTAGGACAGCCACTAACTACATACAACAGTGTGGAACGACTGGAACCGTCAACTTTGTCAAAAGCCATATAACACACGCATTGATCATCATTACGTTAGGCGTCACGACAGCTTGTAAACACACTGCTGCTGCCATTACAGTTACGATTTTTAGACCGTCAGGCAAAAGCAACCCATGGAAAGAACATATTGGGATAGCTATCGACGCACTGTCTTTAGCAGTTACAGGACCATTTGTGCATCGGAAATCCACTACCAAACAACTCAAGACGTCGATTAACGATGCGGTAAAGCTATTCAATAAAACCAAAGAACAGTCATTGATCGAGCGATGTGTACATATAGGTAACACGCGCCTACACAAAAACGTTCCATTTGTTACTCCTTTTTCCCTCATAGCTGCACTTTGTTTATCTAGTGTGGTGTATCGCAAGATGAAGGAGACCGCCTGTTTTAGCGATTCCGCAAAAGAAAAAGAGTTGCTTGAAGAAACGTACCGACAACACAGTCAACGCTGTAACGAACGCGATTTCGATACTCATGAGTGTAAGGCAAATGCTTTTGGTCGTTTGTATTCAGGGCAATATAATCTAATGAATAAATTTACATTATGCATGAAGGGAGACCTTCCTTCTTTTGCTGAGTCTACAGACTCCTGGAAGTTAGCTGATACATGTATGGACAATATAAGTGAACATCGTCGTCCTAGTGCTCAATTTATACAAAACTGCAGAGCTCTGGAAACTGAACCTTTGGGTACGCGTTTTTTACGATATAACCAAATGCTTAAGTCGAACGTTTGTACAGAGATGTCTAAGGAGTATAAAAAGCTAAAAATTGCTCTTCATCCCGATCAAGCCAAAACGCAATGCAAAGAAATAGTTGGAAAACTGCTTTCATGCGCGACGGACGCTCACGCATACCTTCTCCACTATATAATGCCCCTGTGTAGATCAAAGACACGGCCGGTGGAATTGCCCCAAATTGAACAACCCATTTTGGCCCTTCCATCTTTCTAGTAACGTACATAAAACTCGACTTGCTACCTACATCCTAGCTCCGGCTTACCCATTTATTCGAGATGTCATGGCCGGTAATGAAGCCTATGGGGCCTGCCCTTGGCTAATTACATCACGCCACTTTCGTGGCGCCATTAGCCGCTTTGCGGCTATATCTCAAATACTTATAACATGATATGAAAGAGCTACGAAAGCATCGCCAAGAATGATAGCAGGGGTGCTGGAAGGCAAGAGACGATAATGATTGCAGCGCATGCCACTACCGCCACCGCTGTTGCAGAACGAAAATAGCGGGGCAATGGGGCATCTGCCGGAGCTTCTGCAAACATCACTCCAACGATTCGTAAGTAGTAATACGCCGACAACACAGTCGTCAGCAATGCCACAATCAATAGTGCGTAAAAACCTGCCTCATAGGCCAGCTTAAAGACATATAACTTAGCAAAAAAGCCAGCTGTAGGTGGAATTCCAGCCAACGTCAGCAAACATAACGACAGCATCCCTGCCAAAATTGGCGAACGCTGAAACAAGCCGTGCAAATCCTTCAAGCTTACGCCCTGAGCTCTTACATCTAGAGTTGCCAAGACAGCAAAGGCTCCCAATGTTGCCAGCGCATATACAGCCAAGTAAAAGACCAAGGCTTGCAGTGAATCTGTCATCCCTGCGGCGATGGGTATCAGCAAAAACCCTGCATGGGATATGCCTGAATACGCAAAGAAGCGTCTTAGGTGCACCTGCCGCAATGCCACCATATTGGCATAAATAAGCGTCGGATAAGCCAGGAACGTGGCTAACTCATTCCACATAGGGTCAAAATTGGGCAACGCCACCAAAAAAACTCTGGCAAATGCTGCAAAGGCTCCGGCCTTGGTTCCTACAGCCATAAAAGCTGTCACTGGTGTAGGAGCGCCCTCATACACATCGGGTGCCCAGGTATGAAAGGGAACAATCGCTGCTTTAAAAGCTAATCCCAACGTCACCAAGGCTATCCCGGTCATAAACAAAAAATGCTCTGGTGCGCCTTTTGTGGCTTCATACATATGCAAAAGCTGACTGAAGTTAGTGGTGCCTGTCGCTCCATAAATCAATGCAATGCCATACAGCAAAAATGCCGCGGCAATAGCTCCCATTAAAAAATACTTAATGGCTGCCTCGTGAGAGATCTGCCAGGTCTTCATGTAGCCACAAAGCACATACAGAGATATGGATAGGGTTTCTAAGCCTAGAAATAGGGTTAGGAAGTCTGCGGAATACGCAATCAGTACAAGACCAATAATCGCCGAAATCAACAGAAAGAAGTACTCGCCGCGACTCGCGTCAAACCTCTGAAAGAAGGCTGACGAAAGCAGCACAGTACCAAACCCAATCACCAAAAACAGCAGTGTGAACGTCTTTGCAAAGCCGTCAAAGCGCAGCCAAGGTGTCAGCAATGGACTGGTACTTTCCGGAGCGGCCAGCGTTGCATAGCCTGCGATAACTAGTCCTATTAAGGTGATTGTGACCGCCGACTTTTTACTGAATTCCTCCGCAAAGGTTTCGATTAGCAGCAATACCAGCGCCAGCGTAAGCAAGATAAGCATCGGACTAAGAGCGGCAAAGTCGGTGGCGTTTAGCGTGGGTATCATTGTGTTTCCTCCAGTGAGGCGACCACTTGGCTATTACGTGCAGCGGGCTCGATCTGTTTCAAAACTGCTGAAGGATAGATTCCTATCCAAAGAATTGCGGCTACCAGCGGGATGGCAATAAGCGCTTCCTTACCTTTAAGGTCGACCCACGACTCTTGGTAAAGTCCGGGCTCATCAAAATACACTTTCTGCATCAAGCGAAGCATGTACATGACGGAAAGGATAATGCTTAGACCTAGGGCGGCGGCCATCCAAGGGCTAACTCCCCATAGACCAAACAAAATGAGCAGTTCGCCAATAAAGCTATTGGTTCCTGGCACTGCCACCGACGCGATGACGAAGAACAACGTTAACCAACATAGATGTGGCATGAACTTTGCCAAGCCGCGAATAGGTCCAATGGCTGTCGTGCCAATGCGTTCTTGGAGCCATCCGGCAACAAGGAATAGCGCTGTAATGATAATGCCGTGATTAACAGCCTGAAGAATCGCTCCTTCCTGTGCAGTCAAACTACCTACAAATAATCCCGCCAAGATAAAATTGACATGCGAAAAGCTCGAGTAGGCAAGCAAACGCTTGTAGTCGTTTTGCGTCCATGCTGCCATGCCACCATAAAGCACTCCAAACACCGCTAAGCCAAGTAAGTAGGGGCTCCATGCCGCCATGACCTCTGGAAAAAGTGAAATGGCCACTCTGATGACACCATAGATACCTGCTTTTGATAGTATCGCCGAGAGCAAAATAGTTCCTGATGTGGGCGCTTGGTAATAGGCATCTGGCAACCAGCCATGAAAGGGAAACAAGGGAGTCTTCACTGCAAAAGCCAACAAAAAGGCTCCGCAAATCCAGGCTGCATGTGGCGCGTGCCCTGCTACTGTTGCAAGTCTATCCAGATTAAACGAGCCGTCAGCAGCGAAATACAATGCCAGAATAGCTGCAATCATCAAGACAGAGCCCGCGAGCATATAGATCAAAAATTGCATCGCTGCCGCTTGGCGCTGTGCTCCGCCCCAGAAGGTAATAATAAAATAGAGAGGTAATAACATCGCCTCCCAAAAGACGGTGAATACCGCTAAGTCTCTAGCCGTAAAGAACCCAATGAGCAACCCTTGAAGTAGCAATACAAAGCCATAATAGGTGCTGGAGGCAATCAGTTGCTGACTGCGTACCGCAAAAAGGCTCATGGGAATGACAAATGCAGTTAGGCACAGGAACACCAGCGATAGCGAATCGATCTTCAAATAGAATTGAATTTCTAGCGCTGGGAACCATGAATAATTAAGGGTAGCTCCCAGCCATTCCGTCGGATGATAACAGAGCATCGCCAATGGAACGAGACTAAATAGCACTGCCAACGGTTTTATATACCTTCCTGAAGGCAGCAGAAATAAGATGATGGACGCTATAAATGGGATTGCGAATAACCAAACCAAGCCTTGCATCAACGCCTCAATAAATGAAGTAAACAATCAAGAGTGCTGTTCCGATAACCATCATTGCTAAATAGGAGCGAATCTCGCCGCTTTGTACCCTTTGCAGCCAGCCTGCGACGCCATAAGTCCCCTGGCTCACTCCGCGTGTAGAGCCCTCAAATACACGGGGTTCCATAATTCCGTTCACAAAGTGCGATAACGCTTTAAGCGGCCGAACAATTAACATTTCATAAATTTCGTCAAAGTAAAACGCTTTGCGCAACACCATGATTGGATCGTAGATGCGGTTCGGAAAGCGTGAGTAGATCCAAGCCGCTAACGCGACACCAAAAAAGGCGCCAACAACAGATAGCCATGTTTCTGGAGTCATCACAAAGCCATGTTCTTGTCCAAGCAGTCGGACGTCCACCTCTTCCAAAAAGTCCTCTAGCAGCGGTGGCTTGCCTATAGCGAATCCAAGAAAGCCTCCTGCCAAGGATAGGAATGCCAAAATGCCTACAGGCGTTAGCATGATCGCTGGCGCTTCATGGATGGCCTTAAGATGCTTGTCATCCAGTCTTGGAGCCCCCGTAAATGCTAACACATAGGCTCGCGTTAGGTAAAATGCGGTCATGATGGATGCCAGCAGTCCTATTGTATAAAGCGTATCGTAGCCGGCTAGAAACTCCTGCTCCAGGATAAGATCCTTACTAAAGAAAATCGCCAGCGGAGGAATCCCCGACATCGACAATGCACCAATGAGGAAACAAATATGTGTTCGCGGGAACTTCTTCCACAAGCCACCCATCTTGGTCATATCGGTGACACCATGCATCATATGCACAACGTTACCGGCGGCAAGGAAGAGCAGTCCCTTAACAAACGCATGCATTGTCAAATGGAACATGGCAGCATAGAAAGCTCCAGCACCGCAGGCCAGAAACATCAAGCCCAACTGACTTACGGTTGAATAGGCTAACACGCGCTTAAGGTCCGTTTGACCGATCGCTGACAACGATGCGAATAGAGCAGTTAATGCACCGATAAGCCCAATGCCATAAAGAACTGTTGGCGCCGCGAGAAACACAGGATGCATCCGCACAATAAGGTATACGCCAGCCGTTACCATGGTTGCAGCGTGGATAAGGGCTGATACGGGCGTTGGACCTTCCATGGCATCGGGTAACCACACATGTAGCGGCAACTGAGCTGATTTAGCGGCTGCTCCGCAAAAATAAAGAAATGCCAGCAGTACAAGGATGGGAGCACCTCTTGCAAAATCGATATCCACGCGGCCATTGATGTGCGTGATGTCGCTAGTGCCGAATAGGTAAAATGTTAGCAAAATCCCCAATAGCAAACCCAAATCGCCAATGCGGTTAACCACAAAAGCTTTCACCGCGGCAACAGCAGCGGATGGTCGATGGTAGTCAAAACCGATCAGGAGATAGGAAGCTAAGCCCACTCCTTCCCAGCCCACGAATAGCAGCAGTAAATTCGCCGCTAGCACCAGCGTGAGCATGGAAAAGACGAAGAAGTTCAGGCAGGCGAAGTAACGGGCAAAATCCTCTTCATGCTCCATGTAGCCATTGGAATAGACGTGAATAAGGAAACCCACGCCCGTAATAATCATCGTCATTAGTAGGGATAGCGGGTCAACATTGACCGCAAAGTCGGCCTGAATGCCTGCAACCGGAACCCAATTGTAAAGGATGGCTACGGTACTAACAGGCATATTAGGGAAAAATAGATATTCATAAAGCAGCGTTGAAAAGCACAGAAAGGAGATGAAGAGACTCCCGCAGCCAATCAAACCAGTGAGGTGTCGTCCAATCACACGCGACGAGACTAGTAGGATAAGAAAACCTACAAGCGGTGAAAAGAGTCCTATCCAAATGATGTATGACGGCATTTATCCTCTCAACACATTGTACTGATCAACGTCAACGACTTGCTTCGAACGGAACAGATTAATGATAATAGCTAACCCCACAGCGGCCTCTGCAGCTGCCACAACAAGCACAAAAAAGACCCATATCTGACCAATCGGATTTCCCCATTGAGCGGCAAAGGCGACGAAGAGCAAGTTTGCCGCGTTAAGCATCAGCTCAATGGATAGGAATAGAATCAGTGCATTGCGCTTGATCAATACTCCAATAACCCCCAATAAAAA
Source organism: uncultured bacterium (assembly GCA_964436955.1). Taxonomy (GTDB): domain Bacteria; phylum Chlamydiota; class Chlamydiia; order Chlamydiales; family JAJFMA01; genus CAMFKD01. Next base: position 10,489 of record CAYTFC010000066.1, on the reverse strand, counting down.
CATGGCCATGCTTAGAAAAATCATTAAGGAAATGTCCATCTACTTTACCCTCCGAGCGACATATAAGGCTCCAATAAGCGCAATCAGAAATAGCAAAATAACCGCTTCGAAAGGAAAGAAAAAATCGACATACAGCGCTTTTCCTAAGGTCTGCGCGGTACCAAAACCTAAAGGAACTCCGGCACTATGTGCCGTTAATCCTGTGAGGTTCTTCGCCACAAAAACAAAGCTAAGGATTAATGCCGCGGCTCCGAATAGGATCAGAGCAGGAGGGCTCTGCGCTTCAAAGCGAGAGATCTGCTGATGCGCATCCTGGAACAGCACAATGACAAACATAAAGATAACGAGAATGGCTCCTGCGTAAACGAGAACCTGCATCACTGCAATGAATTGTGCATAGAGCTGCAAATAGAGAGCCGCCAACGTGAGCAACGTCAATAAGAAGCACAAGCATGCATGCACGGGTTTACGTACGGTAACCACTCCTGCCGAAGATAGTACCAAAATAAAACCTAGGACCCACTGTGCACTATCACTCATTTAGATTTCTCTCTTTGGATCACGTCCGGATTCACCAGGAGTTTTTTCCGTCAGCATATCTTTGGTGTAGATCAACGATTCACGTGTATATCCAGATAGCTCATATTCTTTGCCCAAAATAATCGCGCCGGTTGGGCAGGCCTCTTCACAATAACCGCAGAAGATGCAGCGCAGCATATTGATTTGGAAGTCGCTAGCATAGCGCTCTCCATGCGAGTGGGGCTTTTCGGGATCATTCTGTGCGGGTTTTACATAGATTGCCTGCGAGGGGCACACAATCGCACACAGCTCGCAACCCACGCAGCGCTCCTTGCCATCTTCCCACTTGGTGAGATAGTGACGTCCACGCGAACGCTCAGGCAGCGTGCGCCGGCGTTCAGGATAACGGATAGTCGTAGGACGTTTAAATGCATACTTAAGCACTATCCACAGACCTTTCAGCATTGTACCTATCTGACCAAGTTGTTTTTTCATATTAATACACCAATATAAAATAGGAAGTTATGATCAAATTCAACGTCGCTATGGGAATCAGCACCTTCCATCCAAAGCTCATCAGCTGATCGTAACGCAAGCGAGGCAACGTGGCCCGTACCCACATAAAGAAGAACACGAATACAGCAAGTTTTAGTAAAAACCAAACAACTGGAATATCACCCGGGCCATGCCATCCGCCCAAAAATAGGGTGACTGCTATCGCCGAAACTGCCAAGATATTCACATATTCCGCCAGAAAGAAAATCGCAAACTTCATGCCACCATATTCGGTATGATAGCCGCCCGTAAGTTCATGCTCGGCTTCGGGTAAGTCAAACGGAGCGCGGTTAGTTTCTGCAAAAGCCGTAATCAAATAAATAACGAATGCAATGGGATTGGTCCAAATAAACCAATGGTCATTTTGCGCTTCCACGATCGCTGGAAGGCTTAACGTCCCCGCAGCCAACACCACGGTTAACAATGACATTCCCATGGGAACTTCATAGCTAATCATTTGCGCGGTTCCGCGCAATCCACCGAGCAAGGAATAGCGGTTGTTAGAGGACCATCCCGCTAATACCACTCCGTAAACCGCCAGCGACGAAAAGGCTAACAAGAATAGGATGCCGGCATTGACATCAGCAATGTACAGATTAACGGTCCGGCCAAACATCTCCACTGTGCCGCCAATCGGAATCAATACAAACACAAACAAGGCAACAAAAAGAGAAATGCCTGGCGCTAGCCAATAGGTAAATTTCTCCACACCGGCAGGCTGAAAGCGTTCTTTCATAAGCAATTTGATGCCATCCGCAATCGGTTGCAGAAGTCCAAGCGGTCCTACGCGGTTTGGTCCAAGACGCAGCTGCATGCGCGCCATAATCACGCGTTCAGCAAAGGTCATGTATGCGGCACAGCCGAACAGAATCAAAATGGTAATCACACCCTTGATGATGATGTCGATTGTGAGATCAAGCATCGGAAACACCTCGCAATTCAACCGGTAGTCCATTCAGGAGGTTGGTTCCTAGGTCGTGTGTGGGAACTTCCGAAAATCCTAATGGGATGGCAATAGTGCCATCAGCAATGCGTGCATCCACCCAAAGTTTGGCAGTTATAGAGTTGCCATTAGCTGTAATGGAAACGGTAGCGCCATCCTTCAAGGAACGTTTACCCGCTTCTTTGGCATTTAAACGTACGCATGGGTCCTTAGTTAGCTGAGCCAATTTATGGTTGTGCCGCATGCGCACGCCATGATCGAACAATGCATGCGTAAATGTTGCCGCAAGATCGATGGCTGCTGGTGCTTGTCCAGCTGACTGCACTTTCTCCGGGCGAGGCAACACATGCCGAGCGGTGCGCAATTGGTTTTCAAGAACGTCATCCAAAGCAAAACTAAAATTGAGCCGCTCTGCAAGCTTGGTAAAGATATCAGCGTCGCTATAGCAGCCACTAGGGAGATCTTTACCCGGGTTCAGTTTCTGCAAGCGACCTTCGATGTTCATGAAATGGCCGCGTTTTTCCACAAAACATAGTGTAGGAAGCACCACATCTGCTTGCTGGGCTGTTTCGGTTAAGAAGAGGTCTTGTACAACCAAAAATCCAAGCGTTTCACGCGCTTGTTTCCAAAGTTTTGCAGGAAACTTCGTGGCAGGATTGGCTCCAGCGACATGCAAATAGTCCCAACCGCTTTGAGAAGCTGTCTCTAATACCTTTATGGCATTCAAACCAGATTCCGCTAAACGCTCATTAAACGCTCCGACATCCGGACGCATACCAGCTACGCGCGCTCCAATGCTATTTCCACGGCCTTCCATGATGTTGACAGGCATTCCAGAAAGCAAAGAAAGTATTGCACGACGATTCGGTGACGACAGATATTGACTACCAACAAACACAGCGCCCTTTTGGCCATTTGCCGCTAAAGCCATCACTTCTGGTAGGTATTTCTGAAGTGTTTCCATTTCCTGCCCAGGAGCGTGCAGGATGTTGTTTGTCAGATGATGAGCCACTTCAGGCGCATAATGTCCAATAAAGACCACTTTGGCACCGCGGTTCATGGCTTGCTTCAATCGCAGCCAAACCACGGGAAATTCTTCAGTAACATCCAAACCCAATAGCACTGCAAACGACAACTTTTCTGTATCACCGATGGTCATATCCATGCCAGGGGGCAAGCCTTCTTCTTCGGTGCTCATAATCGGAGTGCCTATGCGGTGATCCACATGATTGACCCCTAAAACGTCGCGCATCAGACGTTGGTAGTAGTAGTTTTCTTCAAGCGTAAGAGAATCTCCGCCAAAGCCTGCAATCTTACCCGAGGCTTTAGCAGTGGTCATCTTTGAAGCGACTAAATCTAGCGCCTCTTCCCACGTAGCTGGCTCTAAATTGCCATTACGACGCACCAAAGGCCGCGTGAGTCTGTCTGGGTGATTGACAAATTCATAGCCAAACCATCCCTTATCGCACATCCATACGTCATTGACTTCGGAGTTTTCACGCGAACGCGTACGCATGATCTCGCCATCACGTGAATCCAAGTAAAGACTGCAACCTACCGGACAAAGCGTGCACGTGCTTTCCGCAACATCGTTATCCCATGGACGCGCCCGAAAGCGATAGACTTGGCTCGTTAACGCGCCAACAGGACAGAGCATGATCGTATTGCCGATAAATTTAGATCTTGCTGGCCCACCATCTGGCGTGCCGACTTCCGTCTTATAACCGCGCTCCAAAAACTCGAGAGCATGATCACCAGCCACAAGATCACCAAACCGCGTACAGCGAGCGCAAACGATACAACGCTCGCGGTCCAGCATCAAAACGGGTCCTAACGGAATAGGCTTCTTAAAATGACGTTTCTCTTCATAAAAGCGACTGCGGCCTGGGCCGAACTTAATGGTTTGATCCTGCAATGGGCACTCACCACCGCGGTCACAGATAGGGCAATCCAGCGGGTGGTTGATAAGCAAGAACTCTAGAATGCCTTTACGCCCTTCCACAGCATTGTCAGCTTGAGTGCGAACAACCATTCCTTCCATGCATTCAAGAGTGCAGGAGGTTTGCAGCTTCGGCATTTTTTCTACTTCAACCAAACACATGCGGCAGGCACCAAACGGAGGCATGCGATCGTGATAGCAAAAAATAGGAATCTCTATACCAAGTTGCTTGGCAGCAGTATAGACCGTTGTTCCTTTCGGAACAGAGATCGCATGTCCATCAATTGTTAGATTCACCATTTCAGCCATGAATCACTTCCATTCTACAAATAAGGATACGCCACCTGCATAGCAGGATGCCGGTCCGCATGGGGATTACGCTTAATGTAATCCTCGAATTCATTGGGGAATTCAGCAATGGCGCTCACAATCGGTAGCACCGCGCCCGCAGCAAGTGGACAGAAGGAATTTGCAGCCATATCGGTACAGACTTGCTTGATTAATTTAAGATCCTCATAGGTTCCACCGCCGGCTTCTATGCGGCCAAGAACTTGTACCATCCAACGAGTGCCCTCGCGACATGGAGTGCACTTGCCACACGATTCATTTTGGTAAAACTGCATCAGGCGATGCGCCACTTTAACCATGTCAGCAGTATCATCCATTACGATGATAGAAGCGGTGCCCAAGGCTGTTTGGCGCGCTGCCAAGGCCTCAAAGTCCATCGTAATGTCCAGATCGCGATCAGTCAGCAAGGAACACGATGACCCTCCAGGATAGCATGCCTTGAACTTACGTCCAGGCAACATGCCTCCGGCAACATCCAGCACTTCGCGTAACGGGATTCCCAAAGGAAATTCAAAGCACCCGGGTCGTTGAACCTGTCCACTAATTTGGAATATTTTGGTTCCGGTACTTTTTGGTGTCCCAATTCCTGCAAACCACTCCACGCCATTGTTAACAATATGGACAACACAACACAGTGTTTCCACGTTATTAACGATGGTTGGCTTACGGTACAAACCGGATATGGCGGGAAAGGGTGGCTTTAACTTTGGAGTCGCTCGATAGCCTTCAAGCGATGTCAATAGGGCAGTTTCTTCCCCAGCGATATAAGCTCCGGCACCCGGATGCACGATGATATCAAGCGCATAATTAGTGCCAAGCACATTAGGTCCGATATAGCCGCGCGCCTTCGCTTCTGCTACAGCAATGCGCAGCCGCGCAATGCCCTCAAAGAACTCGCCGCGACAATAAATAAACGCATGATGCGATCCGATGGCATAAGCACCCAAGATGATCCCTTCAATCAATTGATGAGGATCTCGTTCGATGATCAAACAGTCTTTGAATGTGCCGGGTTCGCTTTCATCACAGTTGCAAACAAGGTACTTTGCCAAATTGGGATCTTTCGGAACAAAACCCCATTTCATCCCTGTGGAAAAGCCTGCGCCACCACGACCACGCAATCCAGATTGTTTGACCATTTCGGTTAAAGCATCGGGAGCGATATTGGGAATGGCTTTCCGTATGGCTTGATAACCGCCTGCGCGTTCATACGCATCAATCGTGCGTTGATCGGGATTATCCATATGCTTCATGAGGACGCGCATCTCAGGCATGATCTTTTCCCTTTGACACAGGAGAAGGATGCCCTGGTCCTCGCTTAGCGTCTTCTAAAATGCGCTCAATGTCGCCTTCTTGAACCGGCCCGACCACCTTTTCGTCGACGAGACACATGGGCGCCTTGTCGCAAGCGGCCAAACATTCCGATGCAATGACGGTAAATTCGCCATCTGCCGATGTTTCGCCCGGAGCAACTCCAAGTCGCTGACACAGCTTACCTAGCAAAGAATCGCTGCCACGCAACATGCAAGAGACATTTTTGCAGACATGAATGATGTGTTTCCCTACCGGCTTCTCGTAGAACATGTCATAAAACGTAACAACCGCATTCACTTCATTCGCGGGAATTTCGAAAAGCACCGCCACGTCCTCTTGTACTTCACTTGGCAAATACCCCACTTCTGCTTGCGCCATATGCAGTGCAGGAATCAGCGCCGAGCGTTTGCTCGGATACTGCTTCTGCAACTCTAGAATGGCTTGCTTTGTCTCTTCACTAAGCATCAACGGTCCACATCTCCTAAAATGGGGTCCATACTCGCAATCGCCACAACAACATCTGATAACAGATGCCCAGGCAGCACTTTCTTCAACACTTGCATATGTGGGAACGACGGCGAACGCACACGTAAGCGGTGCGGTCGGTTACTGCCGTCGCTAACAAGATAGAAGCCAAGTTCGCCACGAGCCGACTCCACGCATGTATAGTGGTCTCCTACCGGAGGATGAATGCCTTCACTAACAAGCTTGAATTGGTGAATGACGGCTTCCATGCTGCGGGCAAGCTCTGCGCGGGGTGGCAAAGCCACTTTGCGGTCGTGTGTGATAACAGCACCGGGTTTTAGGCGCACCAGCGCTTGCTCGATAATGGAAATGCTCTGCTTCATCTCTTCCATACGGACAAGGTAGCGCGCATAGGAATCCGCCTCTGTTTGCGTCGGCACTTCAAACTGGTAGGTCTCATAACCTAGATAGGGGTAAGCTTTGCGAATGTCGTAAGCCACCCCAGCCGCTCGAATCACCGGACCTGTGCACATGTACTGTTTGCACAGCTCGTAATCAATGACGGCGACGCCTGTAAGACGTTCAATCCAAATGTAGTTATTGGTGAGCAAAGCATCCAAGTCCTTCCAAGTAGCTGGAAATCCCTTCAAGAATGCCTTTAAATTGTCGAGGAAGCTTGGGTTCAGATCGTAAGCTAAACCACCAATTCTCCAGCAGGATGGGAACATGCGCGCCCCAGACATCTCCTCGAATAAATCGAGAATCTTTTCGCGTTCCGCAAAGCAGTACATAAATACCGAAGACATATTGAGCTCTAAAGCGCTAGTCCCGCACCAAATCAAGTGACTGGCGATACGCGAAAGCTCCAGCATAATCACGCGAATGATCTGCGCGCGCTCGGGAACTTCCACTTCCATCAAGTGCTCTACAGCTTGAGCAAATCCCTGTTCCTCAGACGGACCAGAAAGATAATCCAAGCGATCCACCAAAGTGAAAATCTGATGATATGTTCGTGTTTCGCATTCCTTTTCGACGCCCGTGTGGAGATAACCAACTACCGGTTCTGCAGAAAGAACCACCTCGCCATCAAGCCTTAGCTTGAGGCGCAGTACACCGTGAGTGGAGGGATGCTGCGGCCCAAGATTGAGCTCTAGAACGTCTCCCGACAACTCGACATGTTCAAGTGTTTTTGGCGTTCTTTTTGACATTGGGAATAATTTCCGATGGTACTTTGGGTTTTACACCATGTTTAAACTCTACGGGTTCCTCAGTTAACGCATAGTCGCGACGCAAAGGATGCCCCTTCCAATCGTCAGGCATTAAAATGCGCTGTAAATCCGAATGCCCCTCAAACCGCACTCCAAATAGATCATAGACCTCGCGCTCATACCAGTCTGCCCCTTCCCATATATTCGATGCGGAGGGGATGGATTGATCACGCGCCACATGGATAATCACGCGAATTCTCTCCAATGTGGAGGGATTATGCAGCCAGTAAACCACTCGCGTATGCTTGTCAGGATCGAGAAAATCGACGGCTGTTAAATCCATCAGGGTCTCGTAACCGCTATCTTTAAAGTCGCGCAACACTTGCAGGAGATTGTCGTAGCGCGCTTCTACAGTGGTCTGCAGCTGAAATGTCATAGTCTCGTTTTCCTTTGTGCAAAAGGCCGCTCATTTTTGATCTTTTCTTGCAGAGTTATCAAGCCATGTAACAAAGCTTCTGGACGTGGAGGACAACCCGCTACGTACACATCGACAGGTACAATCTTGTCTACACCTTGAACAACTGCATAGTTGTTGTAGATGCCTCCACAGGATGCGCAGTCACCCATCGCAATGACCCACTTGGGATCTAGCATCTGTTCATAAATTGTTAATAGGCACGGAGCCATCTTTTGGCTAACGCGACCAGCCACAATCATGACGTCGCTTTGTCGTGGAGAAGCACGAAATACTTCCGCACCAAAGCGCGCCATATCGTAGCGGCTGGCAGCCGTGGACATCATTTCAATCGCGCAGCAAGCTAAGCCAAACTGCGCCGGCCAAAGAGAGCTGCGGCGTGCCCAACTAATCAGTTTTTCCAAAGGAGCTACCAGAAATGGAGTAGGATCTCGTTGACTCATTCCCATTGCAGTCCCCCTTTTTTCCAGACGTATGCATAGCCCACTAGCAAAGCCACCAGAAAAAATGCCATCTCCCAGAACGCAAAAGCACCAATTTGCTTACCAATTACCGCCCAGGGATAGAGGAAAATGACCTCGATATCGAAGATCAGAAAGATTAGAGCCACAAGGTAGTGGCGAAGGGGGAAACGCTCTTGTAAAAGATGGGTTTCTGTTTGAATGCCAGATTCATACGGAGTGTATTTCAAAGAATTTGTGTCTTTAGGAGCAATCAGAGCCGAAGCACCAAGCGTTAGCAAGGTAATTGCTAGCACCACTCCAAAATAAACATAAATCGGATAGAAATCTGACACTACACTACCCCCCACATAAATAACCCTATATGAGGTACTTTCGTATTGCGTCAATTAAATTTTTATTTTGCAACCATAGTGCCTTTCACGATGCCCCTGACAAAGCTGCCTTTTCCTGGTGGGTCTGTCTCTTCGAGGCAGACAAGTCTTGCCGCTTCGGCGAAGCGCCGCTACAATCGCAAATTTATGGCAAAGAATTGAGGATTAATTTAAATTGCTTCGAATAAACGATAGGCTAATTAAAAATTAATGCAAACAGTCAAAAGGATAAATAATGTCTTGGCTAACTTCTATTTTCAGCTCCCCTAAACCACTGCCGCCCACATACTGCGATTCCGTCAACTGGATACCAGGGGCCAAGAAACTTTGTGACATATTACCAACGTTCGCTGACCTAAGGAAAGTTGATTATGCCAATCTATTACCCAGCGTTGGAGATTTTGCGTATCAGCATAAAGAAGTGCTGGCCGCGGCAATATTCGTAGGAGTCACCGCTGTTGCTGTAAAGCGTATTATGAAGAGCCGAGCTCCTAAACCACTCATTGTTAAAATGGAGACCTCGCTTAACCACGCGACACTTTCAATCCAAATCCCTGAAAAACAGGTCATTCCCCCTAATGCGACAGTAACCCTTTGTATTGATACCAGCGGGAGTATGAAAGGCCCGCGTGAGCAAGCTGTGAAGGAGGGCCTAGATCTTATTTTAGATAGAGCTCAGCAAGTTATTAAAGAGAAAAAGAGATCTCAAATACAGATATCCGCGGTGGGTTTTAATGACGAGTCCTCTGTGTTATTGAAACCAACCAAGCTCTCGCTGAATGGAACGATTCAAAAAATAAGAGATACAGTAAAGTCTTATAGCTCTGAGGGCGGTACGAAGATCTTGGTTGGTTTACATTCAGCAATAGATCAGTTGAACGAAATGACGCTGAGTAACCCCACAGGCAATCACACGCTCATTCTGTTATCTGACGGTGACGAGGCGGCCCTGTCTAGCTCACTTAAGCCAATTCATCAAAAACTAGCTAAAGCACAAGCTCATCTATATGCTATTGGTATTGGGGAAAACCATAATAAAGAAACCTTACTCCAAATAGCTGCAAACGACGGGAAATTTACCGGAACCTATATTGATGCGTCAAAAGGCACCCACTTGATCACTGAGGCTATATCCTCAATTTTCGAGGAAGCACTCGCTCCCTACAATTTGCAACTAAATTCTACCCAATTGCCTCCTCAATCCTGGTCCGTAAATGGCAAGAGAATCCAAAATAATGGGATTAAATTGAAACCGTTATCCGAAGGAGAAGGGCGCCAGCATATTGAAATTCACACAGACCTTGCACAGCCACTAGACCTACGCACGGTGAGTCTGAATTTGAATTACACAGCTCTTGGAAAAAAGGGTACCATATCAATTCCCTGGAACCCAAATCCGATCATCGATCCCGCCATATGCCATCCTGAAAGGGCTTAGCCCCTGATTGCTACCAAAACTTCATCTAGCGCTCATAGCGATATATCAGATGCAGCAGTGTGCCTCGACGGCAAGAGTGATCTCTTGCCGAGAGGTACAATGTTGCAGATGATGCATCGCTATGAGCGCTAGATGAGTAAGCCCCTCCATAAAAAAGAAGCACTGTAAGCGACAATAAGGCAAAGGACCTTCACCATAAAACCGCTCTCAGTTCGGCTCTTGATGTAGCGAGGGAAGAGACTTGTTATAACCCGACTTGCTACCCAATGCTGTCAACTTAAAATAAACCCTTGTTAATGCCGCTTCGGCGAAGCGGCGCTACAACGTGTAACAGAACATTTAGCGCTACTTTGTCGAATTGGCGTGGTAAATATGTTCTTTAAGTTGACAGCATTGACTTGCTACCTACATCGCGCTTGAACATAGCTATTCTTTCCTAGTGAAACGTTG
>CAYTFC010000065.1:0-18550 GCA_964436955.1 uncultured bacterium | reverse complement strand
ATAAGGCAAAGGACCTTCACCATAAAACCGCTCTCAGTTCGGCTCTTGATGTAGCAAGTTGGGTTTAAAATCCTCTTTTTTTACGATCGCGAATCAATATACGATTCAGATGGCAAAGACCTTCCTTTCCAGCGCTGAACTAAGTCCTGAGTGGGATAATAGAATTGTGGTGCAAGCTCGAATAAACGATCTTCCGGTACTGTTGTACCACTTATTTCGGCAAAGATCCGACGGTCCATGGCTTGTAGAGCCGACTGAACCTCTGTTAAGCTATCCGGACCAGCAACATTTTTCAAAGCTGCATAGCACAAATGGCGTGGATAGACCATGACTTCTACTCGGTTGGCGTATGCCAATATGTCGAAAATAAAACGCTCACATTTCCAGGCTTTGACTGTCTGAAGCTCGCCATTTTCGAACATTTTGACGGGCTTATGGGCATAGTGAACAGGGAAACTATCGAGATGATTAGCAATTACCTTTTCAATAAGACTCATTGTAAATACAAACATACTCAAATTAGCACAGCGATGTTTGAGTGAGCCATCTTCCAATACCGCTAATTTTTCGTGACGCTTTAGTTCTGTGTACTCTATCACTCGTACTTGACCATTGAATTTCAAAATCACCCCCACATGATCTTCGGGTCGATTTCGCCAAGATGCCTTGACAGTGATATCTGCTTTGGTACGCTTATGATGTCCGATTAAGCCTGCGTCAAAAGGATCCGCTAGCGCATTATCAATTTGGATAAAGCAAACATCCGTGATGCCTGCATCTTTCCACTTTTCCCAGATGCCTTGGGAATAGAAATGATGCAGTGCGCCACCATTGCCATCTGGACCAACAGCAAGTTCGGAAGGACTTTGGAGTAATAACTGTCCTTGATCGCCAATAAAGGGGAGCATTCCTTGGCAGAAAAAGTAAATTTGATCGGAAGCGAGTCCAAAGAATCTATTTTCCTTAAAAAAGCGACGGGTTATGTTATCATTAAGCGGGGAAGTCATCACTGCCAAGGGTAAACGCTTTCCCGCTTGCTCGCTAGCAGCTATTACGCGTTCTGAAAGCAATTGAAATAACGACTTTCCTTTCACCAAAGAGACTGGAACGGCACCTTTGGGTCCATTAACGCCAAGCCTTGTCCCTTGACCGCCAGCAACGACAATACAACCAATGTGGCCTTCTTTAAGTTTGGCTAGTCCTGTCAAGCGATCTTGCGGATCTCCTGAATCGCTATAGCTTTCGAGCGGTTGGATGTCCTGTTTTTCTATGCCATTGGGTGGACGAAAGAGATAGTTCTTTTGGATACGATACATCTCCAAATCAAGTTCATCGATTTGTTGGAGAAACTTGGCCTGCTCTTCAGAAGAAAGATCATGCCAAAATCGTAATAAGTCAGCCTGGCCTATGCTATCCAGCTTTTTTTGCGCAGTAGTGAAATCCATTTGTACTCCGGTCAAAACAAAATTGTACCAAAAACATGGAATTCTTCGTTGATCTTTGCGTTTTTTTATAAAGAAGTTTACGCTGGCATACTTGACAGGGAGATCTATGATTAAGTCTTTAGAGTTTTTTGCCGGAAAACGCGTATTCATTACTGGGAGCACAGGATTTAAAGGGAGCTGGTTATGTTACGCGCTTGCATTAGCCGGCGCCGAAGTGAGTGGCTATGCACTTTCGCCTGCCACGGCACCGAGTCTGTTCTCAATTTTGGGTTTGGACAAACACGTTAATCAGACAATCGGTAATGTATGCGAAGTAGGATGCCTATCTCATGCCATTTCCGAGGCAAATCCTGAAATCATTTTCCATCTGGCTGCTCAGCCTATTTTACGCAAAGGTTATGAAGATCCAGTCGATACGTTTGCGACAAATACCATGGGAACGGTCCATATTCTCGAAGCTGCACGACGTTGTGAAGACTTAAAATCGGTTGTGATAGTGACAACCGACAAGGTCTATAAGAACGAAAATTGGCATTGGCCCTATAGAGAAACCGATACTATTGGTGGCAGAGATCCCTATAGCACATCAAAAGCATGCAGTGAAATGGTGGTGGATTGCTATCGCTCCTCATTTTTGCCCACCGAAGAGTTTGGAAAAACTCATAATGTTTTGATCGCCAGCGCACGTGCTGGCAATGTCATCGGGGGCGGTGACTGGTCTTCATTTAGAATAGTTCCCGATATTGTGCGCGGAGTATTGGGTAAAGGCGAAGAGCTTGTGTTACGTAATATCCATGCGACACGTCCCTGGGAACATGTGTTGGAACCTCTTTCTGGTTACCTCATGCTTGCTCAAGGTCTTTATGAAGGCAAGATCCAACTTGCTTCCGCTTGGAACTTTGCGCCTCCTCAAGAGGCGTGTGTTTCCGTAGAACATCTGGTGAAACAGGCGTTGCGCCACCTTGATAGCTCGGTTGGCTACCGCGTTCAAGCGGAGTCTCAGAAAGAAGATCAACGTCTTGAACTTGATGCCTCTAAGGCCCGTCGTATTTTGGGCTGGCGCCCGCAGCTGGATTTGGAAGAGACGTTGGCATGGACTTTTCAATGGTATTCTAGGTACTATTCTGCAGCGGATATGGAACGCTATACACAGCAGCAAATTAAAGATTATTTTGTGCGTCAAGCCACACCCGAATGTCAGCTATTGGAAAAATTATTGGCGGCGCAAGTGGTTCCTATTCCGATGCCGACATAGAACTGCCGTTCCCCACGACACTTTCCAAACACATCCCAGGTCGTGCCCATGCCCGATATCCTAAAGTCATTATCCTCTATCCGATTTCCTCATTTCATTTTGCAACCCGTTGCGGGGAATTAGGAGTTTTTTTTCGGGCGCGGGCACGATTTAGGATGTTAGTGGAAAGCGTCTTCTCTGTCGCCATCTTAATACTATCTGCGGTATAGTTATGCACTCGGAGAGGAATGATGTTGCCCATTGATCCAAAGAATATTGTCGTGCGCATGCCCAATTGGCTAGGCGATCTTATCATGGCCACGCCGGTATTGCATGATTTGCGCATGCGTTTTCCTTATGCAAACATCACTGCGATGTGCGTTGAGCCAATCGCAACATTATTAGATCATGATCCAAACGTCGATCAACTCTTTCGTTTCACACGCATTAGCGGATGGTTTCACAATATCCATGGCTACCACATTCTGGAACCGCTACGGCATAACGAATATGATCTCGGAATCCTTTTGACCAACTCCCTATCATCGGCTTGGTGGTTTTGGCGTGGACAGGTCAAATACCGTATAGGATATATTGGACATTGTAGGCGCTGGCTACTCAATGAAGCTCTGCCATTACCGACAAACTATGAAACTCAGCATCTCGTTACCACCTATAAGCATCTTTTAGAGCCTTTAGGAGTGCCAATCTCCGATAGCATGCCAGGCATCTACATCACAGAAAGCGAAATGGCTGCTGCACGCAATTTGCTGGCAAATCGTGGGGTTAAGCCAGGCGATGTTCTTATTGGCGTAAATCCCGGAGCAGCCTTTGGATCCGCTAAATGTTGGCTGCCAGAGCGATTTCGCGAGGTTACAGCAAGCCTTTTAGCAAATCCTAGCTATCGCATCGTTTATTTTGGAGATTCTGCTGGCGCACCCATTGTTAATGATATTTGCTATGGCCTTCCTGATCATGTGATAAATCTTGCTGGCAAAACAAGTATTCGGGAACTCGCCGCCCTAATCAAATGCTGCCGTGTCTTACTCACCAATGACAGTGGCCCCATGCACATGGCCGCGGCACTAGGAGTGCCACCTTTGGCGCTTTTTGGATCCACTAGCGATGTGAAAACAGGGCCCTATAAACTTGGTCGCGTGATCCACAAGCATGTTGAGTGCTCACCTTGCTATAAACGTGTTTGTCCAATTGATTTCCGCTGCATGAAGCGTATTGAAGTGGAAGACGTCCTTAGAAACCTCCGTGAAATGATTGGCATATGAAAGAACTTGAAGATGCGCCTTCAGAAGTCGAAGCGCTTACTGCTCAAATTACTGTACTCAAAGAAATGCTTCAAAAGAGTCGAGCGGTTCCCCAAGATCGTCAACGCTTAGACGCTCTTCAAAGAACTCTTCACGATAAAGATCAGGAAATCCGACAGCTCCAAGAATTTAAAATTCTCTATCAACGCTTACAAACTAGCCAAAAGCAGTTTTTAAGAGAACAAGATAAACTCATTGCAGACCATCAATTACTGCAACATGACCTTAAAGCCGCACGCACCTATGCAGATGAATTGAATCAAGAGCTGGAAACTCTTTATGGACAAATGCAAACCATTAAAGAGGCCTATCAAAAAGTAGAAGAGGAGCGGCTGCGTTGCGCTGATGAACAGCAACAGCAAGTTCTAGCCTTGCAAACATTAGAAGAGCAGTGCCGCAACCAGGCTAAGCATTTGGAATGTCTTGAAGATGAAATGGAGGCATTAAAGAACTCGTCATCAGCGACCTTAAAAAGTACGAATGATCTGCAAGAGCGTTACCAAGAGGCTATTAAAGAGAAGGATGAACTCGCAGACTATGCCTTTCACACACGCCAAGAGTTACTCGCTCTGAAAGAAGATGTTAGAAACAAAGATGACCAAATTAAAGAGGCCATTGCCGCTAAGCAGCGCTCCAAACAACAAGTGACGACAATAGAATTACAGCTTAGCGAATCGCAGAAGCAGCAATGTCACCTCCAAATGGCCCTGACAGACTTGCGACGGGATCGTGAAAGTCTACAAAAATCCAAGACGGCTATTGAAGCGGAATTGCACAAAAATCGACTGGAAAAAAGCGAACTAGAATCCAAGTTGCGCCATGCGCTTGAAGAGAAGAATCGCAGAGTTTCCGAACTTCAGCAGCAACTCGACAACGCCGTTTATGAACAATCAATCAAAGACGAGCTGGTTAAAAAAGTTGAAGACTTGCAAGCCATCATACAACAAAGCCATGATGTCGTGGCGTATGCAGAAGCCAACTATCAGCAATTAGCGGCCGAGCTGCAAGCAAAGAATGCCCAGTTGGATGAACTAACACATCAACTAAGCGAAATCAAAAGGACGCATAACACCTTTCAAGATGAACTAGCTAACGTGCAACGTGCACTTGAAGTACGTGATGCCGAACTTCAAATGGCGCAGCAACATCTTGCAAAGAAGGTTAAAGACTCCGCAAGGCTTTCTGAACGTGCTGAAGAGGCTGAAAGGCGAGCTAATGAAATGGAACAAATGCGCGATGAGGCTCGTAAACGCTTAATAAGCCTAGAATCTGACATCGAAAATGACCGCAGACGCCAATCAGAACAAGAAACGCGTTGGCAGCAACGCATCAATGAAGCCGAAACAAAGTGGAAGCATTGGGAAAAAGAGCACTCCCGCACATTCCAACAATGGCAGCAGGCTGAAGAATCTAATAAGCAGTTGCGTGAACTTGAGGTTAAGTATAATCAAGTGTCCACTATGTTTGCCAATCTAGGGCAAATGTTCTCGCCTCCCCGCACAGTCGAAGCGGAGCCCCTTAAACCTTCCAAGGTGGAATCAAAACTACAAGCTATGGAAGACCAAGATCTGTTCGCCGCACCGGAACCGCAACGACGCCCAAAACGTAATCTTTTCGAGAATGAATGAATCAAAAACCCCTGAAAGTTCTTGGCGTTGATCCCGGCACACGTATCACCGGCTACGGTATTTTGGAAGGCCATTTAGGACGTTTTCAAGTGCTTGACTATGGATGCATTCGGCCGCCTGCCAATGATATTCTCTCTATGCGTTATCGCATTATTTATGAAGGAATCTGCGAATTATTGGACAAATTTCAGCCCGACGCGGTGGCTGTAGAATCGCAGTACATGCGTGACAACTTTAGTAGCGTATTGAAATTGGGAATGGCTAAAGGAATGGTTCTTCTAGCTGCTTCTCAACGCAGCATTCCTATCCATGAATATGCACCAAGCAAAGCAAAGTCGGCGGTAGTCGGTAATGGACGCGCTAGCAAAATACAAGTGCAAACGATGGTGCAAAAACTGCTTTCCCTAAGTCAAATGCCTCAGCCAACTGATGCCGCTGATGCGTTGGCATTAGCCATTTGCCATATTCATAATGCTAATAGACCCGTTTCCTGCAGCCAACCCCTATAGGTAAATCCATGTATGCTTACATTAAAGGAACTCTTGCACACTGTAGCTCTCAGTATGCCATCATTGATGCGAACGGTGTGGGATACCTGATCCATGTTCCTGTGAGTGTCTTCGGACATCTCCCCGAAGTTGGCTCACAAGCCATTCTGCACACCTCATACGTCATTAGGGAGCAATCCCAGACCCTGTTCGGCTTCCTCAATATTGAAGAGAGAGACCTCTTTGAAGTGCTATTGGGAGTTAGTGGCGTTGGGCCAAAAACCGCGTTAAGTGTCATTGGTCATTTAAATGCACACGATTTAGCCAAAGCAGTCAGCGAAAATGACATTCGTACAATTTGTAAAGTTCCCGGTATTGGAAAGAAAACCGCAGAGCGACTGCTACTTGAAATTCGTGACAAAATTCCAACAATGACAACATCCACAATGTCTCGCTACGCAATCAAAGCTCCTCTAGACCCACAAGCCCAAACAATAAGCGATGCCATGAATGCACTCATCCATCTGGGATACAATCAGGTTACCGCAGAAAAAGCTATCAAGAAAAGCCTTGAAATACTGCCTGAGCAACCGGAACTACCTCAATTAATAACAACATCACTGAAACATATTTAATTAACTAACGGTTGACTAAATCGAATAACTAAAATATAATCCTGAAACACATATATTACAAATAGGAGTTCTTGATGAATATTATACAAACAAATCCTTGGGTCGCATCTGCCTTTCCAGACGCTAAATGTTTAGCGGAGACTTGCGTTGATGGCGTTTGCAAAGCTGTCGATGGTGGCAAAGCCTGCGTTACCCAAATATTTACTTCTATTTTAGGGAATTTATATAACTATGCTGCTCCATTTCCTACGAAGAAAGGAAAAATATGGACCGCCATTCACCTGGTAGCTGGTTGTCTTTGGCATGCTTCTCTGATCCCAGCTGTAGGCGGATTTTTGACCTGTGCCAACAAATTAGGCAAAACGCTTTTTGGTATTACGACAAATGATAAGCGAGATCCTAATAGGCTTGGCAATGTGAAGGCCATTATTGGGCTATCTGGAGCATCCCTAGCCATTCTGGGCTGCTTATCTTTTAGTCTCTACAAGAGATACGATACAGCTGAGCAGTATGCTGATCAAGTTTTTGGAACCACGCTTGCAGAAGCTCAAGATGCTTGTGCCAATAGCCTGGCTGTTGATTACGAAAGATCGGACATTGCATTCTTCGCATCTGTGTTGGGGACCGCATCAAAGCTTTTTGCAACTGCTGTAGAATTTTATATTCCTTCAGCTTTGGTTTTCAGTTATGTAAAAGGACGTCAACTGTTTGAGCCTGTTGCGGAAGAGAAGAAGGCCACGCCATTAAAAAATGGTGTAGCGATTTTTGCTGTGGCTACCATATGTGGACTTATGCCAACATTTGTTACCAAAACAATTGGCACGATTTTTCATGCGGGCGGATTTACGGCTATAGAAGCTAATTGGTTAGGAAAAATGATATTGGTTACACCTGCTTTGTTGGTGATAGGGAAAAACCTGGTGTTGAGTCCTATTGGCATGTTTCGTAAGAATGGCATTGCACGCGCGATGATTTCAGCATCTTTCGGGATATATGCTCTGCGTCATTGGAAGATACTCCTTTTGGAAGGCAGCATGGTACTGCAACGTATTGCAAGTCAAGGCTGGCTATGCGCAGGATTGGGTAGATTGGTTCAATAGACGCGGCTTTTCCTTGTGGGTCTGCCTCGGCGAGGCAGACAACTTTATCTGTCCAAATACTTACATAGTTTACAGTTAGACTACTTACATAGTTTACACTTTATCAAAAGTTTCTTATGCGTTGTGGGAGTTGTCGACAACTTCCATAACGCTATCCTCATCTCCTAAAAGAGAAAGAAAAAATTTCTTCTTCTTCTGCTGTTCGTAGTGTTAATAAGTTCAAAGAACCTGCACATACCTTTACAGACAAATCTTTCTTTGAACTTATGAACACTGGCCGCACAAGTCATTGAATTTGATCAGCTGCTATGGATTGCTTTTTGACAAGGAAAGATCCTTGTCTTCAAATCAATCCTACGCATCTGAATTCAAATTCAATGACTTGTGCGGCAAGTTTTGGTAGCAATCAGGGTCTTAGGTTAGCCCAAAAAGGGGCTGCCGATTCGGCTGATAGGCTTAGGCTTGGATAAACGTGACGTAAGCACGTCCGGAGCGGGCTAATCGCGTGTAAACATTTAAATCAGCTAGTTTTTCTTGAGACACTGTCACCGCAATCCTGTGGAACATGTGACATAGACTTTCCGCTTCGGCACTAGCGGGCATCACTCTTTTTACAACGATAATCCAGTCGTATTTGCTTGCCAAATCTTCGCTAAGTATTCGGAATAAACGGCTATGGATTAATTCATGTCCATGCAGGGAACTACCTCCAGCCGCAATCGAATCAAAATGCGGTCCTGAAATAATCTTCGGTTGCGCCGCAGCACCCTCCAAAACCTGTAAAAGACCCGGCAATTCGTTAGGCGTTGTCTCCTTATTGAAGGAAAGGTCAAGTCTTAAAACTTTAACGCCTTTTTTACTCAACAGAGTCGCTAGAGCGTCGCTATAGTCTACGCCCGTGCCCAATAGCAGGAATATGAATTTATCCCAGTGGATTTGAGGCTCCAATTGACACAGATGTGCGGCAATACGTCTAAGAGTGGCCAGCTGGCTAGCATTTTTTGAGGGAGTGAACTTGGAAGTGTGGCGCGCTAAGGGTAGCTTTCCAGCCAAATGCTGGCCGGTGAGTTCCAAATTTGCTTCTGAAACTTTTACACCGTCCCATAACTCGCGAAAGAGTGTCCAGGCGGTACTTAAGCCTATGCCTAGACACGCTCCTAAACAGACAAAAATAAGCAGCTTGGGACGAGCGGGAAGTATAGGCGCAATGGCTACATCAAGAGGTCCAGATTGAAACGTTCGCAAATGATGAGAAATGTTCTTACTTTCTACCAGCCGGTTAACTTCCTCGACCAAGGCACCGCTTATCTTTGTTTGATGGCGAATCATCTGTTCTGCAACCCATTTTTGAGGCAGAAAGGTCATTTCTTGATTAATCTCTTGAAGCCCCTGAAGAGTATTTAATCGTTCTTGTTTCAGCTGTTCGACATGCGCTTGTGTGTATTCCTCCAAATGCCTTTCTGAAACACTGACTTGTTGCTGAATTAGGTCCAACATAGAATCAAGGGTGGCAATGATCTTTTCTTCTAGAAAATTTTCGCGAAGGGCAAGCAGTTGATTTGCTTGTTGTAGGTGATATAAAAGAAAGCTTCTTTGCTGAGCTTGCTCTTCCTTCAGGCGTTGTTGTTCTTTTAAGCTATGAATCGTGGTGTCTCTCAAAGCCATACTTAGAGAACTATATTGACTAATTGTTGCTTGGCTGACGGGATCATATAGAGTCCCACTCAGAGAGCTGATTTCAAAGGCGGGATCTTTCACTTGATCAATGATGAATTTATTTTGGCGAACTTCTGCTTGTGTGTCGTTGAGATTTGACACGAGTTTTAAATAGATGCCATTTGCGCTCTCCAGGTCTATGCCCTGAAATTGATCTTTGGGGTCATGATGCAATGCCATTCTTTCCTCCATAAGCCGTTGCTGCAGTTTGGAGATGCGCAGAAAGTTATTGAGGTAGGATAGAAAATGTCCTTTTAGCTCAGTCCAAGTGACTTCAGCGTTTGTATGTAAAGGAGTCAGCTTGGCTAAATTTGCTTGGTGGGCATCGTAGACTTTTCCGTACCATATTTGGAGGGAGGGGCTTGCGGCTGCTGACACGAGATTGGGTGGGGGCAGAGGTCTATCTTCCGCAAGGTGTGACTGTAGCATAGCAGCTTGATCTATATTTCTACGTAAGTCTCCCAATTCTGCGATTTGTTGTGAAATCTGACCATCCTGAAAATTTCCTGCGTTTATTTTGTCGCGAAGGGTTAGGGAAAGACGGTCACGACGTTGCTTCAACTCGTTTATCTTGGAAATGGTGGTGATAATAAGAGCTGGAAGAGAGGGGCTGGCGCTAAGATTGTCTAAATAGCCCTCGTAATTGGGATCTTTGTGTTGTAAACTTTTGAGCTCCAAATCAAGTGCAGTTAACTGCTTGCGAAGTACCGCTTTTTGGGTTTGGAGAGCCACTGATTCTGCTTCTGAATCCAAAATACCCGATGTAGCAAGCTCTTTTGACAGGTCTCGGGCATAGTCCGAAATTAACTTGAGAAGGTTCTCAAAGGAATCTGTCCGTCGTCGTTCTAAGTAGGCCAATTGAGCTTCTGCGATGTTCTCATGTTCTTCCTGAAGATAGGATACATATTGATCCATGATGCTATTGAGCAGTAAAGCGGCAAAATGGCGATCTGGATAGTTTAATTTCAAGTGCAAAGACCCATCTTCAACATCGCCGGGAGAAATTTTGAGTTGGTTAGCGAGTGACTCCGCTACAAAGGTAAGGGGTTCAAAGTTGAGAACAAAAGACCTTCCTGAAAGTGGGCGAGTTGGACCGCTGTGGAGAGTAATAGAAATCAGGGGACCTTGCCAGGGATGGCCTAATTGCCCATCAATGGGCATTCCATGAGTAGGCCCTTCAACGCTAAAATGCTCGTCATCCTGAAAATGAATAATCAATTGAAGGGGTGCTTCACCGGAAAAGAAAACATCTTGTAGTACAAGAGGAGGTTGATTGTCAGAAAAAATGGGGGTTCGTTGTTTTTGAAAATAAGCTTGTTCGATTTTAAGGTTATTTGTAATGACATCAAGGACCGAGTGTGAATTAGCAGTGTCCTGAACACTGGCTTGTAATTGATAGCGCTGTACAATCGGTATCCAAAGTCGCTTTGATTTGAACAAGGCGGTAGCATTATCTGTATTTGTACCAGCTCCTGCGCCAGTTAACATGCCTACTAAGCCAGACATTCCATTGCCGCCAGCGGAATCAGACGATTTTTCCAAAAATGTGGCTTCGGCTTGGAAGGGCTGTGTACGGATTAAGCAGAATGACCCTAATAAAAAAGCCCCTGCTAGCCCCCAAAAGATGATCCACCATTTTTTATTTTTGAGAAGATCTAAGAGATCGATCAAACTAATCGGTTTGTCCGAAGGGTAGACATCATCTTGATGCATGCATCACATTCCTAGTAAAAGAATCTATAGCAACCCATGCCACTTTGGAAGCAGCTCATTGAAGGCAATAACTGACTAATCCAACGGTTCCAGACAGTGATGGGCTTCTCGACAACATAAACCGTGTCGCCAGGCATTAGCAAGAGACTTTCGTTGGGTAGACCAGTAATATGGCACCAACTTAAAACATAAACTTTGGGACAAACAAGGCCACCACGAATGACTTCGATGTGTTGTCTGTCGCCTGTATAGGGTATGCCCCCGGCCGCTACTAGGGCTTCTCTTAAACTGAGGTAGCCGTAACAAAGGTTAATAGCTTTGGGACAGCCCACTTCCCCCATCACACAGACTGTGGCATCTTTAGGATCGGCTATAAAGACCTTGTCGCCAGGACGCATGACGATATTTTGACACATATCACCTTCATTGAGGAGGCGATGAAAATCTATAGCTAGTGGGCATCCGTTTCGCGAAACGTAGCTCATGAACAAGTTTGCACTTGAAGGAACGCGTGCTTGTGCCAGTACATCGAAAAGACGGATCTTTCCATTTACAGGAATAAAAGGTGTGGCAACAAGCCCAGAAAGTTCAATTCGATGGGTCGGACGTTCACGGTAGTTAAGAAATACCTCGATTCCGCGGACTTGTTCATCATACCGCCCAGAAAGCACGCGATGTGCTTCTCCCAAAGTTAGTCCAGCGATATGTATTGCAGGTAGATCGGGAAGATCGATTTTACCGCGGTAAACGCGGAAGCCCACATCTTTATTAATGGTTTCGACAGCCTTCATAAGGTCTGAACGGGAGGGGTGATATACAGCAATGCTTAAAAGATCATCTTCGCTGATGACATCATCGTATTCTTCCAGATCTTCATCGCAGATTTCGCGCAGGTCCTTGCCTTCCATTTCGAAGATGCTTACCTTTCCCTGACGAATTTTGTAACTATCAATGACAAATTCATCAACTTGATGGACGCAGTATCCACAACCACTGGAATTGCAGCAGCTGGCGGCGATAAGAGCCATGCCAATGACACAGATTATGCGAAAAAAAGGGCGGTAACATGAGGGCAAGGGACAATCCTCCTAAATGCAGGATAGAGAGGCGTCCATTTTTACCCTAATGGCCTTTAAACCGAAAGCCCTTTCTGCATTATTGACGTGTGCTTTACCAATGGCATAAGCTTCGATGATACCAAAAATTCGAATGATAATAACAATGGGAACTGAAAGGGAATAGTACAAGGGAGGGTAAGCGTTCAAGGACACAGCCTAAACCCGCAAGGCACATCCCAGATACCTTTTCGGCAGAGGAACCCTCTTTCTGTTTCATGATTGATTCTCCGCAGGATCGTAGGACTGCACCTCCTATAGACACGCCAAAAAAAGCGACTCCAACCGTACACATTCTTGCACCAACGGTAAGAGCGTGATTAATTGACGAAATGTCCTTTTTTTTGTAGCCCAAAATATCTTTCACCCAAGCAGTTGTGTTTTCAATTGTGCCGGACGTTTTTCGATTGAAGATCCAGTTGGAGACATCTTGGTTAAAGGTTCTATGACAGTAGTAGTGATAGCACATTTTAGATCCTCTCTTGTAGCGGTGCTGAGCTTTTGAAAATTTGACAACAAGGATAACTGACAGAGATTAAGCAATCATAAAGTCCGACTTGCTATCTACATCGCGCTAGAACATGCCTATTCTTCCCAATTGAAAAGTCCCGCCAATCGGCCAATTCTCAATGATATCTTGTTGAACAGCCTCGGAGGGTGGATATGGAGCACGCGAGCCCTTTCGTGCCAAGCAGCACGATCCCCTGAAGTGCCCGTTGTGTTCAAGCTTAACTTAAAACGATTGCTCTATTTTTTAGGATTTTCACCACAGAGGCACGGAGACACTGAGAAGGACCTGCGGTGAAGAGACCGGTTTTGGGGTCATTTTCTGGTCTTGATAGACCAGAAAAAATAGCCTCAGTTTTATAGTTAAATGAAGCGGGTCCCGAGGCCTCTCAAGGCCTTGAGATTTCCTAAAACCGGTCTCTACACCGCAGGTCCTTCTCAGTGTCTCCGTGCCTCTGTGACCCTGATTGCTACCAAAACTTGCCGCATAAGTCTTGAATTTGAATTCAGATGCGTAGGATTGATTTGAAGACAAGGATCTTTCCTTGTCAAAAAGCAATCCATAGCAGCTGATCAAATTCAAGACTTATGCGGCAAGTTTTGGTAGCAATCAGGGTCTAAGGACGGCGCTTGAAATTTATACTGCAAGCTGCTAAACTTTAATTGTATACAAGGACGCTGCTCGTCGCAATTTTTATTGATGCTTCTTATGGCTGAAACGTGTTAGCCTTCTTAACTATAATAGCGTGTCAAAAGGAAATTCTGTATGGAAACCGAGCGTTTCGACGCTTCGACCGAAGACATTCTTAAAGATCGATCCGAATATAAATACGGTTTCATTACCGACGTCGAGACGGATCGCATCCCCAAGGGAATTAATGAGGATGTCATACGCCTGATTTCGGCAAAAAAAGAAGAACCTGAATGGATGTTGGCATTTCGTCTTAAGGCCTACAATCGTTGGGCCGAGCAGCAAGAGCCTAAATGGGCAAATGTCTCGCATCCCAAAATCGATTTTCAAGCGATTTCTTACTATTCCGCTCCCAAAATGAAGGCTACGTTGAATAGCTTGGATGAAGTCGATCCTGAAGTACTCAAAACTTTTGAAAAACTGGGCATACCGCTAGACGAGCAAAAACGCCTTGCTAATGTCGCTGTTGATGTTGTTTTTGACTCCGTTTCGATTCACACAACATTTCATAAAAAACTTGAAGACGCCGGAGTTGTGCTATGTTCGATTTCTGATGCAATTCATCGCTATCCTGAGCTAGTTCAAAAATATCTTGGCAGTGTTGTTCCTATCGGAGACAATTATTACGCGAGTCTAAATTCCGCAGTGTTTTCCGATGGATCTTTCGTTTACATCCCAAAGGGCGTTAAATGCCCAATGGAACTCTCCACTTACTTCCGTATTAACGACAAAGAGTCGGGCCAATTTGAGCGAACATTGATCATCGCCGAAGAGGGTTCCTCTGTCAGTTATTTGGAAGGTTGCACAGCACCTGCTTATGACAACAACCAGCTGCATGCGGCGGTTGTTGAGCTCATCGCTCTTGATAATGCTGAAATTAAATATGCTACTGTACAAAACTGGTATTCTGGCGACGCCAAAACAGGTTTAGGTGGTATTTATAACTTCGTTACCAAGCGAGGACGTTGTGCTGGCGTCAATTCCAAAATTTCTTGGACACAGGTCGAAGTGGGTGCGGCAATTACCTGGAAATACCCTAGTTGCATTTTACAAGGTGATAATTCGGTTGGCGAGTTTTATTCGGTAGCGCTCACAACTGGGCGTATGCAGGCTGATACAGGCACCAAAATGATTCATATTGGCAAGAATACACGCTCCACAATTATTTCCAAGGGCATTGCAGCAGATCAGTCGCACAACAGCTATCGCGGCCTCGTTAAGGTCGCCCCCAAGGCCGAAGGCGCTCGTAATTACACGCAATGCGATTCGATGCTTGTAGGAGCCCAATGCTCCGCCAACACGTTCCCGTACATCGAAGTGGGCAACTCCTCCAGCCAAGTAGAGCACGAAGCTTCCACTTCGAAAATGAACGAAGAACAATTATTTTACTTCCAGTCGCGTGGCCTATCGCAAGAAGATGCCATTAATATGATCGTTAATGGCTTTTGCAAAGAAGTCATTAGTGAATTGCCACTGGAATTCGCAACCGAAGCCCAAAAGCTGCTCACGCTTAAGCTAGAGCACTCTGTTGGCTAGCCACAATATTTGAGTTAGGAACATTATGCTAGAGATCAAAAATCTAACAGCCGCCGTTGATGGCAATACCATCTTAAAAGGTCTGACGCTCACCATCAACAAAGGCGAGATTCATGCTGTCATGGGACCCAACGGCGCTGGAAAATCCACCCTCGCAAAAGTGATTGCAGGCCATCCTGCTTATGAGCTTTTGGGTGGACAAGTGCTCTTAAACGGCAAAGACATCCTTGATCTTGATCCTGATGTACGTGCGCATGCTGGATTGTTCATGAGTTTTCAGTATCCCGTGGAGATTCCAGGCGTCAGTAATATTCAATTCTTACGCAGCGCCTATAATGCTAAGCAAAAGGCCCACGGAAGACCAGAGCTTAACGACACCGATTTTGAAAAGCTTATGGACTCCAAAATGGAACTAATGGAAATCAAGCCAGAGTTCAAAACGCGAAATGTCAATGAAGGATTTTCTGGTGGTGAGAAGAAGCGTAATGAAATCCTGCAACTTGCTGTGCTGGCTCCTGAATTCGCATTATTAGATGAAACGGATTCGGGGTTGGACATTGATGCCATTCGTATCGTATCCAAAGGCGTGAATCAGATCATGAACCCGGAGATGGGTCTACTTCTTATCACTCACTATCAAAGACTCTTAAATTACATTAAGCCTGATTTTGTGCATGTGATGATAGATGGTAGAATTGTTCAATCGGGTGGAGCGGAGTTCGCGCTTGAATTGGAATCCAAAGGCTACGATTGGTTGCAGCCCTCCGATAGGGAGGTAGCGGGATGCTAGCAAGTCCCCGGTCGGATCAGGACGAGTTTCTGGATTTAGTCACACAACTCTATGGCGATATAGCCCTAAAAGATGGGCTCAAGCGCGTGCGCGCTGAGGCTTGGGAAAGGTTCCTACAACTTGGACTTCCTTCCCGTCAAGCAGAAGTCTATCGCTATATACGCTTGCGAAATCTATTTTCTCGTTCTTTTTCTTTCGCGTCTACCACAGTGTTGTCGCTAAGTGAAATCGCAGAGCATGTGTATCCCGAAAGTCAGCAATCAGTCCTTGTCTTTGTAAACGGTGTGTATCAAGCGGACCTTTCCAACACATCTGCACTTCCAAAGAAGGTTGTTGTTTGCCCTCTGGAAGAGGCTATGTATTCTTTTGGTGCCTTTTTGGATAACCAATGGGCCAAGGTCATCAAAGAGGAAACGGATCCCTTCGCCATTTTGAATGCAGCGACTCACCCCTCCGGCGTGTTTGTCTACCTGCCCCCACAGACAGTTGTGGAAGTGCCTTTGCAAATTTTGAACATTTTGACTGCTCAAGCGGAAAAAGCATTGATAACACCACGTCTGCAGCTCATTGCAGGACGTCAGGCTGAAATTATTTTATCAGAAACTGCTGTCGAAATGGACTGCACTGGTTATTGTCTCAATCAAGTTTGTGATGTTGTGCTAGAAGATGGAGCGCAAGTAAAGCTGTTTTCAGAAACAAGCGATTTAGCCTCCGATGCATGGTATTTCAATGCCGTAAGAGCTAGTTTAAAGCGTGACGCCAAATTTAAGGTTGTGAATTTTACCGATGGAGCCATGACCATTCGCAATGACTATCGCGTGGCGATTACTGGCGACGGTGCTGATGCTTGCTTGAATGGAGTTTCGATGCTTAGTGACAAGCGCGAAGCACATACTAACATTTTGATGGACCACCAAGCACCCAATTGCCGTTCCAACCAACTCTTTAAAACAGTCCTTACCGATATTTCCCGCTCCAGTTTCGAAGGGAAAATTTATGTCCATCGGGAAGCTCAAAAAACGGAAGCTTATCAACTCAACAACAACCTCATCCTAAGCGATAAGGCGAGCGCAGACAGCAAACCCAATCTAGAAATTTTTGCGGATGACGTTAAGGCATCTCATGGCGCTACGGTGGGTCAGCTTGATGAAGAGCAACTCTTCTATTGCAGAACGCGGGGCTATAGCTTGGACGAAGCTCGTAACCTTCTTGTTCATGGCTTTTGCGAAGAAGTTATAGACCTAATTACCATTCCGTCAGTACATAAGAGATTAACAGAACGTGCCAAACGATTTTTGATCTAGAGGGATAATGGTATCTGATTGGGATAAGTGTCGCGCTGATTTTCCGATGCTTCAAAAGAGCATTCGTAATCATCCATTAGTATATTTTGACTCGGCAGCAACGGCACAGAAGCCCCAGGCTGTAATTAATGCGATTACGGATTTCTACCAAAACAATTATGGTACCGTGCACCGCGCGATTTATGAATTGGCGGCACATGCTACTTCAGAATACGTTAAAATTCGAGAAAACGTAGCTCGTTTTCTCAATGCGAAGAAGAGTCAAGAGGTTATCTTCACACGTGGTACGACCGAATCTATCAATATGGTGGCCTATTCTTTTGGAAAGGCGTTTATTAAACCTGGCGATGAGATTATTCTTTCTGGCATTGAACACCATTCCAACATAGTGCCCTGGCAGATCATGTGCGAAGATGTTGGGGCGGTTATCAAGGTGATCCCTGTTAACGACAATGGGGAACTAATGTTGGATGTCTACAGGGAACTACTATCTTCAAAAACTCGTTTGGTAGCCTTTAATCATGTTTCAAATGCGTTGGGAACGGTCAATCCAGTTAAGGAAATGGCGGCCTTAGCGCATCAAGCAGGAGCTAAGGTGCTGATCGATGGCGCGCAAGCCGCTCCGCACATGCCTGTGGACGTCCAGGATCTTGATGTCGATTTTTATGTATTTTCTGGGCATAAACTTTTTGGTCCTACAGGCATTGGAGTACTATATGGAAAAGAGGATCTGTTAAACAGCATGCCGCCCTACCAGGGTGGCGGGGACATGATTGACACCGTTTCGTTTGAAAGAACTACCTACAATGTGCTGCCGCTTAAGTTTGAGGCGGGCACGCCCATGATTGCAGAAGTAATGGGTTTGGGGGCGGCCATTGATTATGTTTCAAAGATTGGTTTGGCTGAGATTCAACAACGCGAGCAAGCCCTTCTTGTCTATGCTACAGAGAAGATAAAAGAGATTGAAGGGCTACGGATTATTGGTAATGCCCTTCACAAGGGTGCTATCATTAGTTTTGTAGTCAATGGCGTGCATCCATTTGATATTGGATCTTTGTTAGATCTTAAGGGTATCTGTGTGCGAACGGGGCATCATTGCGCACAACCCACTATGAAGCGTTTTGGAGTTACTGCAACAACTCGAGCGTCTTTTGCATTTTACAACACAACTTCAGAGATCGATTTCTTTATCGATCAGCTCAAAGCCATTCTCAAAAAGCTTCAGTAATCGTGAAGGATTGTTACTCCATATCGCTACCGCGATAAACCTACGTAGACCCTGATTACTACCAAAACTTGCCGCACAAGTCATTGAATTTGAATTCA
>CAYTFC010000064.1:0-18703 GCA_964436955.1 uncultured bacterium | reverse complement strand
GAGCTCGGACATAAGTAGGACTGAAAATTGTCTAGACAATGGGGGCAACTATATTGGTCCCTGCTCCGAAGTCCCTTAGGTCCTTTTCGTCCTTTTGGTCCCTTGTCCCTTATGTCTTTTCCGTTCGTGCTCCAATTGCTTAAACAAATTGGCCTTGAGAATAATGAAGACTTAGGGCAACATCATTGACTTCTTGCACCGGTAGCTCAGTTGGATAGAGTACGTGGCTACGAACCACGGGGTCAGAGGTTCGAATCCTCTCCGGTGCACACTTTCCCAACACAGAGCCAATCGCATGTTGATCGAATCCTACTGCTGCGGGCCCTTCGAAACTAACGCTTACATCATCGCCTGCAAAAATACCCAAGAAGCTGCCATCATCGATCCTGCCCCTGACAGCGCCAAGCTAATCCAAGCATTCATCAACAAAAACCAACTACAACCAGTAAAAATACTCCTTACACACACGCATTGGGACCACATTGCCGATGTTGCTGCTTTAAAGAAGATTTATTCCCTTCCTGTTTTCGTCCACGAAGAAGACGCTGGCAATCTCATTTCGCCAGGCAGCGATGGTCTTCCTATGTTTGCCGAAGGTGCGCAACCCGACCACTTTTATAAAGAGGGCGATATTGTTTCCGTCGGTAACCTCCGCTTTCAGGTTATCCATACACCTGGACACTCGCCTGGCGGCGTATGCCTTTATGAAGCGGGTCAAGGAGTTCTTATTTCAGGGGATACCCTCTTTCATAAAAGTATTGGCAACTTGTCTCTACCCACTGCCCAACCAGAACGGATGTGGCTGTCGCTAGCCAAGCTAGCCAAGCTTCCGCCAGCGACCAAAGTCTATCCAGGCCACGGTCCCGATACCACCATCGCAACAGAAAACTGGCTACCAAACGCTCAGAAAATCTTTGCATAGACAAATGGCTCGGAAATGGCCTATTATAGGGAGATTAAGCCAGGTAGGAGATTTACCATGACTCTATTAGTTGGAAAAAAAGCGCCAGAATTCGAAGCTAAAGCCGTTATTAAAGGCCGAATTGTCGACAGCTTCTCATTGAAGGCTTACCGTGGCAGAAACATCCTGTTCTTTTTCTATCCCTTGGACTTCACCTTCGTATGCCCTACAGAACTACATGCCTTCCAGGAAAGAGAAGCTGATTTCGAAAAGCGCAATACACAAATCGTCGGCTGTTCTGTAGACAGCGTTTATTCTCATTTCGCCTGGCAAAATACCTCGAAGCATGAGGGCGGCATCGCCGGCGTAGACTATCCGCTAGTTTCAGACATCAATAAAACAATCGCCGAAGCCTATGGCGTGCTTGTTCCAGGCGAAGGTATCGCTTACCGCGGACTCTTCCTCATCGATAAGCACGGCGTTGTCCGTCACCAACTTATCAACGATCTTCCCATCGGGCGCTCAGTTGACGAAGCGCTACGCATCGTCGATGCGCTCAATTACTTCGAGCAACACGGTGAAGTTTGCCCAGCCAACTGGAAAAGCGGCAAAAAAACCATGCAAGCTTCTAATGAAGGCGTAAAGCAATACTTTGCGTTGGGAGAAAAAGCACAGCCCGCCGCTTGTTCCACACAAGTGAGCCATACTTTAGATTTGAGCGCGCGCTAATTAAGCCGCGCTTAAACATGTAGCGCCACTTGGGCGATGCGGCAGCTTGACTAAGCCGCGCGCTGCCAGCACGTTAGATAATCGTATAGATCTTCTTCATTCGTGATCAGAATGCTGCTGTAGATGGCGCAAATCGCTGTCGTCGCTTCTAATAACGCCGCATCCCCAACACCAGGTATCCCTAACGCCACAAGATCGCGTACTACGCCACCGCTTGTGAGTAAACGTAATCCTGTATAATAGTCCTGGAAGCTATACCCTTCTTCTCGTACTCGAATAAACACCAGATCTCGATGATAGAGAAGTGATTGAATGGCTAAGTGAATTCCCCTGCTGTAAGGGGGAGGATGCCCAAGATAGTCCACAAGTTGTTCAAGACTACGACAATGATATGCAGTTTGAAAATCACCTTTCTCGGCTTCTCCGAAAAGAGCTACGACTCGCCTGTCCATATTTTCCATCTCCGTTATCGATAGATATATAAAACATATCAAAGCCCACGACTATTTTAACACATTTAGTTTATTTTAGTAATTATCGAGCGATATAGTTACAGTTTATTACTATCACTATAAAGAGATAAATGATCTAATCCAGCCTCTATGTTTAAGAGCCTGTTATACTTAGCAACACGGTCTGTACGTGATAAAGAACCGGTTTTTATTTGTCCGCAATTGGAAGCCACAGCAATATCCGCGATAAAACTATCTTCCGTTTCACCCGATCGATGGGAAACAATTGCCGAATAACCTGCATGTTGAGCCATTTGAATAGCATCTAGTGTTTCCGTAAGCGTCCCTATCTGATTTACCTTAATAAGGATCGCGTTGGCTACTCCTTCATCCAGCCCTCTTTTAAGGAATTCGGTATTCGTGACAAATAGGTCATCTCCAACGATCTGCACGCGACTACCTAGGCGCTCAGTAAGCTCTTTCCAACCTGTCCAATCATTTTCCCCTAATCCATCTTCGATGGAATCAATGGGATACGCATCAACAAGCTGAGTAAGATACGTGATCAACTCAGATGAGGAACGCTCAATATACTTATCGCCACGCTTCATCTTCTTCTTCTCTACATAGCGGTTAGTCACACGATCGTAGAACTCCGAGGCTGCACAATCGAGGGCTAAGCTCACATCAACTCCAGGCTTAAAACCTGCTTTTTCAATCGCTTGTATAATGATATCAAGGGCTTCTTCGTTAGAGGAAAGATTAGGTGCAAAGCCACCTTCGTCTCCAACAGCGGTGATATGTCCTGCTTTTTTAAGAATCCCTTTCAGGGTATGAAAGATCTCGGCACCCCAACGCACTGCTTCACTGAATGTGGGGGCGTTATGTGGGCGAATCATAAATTCTTGGAAGTCGAGCGAGTTGTCGGCATGCGCACCGCCATTGATAATGTTGATCATGGGGCAGGGCAAACGATGGGCGTTGCAGCCACCAATATAGCGATATAACGGCAGTCCAGCAGAAAGAGCGCCCGCGCGCGCTAAGGCTAGGGAAGCTCCCAAAATCGCATTAGCACCAAAACGCGCTTTGTTTGGAGTGCCATCTGCCTCAATCATAGCGATATCAAGACCGCGCTGATCAAACACATGTTCTCCCACAAGTATCTGAGCAATGGGTCCATTCACATGCGATACGGCAGTTTTGACACCTTTTCCAAAATAGTAGGCTGGATCACCATCACGCAGCTCCAAGGCTTCGTTCTCACCCGTGGAGGCCCCAGACGGCACGGAAGCGCGGGCTACGACATTGCGATCTGTAGTAATCATCACCTCCACAGTAGGATAACCACGTGAATCCAATATTTGGGTTGCTTTAACAGATCGAATGTAACTCATGGTGCTCTCCGGGTTGTAGGCAAACCATAGCGAAATATGCCATTTGCCTTCAAGGTCGTCCCGGTCCCCACTAACCATTAAACAACATCCGAAATCGTGCGAGCCCGTGCCCGAAAAAAACTCTTAATTCCGCCAAAACGGAATAAGGCAATCGCGGAGAGGAAAATGATTTAGGATATCGGGCAAGGGCAAGGGCTCGGGCACGATTTGAGGTGTTATTGAGATGGTTAACGGGGATTCAGAGTCCCTTGACTAAAAACAAAAAGTAGATTACTATTTCTCTCACAAATTAAAACAAATAACCATAGTATTTACGTGCAGCTTAAACTACGCTATTACGGCGATAAGATTCTTCGCACCAAGGCCACTCCCGTCACAGAAATAACAGCGGAGGTCCGGCAACTTGCTTACGACATGATCGAGAGCATGCATGCTTACAACGCCGTGGGTCTTGCCGCCAATCAAGTGGGCCATCTGATCAGCATGTTTGTGACCGGTATTCAGCCAGATGGCAGCTGGGATGAAAACATCAATCGCGTCTACATTAATCCCAAGATTCTCAGCTATTCAGAACAAAAGCAGTATGAGCCCGAGGGATGCATGTCCATCCCCAAGACATATGTGTATATAGAACGCCCGATGGAAGTGACCGTCGAAGCCATGGATCTCGATGGAAAGACCTTCCAATTAACATTACGCGAGCTTGCCGCAGCGAACTTCTGTCATGAAAATGACCACCTCAACGGAGTCCTTCACATTGACCGTATTGATGCTAAACAGCGTAAAACTATAGAAGCACGCCTCAAAGCCATCAAGCAAACTTACAATCCCTAAACATAATCTCAATGTAGTCTAAAACCCAATAGGCTATCATGAGGCTTTTACGTAGGGGATTAGATTATGACCATTCCAAAAATTATCACTGATGGCGTTGTTGCGGCATCGATCACATTAGCGGCTACATGGCAGCAATCAGCTGTTAAACAATGTGTTACTGAAGCAGCAAGTCATGTTAGCTCGTTAGCCTCAACTGCAGGAAAGCAGGGATTCGAATGCCTTCGCAATGCATTTACGAAAGGCAACCCAGTGGAGTCGCTTTCTTTACTAACAGCTATGACCGGTTTTGCAACGTCAAGTGCGATGGCAAGCTGGAGAAAGTTTATGGATGGAAAGTTCATTAGTAGCGCAGGCTACCTCCTTAGCACCCTAACTCTGGGAAGCATTATCTGGAATCAACTTGGCCCTTTAGTTGATGACCACGGAATTCCTATTCCGAGCAAGGTAGAAACTGTCCAAATGATGGCTATGGGCGCACTCGCAGGAGGACTCGTGCAACAAGCGTTCCGCAGTTATAAAGCAAATAAACTGCATTCCGCTGGATTCGCCGCCATGTCTGCAGTTCTTTTCTTAGGAATGTGGGGCCAAGCCCAATCCACAACAATTGGATTGCCTGGAACTTAGTCTAAGGCTATCTTCTCGGATTCTTTGAGTTGAGATATCTGCGCTCCATAATCGATGATGCGGATATTCTGATCCGCATATGTGCGCACGTATATCTTTTTGTTAGCAAGATCCTTTACCACAATCCATTGAGTAAAATCAAAGTCGGAGCTATTTGTCCCCTTAACCGTTCCGTATGGTATGTCCACCGTATTCAATAAATGAATAGCAGCGGTAACAGCCTCCTGTGAGTCTTTTGGCGTCGGAATCATCTGCTTAAAGAATGCCGCCCGTATGAACCGTGAAGGTGGCGTCCAATCCCCGGGAATGCCCAACAAGCCCGTACCCTGTCCGGTAGGCTGTAACACAGAACCATCTACGGACACATCTCCGGTATTAAGCGCCGATAGATTGATGTAGTTGCGAAGATTAGTCACATGCCAAGGAAATTCTGGGGCATTTGTAAGAACGCCAAGATCACTATCGAATTGAGTTAACTGACCATTCAACCACTCAAGGATTAGCCCTTTACCAGTGGCATCATGGATGATCACATGTAAGCCAGGCGCGATGTCATCTCCAAAGTCAGCAATGGCTTGCGGATGAATAATAACTTTAGAAAGACCGGTTTTGACTTCTTCAATCGTAGCAAAACTGCCCAGCAACCATTTTCCTAGGTCCGCAATGGCTAGCATATTACTAGGGGGGCCCTTACTAATTTCGGGATATTTCGCATCGGGAAACCACAGCAAGCCGACTGATAGCCCGCGCTCGTTCGCGCCATCCATCACCAATTCGGAATCAAATATAGCCATCGCAACATAAGCATGTCGGGAGGTCCATTTTAACCCTCGGCCCCCATTCGGCGCTGTTGATTGAAGGGATTCCATGCGTAGCGCAATCTTTACTTTTGTAGGAAGAATTTGTGCAAACTCAAGAGACCGCCCAACAACGCAAGTATTCTCTTTAGTTTTCAAAAGAATATTGGTGCATGAGTACGACCAGGTAAAGGCGGATATGCCTACAAAAATACTAAATAGAAGCCATCGAGCCATGTATATTTCCTCACTAACCATACCCTGGATTTTTAGGATTTTTTTGGCAATCGCTCTTTCAACTGCGGCTCCTGCTTCTAGACATACAGATATGGAGTACGTGCATATTTCACGTATCATTTTTATAAAGTAAATTGGTTATGTCATTAAACTTTAGCAGCGTTGACTGATCATGCTAATTAATGTAACATGACGAATGAGGCGGAAAATACCGTCTCTTATAATGTCTAGAGGATAGGAGGTAATATGTCTCTTTTTAAACCTTTAGCCGCGGTAGCTATAGCAGCCGGTCTATTCTTCGCACCCATCAGCGCACATGCATTTGGATTCGGACTCTTTGGGGGAGGCGGATACAGCAACTGCGGTTGTTGTAACAGCTGTGGCTGTGGAAACGGTTATGGCGGTGGATATTACCGCTAGTCGTAAGCCTAGGGAGTCCTTGTTCGCAAGGGCTCCCTTCTCTATTGACCTATGATCATGAAGTAGGGCGTTAAAAAGTAAAAAAAGTATTCATAAAGAATTGAATTTATCAAGACTGATTACGACCTAAAACAATACCCGAGGCGTGGATTCAACCCCTTCTTCGTGGTCGTATCATCTCTCAACGACGTGAATGATCATCTTGAGCAGTTTGCATGAGGGTTTGGTAGGAAATGAAGCGCAATAACGAAATTTCGCCATTTTCCACCGCGATTTTTACGGCACAATCGGTTTCATGGTCATGTGTACAATTACTGAAACCACATTTCTGACCAATCTCTTGAATTTCATCGAAATACTGCGCTATCTCTTCAGGTTCCAAGTCCCATACACCAAAGCTCTTAATTCCAGGTGTGTCGACGCACCAACCGCCAAATGGTAATCCTACTAATCGTGCTGATGTGGTGGTATGAGCGCCCTTCTTGGTGCGGGCTACTGTTTCCCCTACGCGCATATCTAGCCCGGTGATGATATTAATCAGCGAAGTCTTTCCTACACCCGATTGACCAGAAAAAACAGATGACTTGCCCTTCATGACTTCACGTAGCTGATCCATCCCCAATCCTGTTTTAATGCTCATAGCAATCACAGGAATATTAGCTTGCGCATAAGCTTGAAGACACTCTTCATACATTTCACGATCTTCTTCGGTTCCTCCTGGCAAAAGGTCCACTTTATTGACCACTAAGATGGGCTGCATTCCGCCTTTGCAGGTAGCAATGATGTAACGATCGATCAAAGCTGGTTTTAAGGTAGGGTCTACAACGGAAACCGTAATGATCACTTGATCGATGTTTGTAGCGATTAACTGTTCCTTTCGGCGAGACAAATTGTCAGCCCTAGATAGCAGCGTAACACGCGGTTCTATGGCTGCTATGGCGCCTTCAGCAGACCCAAGCTCTTCGAACCAAACGTAGTCGCCAACCGCTACGAGGTTCTTTTGCTTAGTCTTTTCCTTTTTTAAAATACCTCTAAGCTCACATAGATACTCGCGCTCATCACAAACAACGTGGAGACCCTGAGATATAATAGAAATCACTCGACCGCGTCTTAGTCCCTGTTCCTCTAATGCCTTCGCATCGAATTCTTCGTGATGTTTGTCTTGGTCTGTTTTTTTGTATTTGGAGCGGTCCCGAGCGGTCACACGTTTGCGTTCTTGGCGTCCTTCCTTGAGGCGGTCACCTAAATAATGGGTTTCAACATCACAGCCAACCCATCGCTTATTTTTATATGACTTCTTTTTACTCATGCGTGCCACCTTGAGACATGATCTTGAACAAATTTATGAAAATGTGAGGCAGGACGTCCCATTATGCGTTCACTTTCTTGACTTATAGAGGCGGTCGATCCGGAACGCATATTGACAAAGAGGCTTACCATTTCACAAACGATATCCTCAGAGCACCCCTGTTGACGCAAAGAGTATGCATAGTCTTCGTCTGTAGGACTGTGGTAGACAATCGACCTCTTAAGATGGTGAGCCAACACCTGTGCGACTGCCTGATGAGACAGACTTTCAGGTCCCGTGAGGGTAAAAGCCTGCTCATGATACTTATGATGACGCAACACATTGATCGCAACCTCAGCTACATCGCGCACATCAATAAAACTGGTTGTCGCATCATCTGCAGGTAAGTAGATGCGATTTTGCGAAACAATGTCCCCACCAAAATAGGTATAAAAGTTTTGCATGAACCAATTGGGACGCAGAATCGTCCAAGGAATAGGGCCACTACGCACATGAGAATCGATAATTCCAGAAGCAGTAGATGGCAACGCTTCTGCTCCCATTCCTGTAATTGCAATGAGATGCTGCACACCACACTGATAGGCAACATCCATTAAATCGCCTATATGCACTAATGATTGCCGGGTTGGCGGAACAATAAGCAAGAGTTGGTGACAGCCTTCCAGAGTATTCTTAAAAGTATCCGGTTTGGTATAATCGAACGCCACGGCATGCATGTCACTGATACGATGCGGTTGACGCACAGCCACACCAAAATCCAATTCTTGGGCTTTTAGCTGCTTAACTAATTCACTGCCGATGGTACCTGTGGCGCCTGTAACAACAATACGTTTTGTCATAATATGAAACCTTGTCTATGCCGCTTCGGCGAAGCGGCGCTACAACGTATTACAGAACATGTGGACATTGGTTAAACTCCTATGATCCGGTCATTGCGACCCAATACATACATTAAAATGGCTCCCGCAACGCCAGCATTGAGCGATTCCATCGAACCCGGCATCGGAATGGTGATGGCTGAGCAAAATTGCCGCACAAAATCTGACGGGCCTTTGGCCTCGTTACCAATCACAAGCAAAACTCCATGATCCCAGGCCGTTTGTTCCACAGGCGTGCCTTCCAAATCCGCGACAAGGGGAAGCCAACGTCGCTCTATAGCCATTTTTTGAAGTCCCTGCCAACTTCCACGCGCGATTGGCAAACGAAACGTCGCACCCATAGCCGCTCTAATGGCTTTGTCATTAAAGGGGTCACAAGAGCCTTCTAAGCAGTACACTCCGTGCCAACCAAGTGCTAGAGCCGTTCTAATTAAGGTTCCCACATTTCCTGGATCACTGACACGATCGAATGCTAGAACCTTTGTGGCATCGAGCAGTCCCGACCACATGGGACGATCAATTTCTGCAACAATGCCTTCAGCATTTAGCACTCCAGAAACTTTCTGCAGAATCATGTCATTAGCGATAATGATTTCTGCAGCTTTGACATCTGGCGGAATAAGCGAAGCATCGGCCACCAAAATTAGGCGAAACTGCTTTTCTCGTCCTAGCTCACGAATAAGCTTTGAACCTTGAACCATCACACTGCAATTAATCTCACGATAGGCAGCATCCTCACGCAGACTTACTAAGTGCTTTACAATCGGGTGTGTTAGACTGCTAATAAGGCGCTGCTCGCTCACAACACCTCCCTCGGCCAATACTCGGATGCTTTCAAACGATCCACAATGCTATTGAAATCCGTGAGGCTATCGCAAATAGCTATACGCTCGGCTTCCTTTAGCAACATTCCCATGGGTTTGCCAGGTAATATTCCTGCCGCTCTAAGATGCTCTGAGGTTACTACAGGATTCCGGGTTGCCACGCGATCAATCGCATCGGACATGGATCGTTGCGCATTGTGATGTAGGTCAAGAAAGTCTTGACGCTCGGTCTTAGGTAGCGTAGCTGAAAAAATGCGTAGACATAAGTCGGTACGTGGATCCGCATACAGATTCACCCACTCTGGGCTTATCGATACATTTGCCGCCGTTACCATTTTGCTCACGTTTAAGTACCAATGTGCCAACTGAATATCTTTATTCGAGGCCTTTAAATCTTGGCAGAGAGCAGTAAATTCTGCTTTGGAAGCCTCAGAAAAAAGGGTCAGCAGACACAAAATAGCTGGGCAGGGATGGGGAAAATCTTTTAAAGGACGCGTTCGGTAAACAATTTCTTCCAACGAAAGCACTGTTAGCGCAGGAAAAATAACTTGAAGCAACCCCAGTTCATGCATGGTAACCAAAGCTCTTCCTACACCAGGACGTTCGGCCATTTTGGAGAACTCTTGCCACACTCTTTCTTTGGCGACAGGAGGAAAAAGAGTTGTTGCGTGGGCCACAATCGCATCGCGCGTGCCTCTCTCTAGGGAAAAATGGAAGCGAGCCATAATTCTCACACCGCGAACCATGCGCAAACGATCTTCTTTAAATCGCTCGTGCGGGTCGCCGATGGCGCGTATAATCCCTTTTTGGAGATCTTCGCGACCGCCTACAAAATCCATGATTTCGTGTTTGATGGGATCATAAAACATACCATTTATCGTAAAATCGCGCCTTTGGGCGTCTTCTTCTGGGCTTGAATACTCGATATTTTCGGGACGCCGCCCATAAAGGTATAAGCCATCTTTCCGAAAGGTCGCCACTTCAAATGGTGTGCCTTCAAGGATAACCATGACTACTCCGAAGGAAACGCCCACTTGCACCGTGTGTGGAAATAACTGCACGACATCCTCTGGTG
This sequence comes from uncultured bacterium, assembly GCA_964436955.1. Lineage (GTDB taxonomy): Bacteria > Chlamydiota > Chlamydiia > Chlamydiales > JAJFMA01 > CAMFKD01. The sequence goes on along the minus strand of CAYTFC010000064.1, from coordinate 8,226 downwards.
GAGCGCTGGTAGCGATATCAATGTCGGGAGAGGGTTGCTCTAGTAGATAGTCGCGTACCCACCCGCCAGCAAAGTAGGCTATATGCCCCGCTTCACGCAGAAGTTGTACAATCTTAACGGCTTTATCATAAGTAGAATCCATAATGCTCTTATTGTAACTCATCTGCTCTCTAGCAAAAAGGAGTTTTTCATTCCCTAATGAGCAATGATTGCGATATGATCTACCCTATGGCTGGAAAAATACGCGTCCTCTCAGAAGATACCATCAATAAAATCGCTGCTGGCGAAGTTATTGAAAACTCGGCTTCCGTCATTAAGGAGCTTTTAGAGAATAGCTTAGATGCCGGTTCCACCGAAGTGCATATCGAAATAAAGGGCGGCGGACGCCAGCTGATTCGCATCACGGACAACGGTTGCGGGATGAGCAGCGATGATGCTCTTTTATGCCTCGAGCGCCATGCAACTTCGAAAATTCGTGAAGTTGATGACATTGAGTCTGTAGGGACTCTGGGTTTTCGTGGAGAAGCCATTCCCTCTATCGCGTCAATTTCCAAATTTACTCTGCTTACTTGCCCAGTCGATTTAAACGCCGTGGCGACGATGGTGATCGTCGAAGGCGGCCGCATATTAAAGGCCTGCGCTGCAGCGCGCTCGGCTGGCACCACCATTGAAATCAAAAACTTATTCTATAATGTGCCTGCAAGGCGAAAGTTCCAGAAGAACCCAGCGCATGATACGACCGAAGTGCTTAAGCTCGTCAGCACATTAGCGCTGGGATATCCCTCCATTGGATTCGACCTCGTTTCTGAGCAAGAAAGCCTGCTGCGCGCTAGACCTCTTCCAGACAATTCCCTAGTTGAGCAGATTGGAACACGCATTGCTGCGGTCCTTGGCGAAGAATTTTTAAGCCAATGCGCGGCCGTGGACTGTTCCTTACAAGAGCTGTCATTAACCGGTTTTGTGGGCTTACCACAACATTCACGCCCCAATCGCACCGCACAGTACTTATTCATCAATGGACGCGCTGTAGTGTCGCCGCTGGTATCTTTTATCGTGCGCGATGCCTATGGCACTTCCTTACCGACAAACCGACATCCCATGTTTGTGCTTCATTTGCGTGTGCCCGGAGAAATTGTCGATGTCAATGTACATCCACAAAAGCGAGAGGTGCGTCTAAGGCAAAATGATGTGATAAAGCAACTCATTTTGGAGGGAGTCAACAAGGCAATTCAGGGTTCCGCTGTTTTTATTCCCGCTCCACAAACAGTTGTGGAACGAGTATTTACTCCACTTCCCGAAATTTCCTTGCCTTGGGATGATGCACCTATCTCCGCTGTCGTGGCTCCACCGGTATTTTTTGAACCGCGGGTGCGTGACGAAGTTCCAGAATCTCCTCAGACCATGCTTTTTAAACCTACTTTAACAGCACCAAGAGTACTTTTAACGATTCGTGGATATGTCTTACTAGACCCCAATACTTGTAAGCACCTTCCCAGTATATCCCTGGAAGCTATTATGCTCTTAGTTTTAGATCAACGTGCTGCCCACAACCGCATTCTCTTCGAAAGATTGCGCTTTGAAAAACCCGAAAAAACACCTTCTCAGCCCTTGCTCATTCCCGAAACGCTAGAGCTAAGTACCTTAGAAGCCGCCTGTCTGCGAGAAGTCCTTCCGCAACTAAAAGCAATGGGCTTTGACATCGATGAATTTGGGCAGCAAACCTTCCTTATCCGAGCCATTCCAGCTGAGTTAGACAGCTCAGATACCGCTTCAGCTCTTTCAGAATTGATCTCACAACTAAGAGAATTCCAAAGCCACGCCCTGCCAGAACGAGATAAACGCCTTTCATTAATCGTCAGCAAACTAGCTATTTCTCGTAAGCAGCACCTAAGTGTAGAAGAGGCTCAGCACCTTGTGAATATGTTGTTTCAGTGCGAAATGCCTCTGCAATGCCCTAAAGGCAATCCAACTATAGCAGGCATGAGCGAAAAGGAATTGGCCAAAATCTTCCAAACGCGAGTCAAAGATGATTTACTCTAAGCGCCTAAACCAGCTACAACAAATGATCACTGAGCCATTGCTCATTGAGGATGAAACCAGTCTATTTTACCTTACTGGCAAACATTTTTCCGCTGGAAAGCTCATTGTCACCCCAACTCAAAAGGCACTGATTCTCGATGGTCGATACTTTGAAGGAGCGCGCAATCAAAATGTCTATCCTGTGCGTCTCCTGAATGACTCCTCCTTCAAAGACATTATAAAAGAGTTCGCTATTCAAACACTCTCTTTTAGCGACGATGACACTACCTACAAACGCTATGAAGAGCTCACAAAATACGAAGTTACCCTGCTTCCCATCGAAAATCCCGTGCGAAAATTGCGCCTCATCAAAGATGAACAAGAAATAGAACTGCTGCGCGAAGCTGCTCACCTTGGATCCCGAGGATATGATCTAGTTGCAAGTCTGCTCGAGGAAGGCATCACGGAACAAGACCTGGCGCAAGAACTGCATCTATTTTGGATTCGACAAGGTGGTACAGCATTCGCCTTTGAACCGATCATCGCCTTCGGCAAAGCGACGTCACAGCCACACTATAGAGCGGGACCACAGCGCCTAGCTAAAGGCCAACCTGTGTTAATCGATATTGGAGTCACCCTTAACGATTATCATTCAGATATGACTCGTACGGTATTCTTCGGAGAACCTCAGAAAAAAATACTAGAAATTTACAAAATCGTGTTACGAGCCCAAGAAGCGGCGTTAGCGCAATGTCGTCAGGGAGTTACAGTTGGACAATTGGATAGTGCTGCCCGTGACGTCATCATAACGGCCGGCTATGGCGAAGAGTTTTCACATAGTCTCGGTCATGGCATTGGCTTAGATGTGCATGAAGCTCCAGCATTAAGGAATAAGGGCGTCCACAAAGATGTCCTTCTTCAACAAGGTATGGTTATCACGATTGAGCCGGGTATCTACCTGGCGGATTTGGGCGGCGTACGCATCGAAGATACTGTCGTCATCACGGATTTGGGCTACGAAGACCTTACCCAACGACCCAAAGATATTCGCATTCTTTAGGCCCCCGATCCCCACTATCGCTTCCAATAACATCCTAAATCGTGCCGGTGCCCTCATCCTAGTTACCAATAAGTTAATTGTTCCTCTGCGCCTCTGCATTGAAAATTGTTCAAACCAAAATCATGCATAAACAGCGTATATTTTTTTCAACGCAGAGACGGGGAGGCGCAAAGAAAGACGAAAAATATATAAAATTTAAGACTTATGGGTCATAGGATGAGGGCGCGGGCACAATTAGGATGTTATTGGGATGATTAGTGGGGATCGGACTATCCTTCCTCAAATGCCATTTAAAGTCTCTAACTAATTGAACTATTATCGCTTATGATCTAAACTATCCGTATGCTTAGTTTTAGACAGAAACTCTTCATTAGCCATTTAGTCGTCTTTTTAGTCTTCATCGCTTTGATGTTTCCCTTCGCAGCGAAGACGGTTAAAAACCTGGTTTATCGCTCTATGCAGCAGCGATCCGAAGAGCTTATCGCCAAGCTTCAATCTGCCCCTAACAACAATGAACTTGTCCGGCGAGTAAAAGACCAAAAAGGCCAAATCTTTTTTCGCGTGGGTATCATCACCAATGAATACAAAATTCTCTATGACACAGCTACTAAAAGATTTTTGGGTCCACGCTTTTCACAAGAATATGTGGTCGACAGTCCAGAAGTTATAGAAGCCTTCGCCAATGGAATGGGATATAACGAAGATTACGACGATGTCCTAAGCCAAAAATACATCTATATTGCTACGGCCTTCGATTTTCACGGTAAAACCTACGTCATGCGTAGCGCCTTCCTCTACAAATATGTTACCGATCTTACACGTGATTTCGAGCTTGGCTTTTTAATTCTCTCTAGCGTTGTTCTGCTAGCTTTCAGTACCATGATGTGGCTGATCATTCACCGCTTAAGTATGCCCATCCAACAAATCATCAAGGTTATCACGCCATACGCTGAAGGAAAAACTCCCACCATTCCGGAAATTGAACTGCGCAATCCACGCTCGGCAGATGACTTCGCCCGCCTAGCAACCACACTTAACTCTCTTTCCGCCCGCATTCAAAGTCACATCGACACCATCACTTACGAACGTGATGAAAAAGAAGCTATCTTGGAATCTTTGATCGAAGGTGTCATCGCCACCGATGGCAACATGACGATCACCTATGCTAACGATATGGCTTTGCGTCTCCTCAACTACGCGGGCGAGGATCTTCTGGGCGAAGACTTCGATGTTTTAGGCGAGCCTCACTTCCGCGAGCTCCTTACAAAATGCCAGCTGGAACGCCAGGTTATTACTCAAATGGCAACTATGAAATACAATGGACGCAAAATCTATTTGCATGTCGTGGCTGCACCAAACCGTCGCGATGGAGCGGTATTGGTTCTGCAAGATCACTCGAGCCATTACCGCATGCTCGAAATGCGCAAAGATTTCATTGCCAACGCTTCCCACGAACTGAAAACACCAATCACGGTTATCCACGGGTTCGCAGAAACCCTCAATGAACACCCCGATCTTCCCAAAGATACGGTCATTCAGGTCACAGGAAAAATCGTCAATAGTTGCCTAAAGATGACGCGTCTCATCAAAGACTTACTGACGCTCGCCGACATCGAAAACATGCCCGAAAGTAACTTATCGGAATGCGATCTAGAAGAAATGGCTCATCGATGCATGGCCCTGGTCATCGATGCACACCCGACCGCGCAGATCACAGTCATCAACAAAAGTGACAAGCCAATCTGTTTAACGGCAGATCCCCACCTCATGGAAATGGCGCTAACGAACCTGATGGAAAATGCGGCGAAATATTCCAATCCACCAGCCCACATCACGGTAACTCTACGTCACCTAGGCAATTCAGTAAAAGTATCGGTTGCTGACAAGGGAATTGGTATTCCAGCTCCGGATCTCGAGCACATCTTCGTCCGCTTCTATACCGTAGATAAAGCGCGTTCACGCAAAATGGGTGGATCGGGACTAGGTCTTTCCATTGTCGAAAATATCGTGCAAAAGCATTTTGGTGAAATCTCCGTGCAATCCAAAGTCGGAGAAGGCACCACTTTCACCATCGTCTTGCCCACACAAATGGAAAAATTGCTATAAATTATCCTTCTAACCAGAATCACGGTTTTGCAAGGAGATCCTATGGCTACCGACATCCGAGAAATCACTGAATCCGTAAAACGCACAAATGTGGGTCTTTTAAAAGCCAAGGCGGCCATGGCAAAGGTCATTGTGGGTCAGGAAATCTTGTTAGACCGCATGATGATGGCCCTTCTAACCGATGGGCATGTGCTGCTTGAAGGCCTGCCCGGACTGGCCAAAACGCTGGCCATCACCACCCTGGCAAAAGTGATCCATTGCGATCACAAGCGTATCCAGTTCACACCAGACCTCCTGCCTGCCGACCTTATCGGTACATCCATCTACAATCCCAAGGATGGTACGTTCTCCGTCAAAAAAGGTCCTATCTTCACGAACATCGTGCTGGCTGATGAAATCAATCGCGCCCCTGGAAAGGTCCAAGCAGCCTTGCTAGAAGTCATGCAAGAACGACAAGTGACCATTGCCGGCGAAACATTTCGCACGGGTCGTCCCTATCTTGTCGTCGCGACACAAAACCCGATCGAGCAAGAAGGGACTTATACCCTGCCAGAAGCCCAGACCGACCGCTTCATGATGAAAGTCAAAGTGGACTATCCGCTCATCGAAGAGGAAAAAGAGATCCTGCGCCGCTGGGCCCATGTAGGTCTAGTGCCCGAAGCTCATCCCGTGATCGGATCCGAGGAAATCCTTAAGGCCCGCGATGTGGTCAATCAAATCTATGTGGATGACAAAGTCATCGACTATATCCTTGCGATTGTCTTTGCAACACGCCAACCGGCCGAATATGGCGCCAATATTGAAGGTCTACTGGAGTTCGGAGCCTCTCCACGCGCGACAATGGCCCTCAAAATTTGCGGACAAGCGCGCGCCTTTCTCTCGGGTCGCGGCTTTGTCACTCCGCATGACATCAAAAGCATCTGCCATGATGTCTTGCGTCATCGCTTGCGACTATCCTACGAAGCGGAGGCCGAGGAACTAACCGCTGATGATGTCATCGATCGTGTGCTTGACGCCATACCAGTGCCATAACAATGACAACAAGCGCCACCCCATCTAAAGAAGCCCTTAAAGAAGTGCGTCGCGTGCAAATTCGCACCAAGCACCTCGTGGAGACGCTACTGGCTGGCGCCTACCGTTCCGCCTTTCGCGGCACAGGCATGGAGTTCTCCGAAGTGCGTCCCTATCAACCTGGCGATGACATCCGTCACATCGACTGGAACGTGACAGCGCGCATGGACGTTCCCTACATCAAGCGCTTTGAGGAAGAACGTCAGCTAACCGTCATGATTATGGTCGATGTATCGGGTTCGTCGTTCTTTGGAAGTCAAAAGCGTGTTAAGCAAGCGCTCATGGCAGAAATAGGGTCTATTTTGGCTTTTAGCGCTAATGAGAACAATGACCGCATCGGTTTGATTCTGTTTTCGAATGAAATAGAGCTCTATCTACCTCCCAAAAAAGGCGTAAGACACGCCATGCGCATCGTTCGAGAGCTTTTAGCGTACAAACCTAAAGCACGAGGAACCGACGTACGCGCAGCACTATCTTTTTTGGGAACAGTTCAGAAGCGCTCTTGCGTCTGTTTTTTACTTAGTGACTTTCTATCAAGCGGATTTCAGCATGCATTACGTGTTGCATCAAAGCGCTTTGATTTAATTGCCGTTCGCGTGCGTGACCCGAGGGAAATTTTGCTACCAGCATTGAATCTCCTTCGACTGCGCGATTTAGAATCCCACACAGATCTACTAGTGAATACCAGCGACAGTCGCGTGCAGAAATTTTTTAGTAAACAAGTCGACGAACGCACAGACAAGCAAACGCGTATGATGCGACGTCTAGGAATTGGCTTTATCGATATTCGTACCGATGAGCCCTATGCTCCAGCCATTATGAAATTTTTCGAATTACGTCGGAGGCACCCCTAATGCTCACATTATTTTTAGCTGTAGCAGCACTGAGTCATCCTATGACCTGGGAAAGGCACAATGATGCCGGCTTTTCAGCAGAAGCCACCATCTCCGCCGAAACAGTGTTGCTAACAGACACACTAACGGTTAATCTCACCACAGCATCTCCTCCAGGCTATAGCGTCGACACCAAGCTTCTTGGCAATAACCTTTTGGATGAAAAAGAAGCTTCCTATGCAACATTTAAACTGCAAAACATAGCCCAAAAAGATGCCACCATCGCATTCACACTGGAACCCCTAGAGCTGGGCATTCAATATCTAACCTTTCATGAAATCCCCTTTACAGCCCTTGGTCAGGCAAAGGTCATTTTGCCTTCAGGTATGTTTCGTGTAGAAGTCACTTCAATCGATGAGAAGTTTGTGCTTCCCGTCGCAGACGTTCTACCCTTGGATACAAAACCCATTCTAACTATCGACGCAGCCAATGAATTACAGCTCGAAAAAGATGCCGCAGAGCTTCCAGAGCATAATCGACAAGTATTTTTGGATAGATCTTTTCCGTGGCACTATTTCGTCGTGTTTCCATTAACCATAGTGTTGGTAATAGGAATGGCTAGATTCGTTCAGCTCATATTGCGGTCAGCAAAACAACCAAACAAGGAACCTACGGCCGCTAAAGTGGCTACTCAAGAGCTCAAGAGCCTTGCCGAAAGTGATTTGGTGGCTCAAGGAAAATTTGCCGAATTCTATGTGCAATTAACAAAAACACTGCGTAGCTATATCTCTCAGCGCTACGGTATTGCGGCCTCAGAAATGACGACTGAGGAGTTTTTAACAACAGCAATGAGCCACAGCACCTTCGATGAACAGACCAGAACGGTCTTGAGTAATTTATTGGCGTATGCTGATCAAGTTAAATTCGCCAAAGAACCCGCCACTCCAGAGAACTGTAAGACGGCCTTGGCATATGCAAAAACGTTTATTAGCCGGTCATAATTAGATAGATTTTCATGCCAAACGCTGTGTTGAATATTTTCAACGCAGAGGCGCAAAGACGCGGAGGCGCAAAGGAGGATGTATAGTGGTATAGTGGACCCCATTGTCTAGACAAAAAACGCTATCCACTTTGCGC
>CAYTFC010000063.1:15695-18822 GCA_964436955.1 uncultured bacterium | reverse complement strand
TCATGAAATCGGTACAGATACTCAAGGAACACCTAGACAGCCAATTCGCACCCGGTGGCTATAACATTGGAATGAATTGTGGCGAATTAGCCGGACAAACTGTCATGCACCTGCACTTACATCTGATTCCAAGATACTCTGGGGATATGGCAGACCCTCGCGGCGGGGTACGCGGCGTTATCCCTTCTAAACAAAAATACTCGTAGAAAAGTCATGAACACACTAGCCATGGATTGATATCGTTTGTCTTGTCACAGGTCTCTGAGATCTCTGCGGTAAAAGGATATTAAACGAACTTAGAGGTCCATAAGTTCGTTTGTTTTAAATGTTGACCATTTTTAGATTTTGTGACACAATTCTAAGCATGAACACACATTTATACTGTTCACATCTAAATTCCAACCAGCCTTGCTGCTTTGTAGCCGACAAACTCGTCGTCGCTATTTCCATTTTTACCCTCATCCGCTAAGGCGGATATATATTTTTTTTGTTTCTATCACATCCATGTAATTCAATAAGCTAGTAGTTAGTACGAATCTGTTAAGCCATTCGTAATCGAGAGCAAACTTCTCACAACTACATAATGTCTTTAGTTCGCATTTACTGTTTTTAAATAAACACACTATCTTATTGTTTTAATTTCTAATTAATAACCAACTAAAATAACAAAGGATTTTGTTATGGATAATTTAAATATCACTCAAAATCAAACTACATCATGGACAAATGCTGCGTGGGATTTTGCAAAACCTCCGTTAGCAGCCGCCGGAGCTATCATCCCCGCGCATTATGGGTTTGTGGTCAAATCAGCACAACAACTCGAGCAGGCTTGGCCTTCTCGAACCCTATGGCAAGCACTGCAGGGTGGTATAAAATCGTCTCCAGTTATCGGGGCTATTGTCGGTACACAAATGGTTTCGCAAAACCTAGTTGAGGGAGCTTTAACGAAACTTCAAGGAGAACCAAATTGGGCTACAATGCTGCTAAGCTCCGCTATAGTAGGCGGCCTTTCAGCACCTGGTTACGCTATTTTTACTGGACAAACCACAGGACTCAGCATGTTGGAATCCTTAAAAGTCTTCGATTCTAAGCAAACTGCCGCGGTGGTTGCTAGGGAAACCAGCTTTGTATTGTCTCTGCGCGTCAGCGACCACGTTAGTAAAGTGATGGGAGAATTTGCCGGAGATAGCAAGCCTGTTGAATTAGCATCGGCATTTGTCACAGGCGCGCTTGGAAGTGCCGTTGGTCATCCGGCTGACACAGCTTTCACCCGTTGGCAAAACGGATTACCGGTATCCTTCTCCAGGCAGCTGATGAGAGGGATTTTGGTTAAATCCGCAACAACGGGCTTCTTTGCCGTCTTATACAAACTTGGTAAAGAAGCTTTAAGTCCAGGCAATAATAATAAATAATTTTAAATATTAATAATTCCCTCATGACCTGCTTTTAGCAGGCATGAGGGATTATACCACGCGCGGCTTGAAATTGTGATTTGGTCCCATGGGAAAGTTCCCGTGGGACCAAATCACCATTTCAAGCCGCGCGTAGTATAATTTTGCTAGGGAAAGAAGGAGGACAAAAGCTATAAAGAATGAAAAGGAACACAAAAATGTTACGCATTGTTTGTCTGTTAATGCTTCTAGGATTTGTTGCTGACGCTAAAGCTACAGAATGTAAGCGATGGAACACAACCATGTTGCATCCCTATTGCAAGCAAGTGGCTCGCGAAAAAGGTTGGGTTTTCTGTCGTGAAACGAGTCAGTTTTCGTGTAAAGTAGACGGCACCCAAACAGAGACTGTGCATCTAGATTTTGTAGCGCCGCAGTGCTTAACCCTCTCGGATGCACGTCGCTATCTCGTTTGCGAAACTCAACGCCTCTTTTGTATGATGAACAGACGTCAACCCAAAGGGATGGGATGTTTCACAAGTGCTCATCTGGAATATAGCGTGGGATTCAAGAGTGGAAGAGGAGATTACTGCTCCCCGCCCTACATTGCCCATATTTATCTAGTCGATGATACCACGGTTTTTGAGCAGTATGACCAAGCTTCGAAACAGCTTGTTGTGCATCATGAAGAACCCTACCAACAATCAGTAAAAATTATTCAAGAAGAGTGCTGTCGTTAAGCCATGCCTGAGTTACCTGAAGTTGAAACAATTGTTCGAGAACTCTGTGAAGCGGGTCTTCCTGGATGTGTCGTTGCGGATTCACAGGTATTTTGGCCAAGAACCGTAAGCGCTGCGCCTCAATTTACATCGCAAATCAAAAACCAAAAGATTAATCGTATTGAGAGAAGAGGAAAGTATCTCATCTTTACCCTTTCAAATGACACACTCTTAATTCATCTGCGCATGACCGGGAAGTTTGCGTTGGATACCGACCCAACACCGCTCACACATGAACGAATTCAACTCACATTTAAGGATGGTCGCATCCTTCACTATCTCGACCAACGCAAATTTGGAAGATGGCATCTTGTATCAGATCCTAAAGAAATTCTTCAAAATATAGGCTTAGAACCACTTTCGGCAGAATTTACATTGGCGGCATTTAAGGGCGTTTTTGCCGGAAAATCCACGCGAATAAAATCCTTCCTGCTAAATCAAGCACACATTGCAGGTTTGGGGAATATCTATGTGGACGAGGCCTTGTGGGAAGCAAAAATACATCCCGAACGTGCTTTAAATACACTTACAGCCAAAGAAATCAAGGCACTCCATCATGCAATTCCTTTCGTGTTGAGTAAAGGAATCGCGAATAAGGGGACAAGTCTTGGGTCGCATTTAGCAAACTATTTTAGCGTTAGCCGACGGCGTGGTGACAACCAATTCCAGCTAAATGTATTTCGAAAGAATGGCTTGCCTTGTCCGCGCTGTGGAACTGTAATTGTGAAGACAGTTGTGACACAACGTGGCACTCATTGGTGCCCTACCTGTCAAAAACTATGATGGATCCAACTTCCTTGTAGGTCTGCCTCGCCGAGGCAGACAACTTCCATCCCTACAACAGCTGCCTTTTCCTTGTGGGTCTGCCTCGCCGAGGCAGACAACTTCCATCCCTACAACAGCTACCTTTTCCTTGTGGGTCTGCCTCGCCGAGGCAGACAACTTCCATCCCTACAACAG
>CAYTFC010000063.1:130-15595 GCA_964436955.1 uncultured bacterium | reverse complement strand
CTACCTTTTCCTTGTGGGTCTGCCTCGCCGAGGCAGACAAGTTCGCTATTTACAACAACTGGTTCCTGATAGCGTCTCGTAGCTTATACAAAATAGATTCGTCCACTACAAATGAACGATCATAGGGCGCATAATTTTTTCCCCACCGAGTATCTGTAAACATTGCTCCCGCAAATTCACGGGGTATTTCATAACGCGGAATAATGTGCACATGGATTGCCGGCGATACATTACTTAAAGCCGCATAATTCATTTTGTCCGGCTTGAACAATGCCTTTAAAGCAGTTTTGATTTCATTTCCAATTTGAAAAAACTCATCTCGAACTTCTCCACCGATGGTCAAAAAATCGTCGACGCCCTCCTCATCTTTCAGCAGCACAAATACACGCCCAACATAACATTGATTTTCGTGTAGATACACCTCCCAATGCTTGTACGATTTAATTTTCAGCTTTTCATAATCCATTATGACATCCTATTCTTGAAGAAAGAAACATCTTTTGCCACGATAGTTTTAGGAATCACTTGAATCATCGTATCCAAGGGATCAACTACATTCTCAATAAACCACGGGTTCCATTCAGCTTGATTCTGACCAAGATACTTGCCCACAAAACGAAGCAAACGGTCTTGATTAACATGATTGATATCAGTCATTCCGCGAATACCTACGTGCTTTAGAAGTCCTCGGTCTAAATCAAAATCGACTACTCCCACGGCACAGCGTGGTTCCAACTTAAGACGCTTCACAAAACTATCGACTGCAAGACCAAATAGCCACAGCATGCCTTCTTCCCACAAAAACCAAACTGGAGAATCCCGAGGTTCACCACCCTCTACTGTAGACAAATGTGCCATCAACGGTTTTTCAAGCACTTGAACGATGTCAAAATCATTTTGCACAAACATCATCACCTCCGTAATTAGCATCAAAGAAGCGCACAGCTTCATCGACAATTTGCAGCTGAATCCATCCACAATCAAGGGGCCACACGTTAAACCCTAAAACATTCTTGGAGGCTGCCGCAAGAGTAAAGCCCCGTACCGGCTCAAATGCATTTACGAAAAGGGGAAGGCAACATAGGAGTGTCAATGCGACTCGCTTAAATCCATTTCGGCTATTCCTTAGCTTTTGGTTCAAAGGCTCGAACATCAAAGAATAGCTCAATACGGGCAATCAGATTCTCCGAAAATGTCAACATGCTTGCGGTTCTAACTTCGCCAACAGGTTCAGGGCATTCCAGGTATATAACTAACATCACTTGATCGTTATTTTCGAATTTCTGGCGAATATTGAGGCTATTATGAGTAGTGACGAACCTATCTAGACCCTCTACCACAGCCTTTTTTCCGTTCAGATTTGCCACTGGTCCTATTAACTGCACGTTTGGATGCAGATACTTTTGAGCTTCTTCAATACTTTTGCGCCCGATGGCTTCATAGTACTCTACTGCTGTCGACAACATGGATGCATTCATGATTTTTGTCCTCTTTGGGTTGACATTCATATTGAATATAGTATACTATATCCAATATGTCAAGCAATTCAAAACGTAGCTACAATTCACAATCGCGCCAAACCAAGGCCGCTGAAACTCGAAGCCGCATTCTTGAAGCGGCCAAGCGCCTATTTCAATCTGTTGGCTTTGAACTTGTCACGATTGACCAGCTAGCACAGGCCGCCGAGGTCTCGGCGCCGACTATTTATGCGCTATTTCACTCAAAAAGGGGCATTTTGCATGCTCTTTTGGATGAAGCACTGCCTTCAACACAACGTGAAGCTTTAGTAGCGGAAGCAAAGCTGATCAAATCACCGACAAAACGTATCCTATACGGCGCCAAAATAGCCCGGCAGATGTATGATGCTGAGCGAGACCAGATGGGCCTCCTGCAGGGAGCCTCGGTTTTAGCCCCCGAATTCAAGGAGCTGGAGCTGGAAAGAGAGCGAAGGCGTTATCAACGCCAAGAGGAGTCTGTCAAAAGCTTAGCCAAGCAAAAAGCTCTTATTAAGGGGCTGACCATCACACAAGCACGCGACATCGCGTGGGCCTTTACAGGCCGAGATCTGTATCGCATGCTTGTCGTAGAACGTAAGTGGTCATCTGATCAATACGAAGAATGGATTGGGCAAATGCTCATCAAAAGTCTGATAGCCCCTTAATGTATGATTCCCTTCACCAAATCGGAAACCCCTCTGCGGAACACGCTCCAACAGGCCTTAACACTAAATATACTTCCCGTGAACAACCAAATGGACTGCGCACCGACACCTAGTATTACTGGCACAGCGCTTAATGGATTGGGAAAGTATGGGAGATCACCATTGGGTCCGGCTTGCCTATAAAGCAGGAAAGCACTGATTGTGACACCCATGATGAGCGGCGCAAAAAACACTGTTACACCAACAACTGGAGCTAGGCCCATGCGAATCAATCCCTGTACCACATTCGCTGTCTTGCGTAAGACAGCCCTCATAAACGATAGTTTTCGCATGGAATCACCCATTAAACCCCATTGTCGATAGAATTTAACACTTTTCTTAGGTTGTATCCACAAGCCCAAATTAGCTACTGCCGCACCTGTATAACAAATCGATTTGCGAATATGCCTTAATCCTTGATCACTATTCCATATCGATGACTCTGACGGGTCTAATGTGGTCTTCTTTCCATCGAGTTTGTTGTCAGTGGCCAAGCAGTAAGAAAGCTTTGCAATTCCTAATCCTAGATGCATGGCAGCATCAATCACAAGCGCAACGGTTCCTGCTACAAGAGCAATCGAACAAGAGAGAATATGCCCCTGAATGTTATTTTTTGAGGCCATCGTTTCAACGGCATTAAAAACCTCTACCGTTGCGTAGGAAGCTCTCGGATTAAATACTACTGCCTGACCCATGAATTTCCCCTAAAAAAATAAGACAACAGTCTACTCCTACAAAGTTAAGACGACATAAAGAAGCGCTTTCAAGGATAACTAGATAAGGGTCACAAGGACCAAAGAGACGAAAGCGACTTAAGGGACAAAATACACGGTTCTTCTATCCCTTATGTCTCCTTTTCTCTTTAAAAAGCCCTCGAGTAGATGACTTTCACATCCACGCACTAATGTGCAACATGCTCTATCTGCTTGCCTCGATAGGCTACAAGCAGTTCTCCTATACCATAACCGATAGTCGATAGTAAAATACTGACCATTTCCATCGGTAATGGGAACGTATCTATTCGTACTGCCACAAATCCTACCGCTCCACACACAATCGCTAACACTGCTGACATGAAATTACCGCGTTTTTTGTACAACGCTAAGATGGTAGGCACAAATAGACAACTGACAGACAGTTCATAACTCTGAATGACTACGTCCACGATGCTATCCATAAAAAAAGCAACAAAGATGGCGCCCATGGAAACCACACAGGTAACCGCTTTAACACCACCCAATGAGTCTTTGTTTTTAAGAAAACTCATTTGAAAATCACTTGTGAGATTAGAACTGATCGCATTGATAAGAGATGTCGCTGTGCTGACTACAGCGGCAAGAACCGCACAACCTACCAGAGCCGTCATCCAAGGAAATGTTGTATTGGCAATAGTAGCCATGAGTACGCTACCACCTGGAGGCACTTCGAGCCCGGTGAAATTAGCCAAAGAACCAAAAAAGACGGGAGCAATACATATCACAGTTGTGGAAAGTCCCGCTAAAATGGCCGCCGTAGACACCACACGAGGCGAGGCCCCTGCAAAGCAGCGCTGCCCCATATCTTGCTCAATAACCATAAACAAAATAGGCATTAAGAGCCATCCACACAGCTTTGAAGAGACTCCCGAGAAATCTTCAAACTGAGGCATTTGCATGGATGATATGGATGAATTTGAACACAGGACGTACCCAAAGCATACCAAGAACACGCCGGAGAAAAACAATGCCTGCACCATATCAGTGGAAATAACAGCCCTCAGACCTCCCTGCGTGGTGTAGATGATGACAATCGCCCAAAACAGAATGAATAACATGTTATTGGTCATTCCTAGGCTTACCAAAAACTTGTGCGATGCGATGACTTGCGCCACAAGAATCATAAAGAGAGAAATGATCGAAAGTAACGACGCAACCTTCTTCAATGCTGCTGATCCATACACCACTTCAAAGATTTGAGCAACGGTAGTTACCTTGAAAGCCGCCAGTTTGCGCCCAATGCCGCAACCAAGTAAAATTAAGCCGACGGATTGCCCAAGGGGATACAACAGCACCGGCCATCCAAAGCGATAAGCCTCCTCAGCTGCCCCAATAACAAGTCCCCCTCCCACTTGTGTGGCTATGAAGGTCATAGTTAATGGAAACAGTTTGACACTTTTACCAGCCAAAAAATAGTCTTCTTGGCCCCCCATTTTTCGTGCAGCGCGCCTCCCTACTAGCCAATACAGGCCTTGCAGGCTAAATAATAAGATAACAAACAGCGACAAATTCATTTTAATCACCTATTTTCGTAAAAAATTCTCTCTAACAGTTTCTTTGCCACATAGCGCGTACCCGCAAGACGAAGAACGGCACCGCTCCACCAATAGTTCCAATCGATTTAGGCATAAAACAATCCTCGCGAAACATAGAACGCGACGTTCAATCCAGTGAGTCAAAAAATTTAAAAGCTAAAGGGTTAAATTAGCGAGCAGAGTGCCCATGATGAGAATGATGGGGAGAATGAGAGAGAACTGACAGAATGTTTAAGCTAAGACTAGACAACGACGCACGCGGCGACTCTTCATATTTAGATGTAGTATCCATATAAACTCCTTCAAATACCTTGATCACAATAACGTCAAGTAACCGATATTCTATAGAAATCTTGAATTAATGGCAAGTTGGGTTTTAACTCGTCGGACTTCGGCTGACTTCCCTCAATTGCATTAGAAAATTAATCAAAACAAAATAATAACAAAGACAAAATGTAATTATTCACCATCTTGTTATAATACTGTTATATAATCAATAAAATGGAGACCACTATGGATAATAACATATCACAATTTGAACAGTCGTTAAACAGCTGGGTATCGCCCGAAAAAGAGGACTCGCCAAATATGAAATACCAACTTAACCAGGTACAATCAGCGGCAACGAGCGCGTCTTCTGGGGAGTTCACTGAAATGCAAACGCAGGTTAACAATAAAATTACGCAATTGCGTACCCAAATTAACAGTGGTTCAAAAATCGGTAGACTATTTGGAAAGGTTACGAGCAAACTAGGAAAAATTAAGAGCAAACTTTCCAGTCACGCTCCAGCTGAAAAACAACTTTCGGCTAAAAAACAACTTGAAAGACTTATTAAAGTACAAAATGTGTTAAATGGAGTAATTGATACAAAACAAAAACTCCCCCTGAAGGATATAAATCTCATTCAATCCACCATTGCTCGGGACCCTGCTCAAATGGACCGTCTATCTACACTGCCCCTGTTTAAAGAATATATATCTACGCACATGCCGAATGCCAGCTTGGCGGACAAAAAGGAGTCGGATCTATTATTAAAAGGTTTTTTTTCGAATATGACCATTCGCGCGCATCCTCAACACCCACAAACCCTCTCAAAGGACGAACTTTACTCACTAGCGCAGCTGGCACATAATATGCCAAGGGAAGCACCTCCTCCGCGGCCAGACCCCATTCCAGAGAAATTTATCCCGGCCCCTCGGAACGACGAACCGATAAAGGTTCTTCCTTTGAGTGCAAATGAGATCAGTGAGAAAGACAAAATTGATCGTGCGGTACGAGCGAATACTCCAAAGATTGAAATGACTGGTGATATGCATTCACGTATGGTCACAGAGCAAATCTCTGTGCCTAAAGGATATAAAATCACTAGCGAAGAAAAATTATCGAATGAAACATATGAGCGAGTCAGAGTCCGTAACAAGTATGAACGTACCTTTCAATACGACACCCACCAGCATAAAAAATTGCACTACTTCCTGGAAAAAGAGTAAAATCCCACAAGTTTGGGTCCTACACTTATGGCACTTCGACCCTGATTGCTACCAAAACTTGCCGCATAGTCTTGAATTTGATCAGCTGCTATGGATTGCTTTTTGAAGGAAAGATCCTTGTCTTCAAATCAATCCTACGCATCTGAATTCAAATTCGGTGCCTGGGAACAGGCTCCGACACCTATAAACCCACATTGGTGAGTGCTGTAATCAGCTCTAACTACGATAAACATGCGAGTCGTAGTTAGGATGTAGGTGGCATGTCAGTCATGACTGCTGGTTTCCAGATGGTTCTTAAGGAGTTCATAATAGCCACGACATCTATAATTTCTTGAGTAATAGCCCCCGCTATCGGCGGTAGAAAACCAAACGCAGCGATGCTCATGCCAAAAATTGAGAGCGCCATACCACCAAGCGCACTTTGCAGAGCTATTGTTTTCATCCTCTGACTTATGTGCAAAAGCTCATCTACTCTTTCCAAACTACTATCCATGATAACAGCCCCAGCAGCTTCTCCGGTAATATCACTATTACGGCCAAATGCGATACCAACCGTAGCAGCGAGCAATGCTGGAGCATCGTTTATCCCATCTCCTAGATAGGCTGTTTTTGCCTGTAGTGTTTCGTGCACCACGATGTCGACTTTTTCTTCGGGACTTTTACCCGCATATACTTCTTTGATTCCGACGGAATCAGCCAACCAGCTCACCTCTTCCGCTCGATCTCCGGATACAATCATAAGCTTTTTAAATCCATGTTTTGGACGTAAATGTTGTATGAATGATCCACTATCATCTCTTGGCGAGTCTCTAAAGCGGTAATGAGCGGCTAGTTGCTGATCAACAAGAACGATACATTCTAGACCAGCGCCTTGGGGTAGAAGCGCAGCATCCTTCGCTAAACCAAAGTTCTCAAGTTGCTTTCGGCTCGTGATGACAATCTCATGTCCATCAACAGTGCCCTGAAGACCTGCTCCTTGTGGTTCCTTTATTTGCTGGGCATCAGTTAAATCGATGTTTTCTTGCGTAGCTTGTTGGAGTATGGCATTGGCTAGTGGATGTTTGGAGTACCTTTCTATGCTAGCTACAAGTTTTAAAATATCCCTGGGGCTATATTGGTTATAACAGGACTGATTGGTTAGCGTTGGTTTGCCATAAGTTAACGTGCCAGTTTTATCAAAAATCATTGTTTGGCACTGACCTATTTGCTCCAAAATAATGGGATTTTTTATTAAGATTCCCCTTCGGGCGCACAAAGAGATAGTCCCTATTAGGGCTACTGGTATTGCAATTAAAAGTGGGCAGGGGGTCGCGATAACCAGCACCGCCAAAAAACGAATCGCATCTCCGCTCATCACCCATGCTAAAACGGCAATAATAATAGCAACCGGGGTGTACCAAGCACCTAATTGGTCGGCAAGTCTTCGCATACGAGGCCGTTTTTGCTCAGACTCTGACATGACTTGCATGATCTTGGCATATCGAGAGTCCTGCGAAAGCTTGGTAGCCTTAATGGTTAATGACGCATTGCCATTGATAGAGCCTGAAAGGACTTCTGAACCAGGAGCTTTTGAAATGAGAAAGGGCTCACCCGTCAGGTAGGACTCGTCCATAACTCCATTTCCTGCAATCACCTCGCCGTCCACTGGACAAATTTCATGTGGAAATATGGAAATGGAATCTCCGATAGTAATTTTATCCACAGGAATGTCTTCAATCATATCATTTTTCTTGCGATGAGCTGTTGTGGGAGCTCGTTTTGCAAGGGCGTCGAGCATTCGAGAAGCGGTTCGTATAGCATAATTTTCCAGAGTTACTCCGCCGGATAACATCAATACAACCAATGATCCTGCCAAGTATTCTCCAAGCAAAATAGCTGTAACGATGGACATTCCGGCGAGCAAATCGGAACCAAATTCCAACTTTACCAGCTTACAAATGAGGTCAAAAACCAGAATACTGCCCCCTACAGCCAGTGTAAGATAAAGAGGATAATAGGAATACGCTTGAAGATCAGTTGTCAAGTATTGCAGCACCAAGTGCATGCTGATGCTAATGATCGCTAGAATAGCAATGTAGCCTTCTAGAACCATTCCATTAGCTTTTTGTGATGAAGAAGCCATTAAAAATTCTCCTTTTCAAGGACCGGAGATTACAGCCTTAATGGATTTTTGCGTAGACTAATATCGTAGGTGGTGGCGCCACCAGTGAGAAGCACAAAATCAAAGGCCTGCCAACACTATTTTTTTTCGGCCTGAAGTTAATTGAAACCCGATCGAGAATGCTTGTTAGCAACGAGTGTTTATGCCGCTTCGACGAAGCGGCGCTACAACGTGTAACGTAAAAGGGGTTCAAAGATATCTATTAACTAAAATCATTCTTATGTATTGTTTTTTTCATGCATCGAGGAAAAACCATGATTCGCCAAATTTTACTATCCCTGCTGTGTTTGATGAACTGTCAGCTGCAACAAGTACTAGCCAATGAATTAAACGTCACTGGTAGCATGCTCTTCTGGAAAGCAAAGCAAAAAGGTTTAGCGTTCACCACACAACCTGAGCCTGTGTTTACAACAACCGACTTTGCAGCCGGTAATCTGGCAACTCCCACATTCGATTGGAAACCGGGTTTACGACTAACAGCCGAGGTTATCCTGACCGACTCACCGTGTTATCCCATATTACAACTGATTCAATATGGTGGACACGCCAATGACTCAAAAATAGTCGGAGCAAATGAGGGTATTTTTCCCACACTGTCCTTCGCCAACACAACTCTGCCGACTGACTACGTCACATCCGCAAGCATTGAATGGAATCTTCAAACCACTATTTTTGACATCAGCGGATCCTGCCAAAAATTCAGTAGAGGAAGCTATTTCTTTGCACCCAGCATAGCCATCAGAAATGCATGGGTCTCTCAACATGTGTCCACCACTTATCAAGGCGCACTTTTTAGTGCAGGCCCCGATACAGTGGATTTGCGTAGCAGCTTCTTTGGAGTAGGCCCTAGGATTGGTATTAAACCCTTTGTACCCCTGCCAAATGGATTAACTTTTTATGGTGAGATTGCGGGATCGCTTCTCGCTAGCCATTTTAAAGTTCGCCAACAGGAGACCTTTATCTCCACGTCGACCGCCTCGCTCTCCAGAAGCATTAATGGGATGCGCTGGAACGTGGATCTGATAGCTGGCCTAGCCTGGGAGTACCTTGCGAACCCAAACGACCCAATAGATGCTTATACAGCTGATCTAGGGTTTGATTTCCTCTACTTCAGTAAACAGTATCCCTTCAAGCATGGGCCCCAGTTCTCGTTAAGAGGACAGGACAATGATCTCATGCTATATGGCTTCCATGCGTCTTTTGGCCTGAGATTCTAAGAAACGGAGATGTTATGACCGCGTTACGCACACTTTTCTCTTCACTCTATTTTCTATTACTTCCCTGCCTTCTGGTGGCCTATCCTTCACAAGTCATTATCCTCAGCTACGCGGAATGCAATAGCTTTTATAACCTAACTCCAGAAGGTATAGAGCGATCGGGTCTACTCCCTGGCTATCTAAATTCACTTACAACACAAGGTTTTGGTCCTCCTGACATCATTTTCGGAGCGCAGCGTTCAGAATCCATACCTGGTTTTGCTATCTTCCAAACTGCAACCCCATCGTCATATGACTTGCAAATTCCAATTCATGTGCATTCTCCTATTGATATTCCTGGATTAGTCAATACCGTTCTAAACAACCCAATTTGCCAAAATAAATGTGTTCTAATCATATGGAATTTTACCGCTATACCTGATCTAATTGCAGCCTTTGGATATCAAACTCCTTCTTCCCCAAGCACTCCCTGCAATGCATTAACCTATATCCTACCTACGCTGCCGGCAACACCTGGAATCGCACCTACAGTATTAAATCAGGACTTGATGGCAGGAGATTCCTCCTGTGGAGGAATTGCGCCCCCGACGCCCCCGGCGCCAAATGCAGTAGCGAATTACATCCCAATTACTGTCTACAACGGCACGACGAGCGCCATAATTAATGGCGTGGCTAGCCCCATAGCAGACACTCAAATCTACGTCCTTGTGCAGACTAATAGCGGCACACAAGTATTACAATTTGCCCCCGATGGCTCTGGAAATATGCTGGGCACACCAATAACTGCTTTTCCGACAAATGGAAATGGAGCATCCTTCTATTCCTCATACTTCTCTTATGCCCTGAACGCCTTCCCAAGTGCGGCATCTGGATTCTATACCTTTTACCTGCCTGCGACGATTGAACAACCCTCTTCGCGCATCTTATTCTCGCTTATCAACCCTATCGATTGGTTGATAACTCCTAGTACCGGTCAAATCAACTCTCAAGATGATAACTTTTCTACCACCAGCAACTCGTACTATACCCTTTATGACAAAGTAGAATTCACTATCACTCACGCGTCTCTTCCTTGGTGGCAAATAGTCATGAACTCCACAATGGTGGACTACTATTGCTTACCACTATCATTCTATGTCAACTACCTGAACTCCAGCGTCAGCACAACAAGCTACACAGGACTATCACCTACACTATCGCGACAAAGCGTGTTTGCTAATTATCAAACAGGATTAACCACCCTTGCATCCTCCGGAAGTGGTACTTGGAGCACTCTTTATACTAGCTACATACCAGTGGGAACATCCTCAGCCGTCAACCTGCGAATCGCCTCTGCAAATTCTGCGGCCCTAAAACCGACAATTGGCTCACCATTATTTCCTGCAAATTACCTAGCCTCTAATCCTAATGCCACATGTGATTGGCTCCCCTCCATCTGGTTTAATAGCAGCGCTCCTCCTTATGCTTTCTACCAAACAGGAGGCAGCAACACACTAACTGTTGACCTTAGCAATGCCGGTGCAGGCTCAGGTACTGCCTTGGGGCAAGTTAACGGAAGCGGGGAATTTGTATTCACCCTCAACTCCGATTCTATCTGGTACCCCGGAACCGTTACATTCCAATCTCCCCAAACGATAGCCCCCTTCTTTTCGGGAGCGTACACAGATTATGTAAACCCAAGCAACAGCGCCCCGCTTTGGAGCATCAGCGGTGGTGCAACAACTGATACTATCACTGCCATTTGGCAAATCTTTTCGTGTGCCTTCAGCGTAGGGTATATACCACCTACTAGCCCTATAGGCACACCTTCTAGTCCATTGACCAAGGCGTGGCTACAAAGTCAGTCTGCGACCTATTTCAATGATAACCCTGCCCTTTGCTCTGGACCGTGGTACAACTTCTACTCGAAAATTCTGCATGAAAATTGCTCCGTTGCACCCTACACCGACTTCTACACAGCACCGTTTGATGATTATCTGGGAATTGACGGTACAATTACTGTGGACGATACGACAGGTGTTAACGCCGCAGTAACGGTTAATATTACCATCGGCGATATGACAAACTCAGTGATCCCGAACATATTGAGCGACTCCACTCAATACAACGTATCATTTGCGATACTGCCTGGTAGCGTCCAAAACGTAACATTCAATGGAAGCGCAGTCCCATCGGGGGGGGGCTCTATGGGAACCGCTGCAGGTTCCTCAATGACAATCGCGTTGCAATACACCACAGGATCTTATAGCACATCGCCATCCACAACCTTTACAGCCCAGGTCAGCCCTAGCACAGCAACCACAACGCCCATACTGCCGGGAGGAGCTAACATCATCCTCGCTGGAAATGACGTCACCATCTACCTAGGAAGTGCGCCTCCATAGAACAATCTCTGCCCTCCGTCGCTATTTGGTCAAAAACATCCAAGAAACTTTTGGAAAACAAGGCACTGCGCTAACGTGAAAAGTCTTATCCAGGGGTGCAAGTAATGTCATCTAAAGCATAGATTGTAATTTGCATATTGTCTTTTATATACTATTTTGATATAAAAACACCCCTCAAAACTGTGATTATATACCCTGAGAATACGAATCAACATTATGCGAATGAAATAGTTAATTTCAAAAAGCAGATGTAAGGGATGAATCTCTCTAATGAACTTATTCAATTCTAAATTTCAAGAATACATTCCAAAACTGTTTCTTTGTTTTAAAGAGGGTTACAGTAAAAAGTATTTACTCGACGACCTTTTTGCGGGCATTAGCGTTGGAGTGATTGCCCTGCCACTAGCCCTAGCCTTTGCCATCGGGTCTGGGGTATCTCCAGAGCGTGGATTGTTTACCGCAATTGTCGCCGGATTTTTAATTTCTCTTCTGGGTGGAAGCAGAGTCCAAATAGGCGGACCTACAGGTGCATTCGTCATCGTCGTCTATACAATTATTCAAAAGCATGGATATGACGGACTAGCTGTAGCCACGCTCATCGCCGGCATTCTAATGATCATTATGGGACTAGCTCGCTTTGGAGTCTTCTTAAAGTTCATACCATTCCCTGTGACCACCGGCTTCACCACTGGAATTGCGTTAGTCATTTTCATCTCTCAGATAAAGGACTTTTTTGGATTACAAATCGATAAGGTCCCTCCACAAATCGTGGAACAATGCACTCTGCTTTGTACCCAAGCCAGCACTTGGAACAAGTCAGCCTTTGCAATTGCCCTAAGCACATTATTCCTAACTTTTGCCGTGCGTCGCTATTACCCCAAGGTCCCCGCTGCAATTGTGGCAATCTTGTTTGCAACAACCATTAGTTATATTTATAGCCTCCCAATCGAAACCATCGAGAGCAAGTTCGGCGAAATACCCCGCATGCTACCTATGCCCTCCTTTCCTTCAATTTCCTATGACCTCGTTAAAAAAGTCTTTCCAGATGCCATTACAATAGCCCTATTAGGAGCCATTGAATCTTTACTTTCAGCAGTAGTTGCTGATGGTATGACTGGCCACAGACATCGCTCCAACTGTGAACTCGTTGCTCAAGGCCTAGCTAATATAGGTTCTATCATTTTTGGTGGAATACCAGCCACAGGTGCCATAGCACGCACTTCCGCAAATATTAAACTAGGTGCTAAAACCCCGATCGCAGGCATGACACATGCCGTGACTTTACTCGTGCTAATGTTACTACTAGCTCCCTTGGCCGCTAAAATTCCATTGGCCGCTCTTTCTGCGGTTTTGGTCTATATTGCGTGGAACATGAGTGAGCTGGGACATTTCTTTGAAATTCTGAGAGGTCAAAGAAGTGAAGGCGCTATATTGTTAGTGACATTTTTACTCACCGTTTTCATAGACCTTTCTGTCGCTGTTCAGGTTGGAGTCATCCTAGCAGCCGTTATATTTGTAAAAAAAATGACTAACAATACCTCTGTAGATGTATGCCGGATTTTGATGGATGAGAATGATAATGAGGCTCCCGAAGTGCGCGACTCTGACATCCTATTCAGAAAGGACATCCCAGAAGATGTGACAGTCTTTGAAATCAACGGACCATTTTTCTATAGCGTTGCGGACCTCCTTAGCGAAACCTTAACACGACTGGATACCGTACCCCGTGTGTTTATCCTAAGAATGCAGAAAGTACCTATAGTAGATGCCACGGGAATTAGAGCCTTAAAAGAGTTTCAAGTTAAATGTAAGCAACAAGGAATTACATTTTTGCTTTCTGGAGTATCGGAAAAGATCCGAGAAA
Organism: uncultured bacterium; assembly: GCA_964436955.1. Classification (GTDB taxonomy): domain Bacteria; phylum Chlamydiota; class Chlamydiia; order Chlamydiales; family JAJFMA01; genus CAMFKD01. Next base: position 1,988 of record CAYTFC010000063.1, on the reverse strand, counting down.
AATTTAAGAATACGAGTATCGAATCATCAATAGGGCGGGACCATATTTTTGCCGATATTGATTCTGCTCTTATCTACTGCAGATCCTCTGCACCGTCGCAAAACCTTAAATAGATTGAATTTGAACTATTCCCCTATTTCATCGCTAGACCTTGCGACGCTGCGGTGCCTGTCCCCAGGCACCGAGATCTTAAAAATCAGCTTAATGACCGGATTGAGATAAAGTAACTGAGAAGACTCCTTCCCGCATACTTGCATAGTGTGTGCATGAGGATAGCAAGAACTATGCCGTTATCTTAAGGGCTATCACAAATTATCGAATGTTGAAAGCAAAGATAAAGGTCCTATAAAGACAAAAACTGATACTGTAACTTAACTCTCTCCTGCTCATCGAGTGAAGAGGCAATTCCTTGCCAAGCCATTGTAAACTTATCGGGTTGCAAGGTATGTATATCTGATAGAAATGCGACGCGATCTGAAGGGTTCATGTGAGGGAACAACACTTGCATCATTTCAGTCATGTCCTCGGGTGTCATCAATCGATAGGTACTTGCCTCTACTTCTCTTAATTCATCATCGGTGTAAAGTCGCTGCAGTTCAGGAAGTATGATAGTCTCCTCTTCATGCAAGTGAGCAAGGTTGTCTGCTACGAATTTTCGATAGGCAAGATAGAATTTATAGCCTAACAATTCTCTGTTTGCCACAGAAGCAACTGTGATGGCAGCGATCATGTGCTCAAGCTCATCCAATTGCTGGTCTTGCTGGACATGGTCCGCTTCGACATGATCAAAGATGTGTGATCCTTTGCTTTTCAAAAGCGTGTGCAGTTTTTCGTTTTCGTACTGCGCGTGTCCTTGCAACATTTCCGTTAAATTGCGAAAGGAGTCGGCTACTCGAGCAATTTCCGTGGGCTGGCAAAAGTCCGTCTTCGCAATGAGACGCTCCAAGTCATTCAGGGAAGCACTGACATATTTATGTTCGCGGTAAAATCGATATCTCATATTTTTATCCTCTTAAGATTGTTTTGAAAGCCTTTCTCCAGCCATTTTTTAAGGGTACCTTTCCCACTCAAGGTCCACTGAATAACTAGCCCATGTCGCAGGGCATCTAACTCCCACATAACCACTTCAAGATCAAAAGAAGCATCAAGTTGGCCAGATTTTTGACCATCCAAAAGTAACTCATGAATACGTCCCCGCAAGGTCTTAAACAGTTCACGAGCGACGGGGTGCAATTCGGGATCGATCATATCCAGTTTCAACAAACCAAGACTGCTTGCTATATCTTGGCGTGTCCCAAAACCCTTTGGTACACTTGCCAACAATTGTATGAGCTCTTTATCCCACGCTAATTTTTTTAATTTAAGTTTTTGTAAATCTTGTTGCAAACTAGCTGTGGCTTGCTTTGCAGCCAGAATTAGAAGTTGCTGTTTGGATCCGAATCGCTGCAAAAGTGTTGCCGGTGCCAATCCCACGGCTTTTCCAACATCCACGAGAGTGAAGCAATCAGGCCCATATTTGCTAATCACCCAAAGTGCTTGTTCCAGCACGAATTGATCTTCCACAATTTTCTTTTGAGCCATATGTTTATGCCTGCGTTTCTTTTCAATATAAATGAACATTCATTTATTATTAAGAATGAGTGCGTCATATCGCCGCTTCGCCGAAGGCAATCCTGCTCTATTCCTGATTGATCTTACTAAGCCAGGTTACTGAACATTAAAAGCAATTTTTGATTAGATATTGTGATAGATAGAAAAGGGACCAAAAGGACAGAGAAAGGGACCCAAGGGACCAAAAGGACGGAGAAAGGGACCCAAGGGACCAAAAGGACGGAGAAAGGGACCCAAGGGACCAAAA
>CAYTFC010000062.1:0-19284 GCA_964436955.1 uncultured bacterium | reverse complement strand
GAGCTCGGACATAAGTAGGACTGAAAATTGTCTAGACAATGGGGGCAACTATATTTCCTAAGTCTTTTATGTCCTTTTCGTCCTTTTCGTCCCTTGTCCTTTTGGTCCTTTCAATGCTGACAGCACCAACCTTTCGCTCTAACAAACGACGAAAAGGACATAAAAGACTTAGGAAAAAGGACATAAAGGACATTTCGCTGCCTTTTCAAAAACATAAAAATTGGGATACTCCGATATCATCCAGCAACTTTTTTTCATGACTATTCACAACTAACGTTCCAGGATATGACTTAAGCGCAGCCGCTAAATAGTTTTTGGTTGAAATGTCCAGATTATTGGTGACTTCATCCAAAAGAAGCACGTCAGGAGGATTCGCAGCGATTAAGGCAAGCGCGAGCCTGCTTTTCTCACCTTCTGAAAGATAACCTACCAATTGCACATGGCTGTTGTGGTCGAGAAACAAAAAGGCTCCTAAATGATGCCTACGTTCTTCTAAACTCCAATCAGGTCGCGCCCGCTTAAGATTCTCATCTACAGAAATCTTCCTGTCTAAAATATTGTAGTGCTGATCCAAGTACCCAATGCGCTCACGAGGTGGTACACGCCATTCGCCCAACCGGCAAACTTCACCATCTTCCAGCAAGGCACGCATGAGCGTGGTCTTACCGCTGCCATTGGCTCCCAGAAGGCCAAGACGCTGTCCTGAATGCAGCACCAAATTGATATCTTTTACGAGCCATTGTGAATGAAATCCGATTGCTCCACTCACAATCTCAATGAACCCCTGAGCCCTGGAATCAATAAAAAAATGAAAACGTGGCACCACAATGCGGGGCTGGCGACGCTCGCGATATTGCGTGATAGCTTCCTCTTTTTCATCGTAACGCCCTTTTGAGCGACTCATGGCCCCTTCAGCTCTGTCCCTTTTTGAATGACGTACAATAGGATCATTAGCGTAGCGCTTTTTGCCGCTCGCTGCTGCGCGAGCACTACGAGTTTCCTCTTGCTGAATGTCAAATGCTAGCTGCTTTCGTTTTTCCTTAAGCTCTTGAAAAGCCATCTTCTCCGCTTCAATAGCAGTTTGCTGCTCTTGTAGAAACTGGGAATACGTGCCTTTAAATGAATTCAAGCGTTGATGCTGCAACGACCAAATTGTCGTGGGCCATAATTCCAGCAAATCCACATCGTGAGACGCAATGATCGCTGCGCCTTGCCATTCATGTAAAAATGTCATTAACAGAAGGCGGCGCTCGCTATCCAAATGATTGGTGGGTTCATCCAAAAGAAGCACATCAGGTTGATTGACCAACAACCGAACCCATGACAAACGCATACGCTCTCCCCCACTAAGGGAAGCAACGAGACGATCCGGAAACGCCAAATCAAAACGATACAATAAAGCTCTTACGCGGCTTTCTGCATCAAAGCCCTGACTAACATTCAGTCTTTCAAGAGCCGCCTCATAATAGATTGGATCGGTTAGGAGCTTAAGATCCTCAAGATTTTGCCGAATGGGATCAGTAGCAACGTCCCATACCGAACGAGTCCCATCAAGCGTGACATCCTGCGGTAAATAGGAAATGCAAACTCCACTATTTATCGTGATTAGCTTTTTTAACAGCGTTGACTTTCCACTACCGTTATTGCCAACTAAGGCAATGCGGTCGCCGTTATGCACTCGTGCCGATGCTTCTTCGAAGCACGTTTTCGAACCAAAACTGGCGGAAAGATTGGTAAATTCTAAGATACAGTTGCTAGACATAATGTAACCTCGCAAAAACGTTTCTTTAAAGAGACACGTATTAGAAAGTGCGAGATTAGGAATTCATTATTAAGCAACCTCAATTACGATTGACTAAATTTTAACACAATTAACAATTAATTTACCACTACTTCCCACTCCACCTTGTCCATCCCATCCAAAGATTTTGCAAATAATAGAGTAATGACCTATACTCGCCCTAGATTCTCAGCGAAGTTTGCTTTGCTGGGCTTTTTTTGTTTTCATCACTAATTTACGGAGATGGCATCTATGCCGACAATTAACCAGCTGGTCCGTACACCGCGAGTAAGGAAGAAAAAGCGTAGCAAATCTCCTGCCTTGCAAAAGTGCCCCCAGCGCCGTGGAGTGTGTGTTCAGGTAAAGACAAAGACACCCAAGAAGCCAAACTCGGCTTTGCGTAAGGTGGCCTGGGTACGTCTCTCTAACCGTCAAGAGATTATCGCCTACATCGGCGGTGAAGGTCACAACCTCCAAGAACACAGCATCGTGCTCGTTCGTGGTGGTCGTGTAAAAGACTTGCCGGGTGTGCGTTACCACATCGTTCGTGGAGCACTCGACTGTGCGGCCGTTAAGGACCGCAAACAAGGAAGATCCAAATATGGCGCCAAGCGGCCCAAGTAACGCTAGGACATCCGCCTAATGGATATCCTGGCCCGTGATTTGTGTTTTCTCTTCGGTGAAAGCCCCAATCACGCGCAGACGACGAAGACGATTCTTCGCTGTCGGGTGAAGTGCTAAGATCTTCCCCACTAGACTACAATGATGACCTTATACGTATGAGGAAGAGATGTCGAGAAGACGTCGTGCAGAGAAACGGCAGATTGATCCAGATCCAGTATTTGGAAGCACCATTCTCTCCAAGTTTATCAATACAATTATGATGAGCGGTAAGAAGTCCACAGCACGTGGTATTGTCTACGGCGCAATTGAAAAATTCGCGAAACGTGTCAATGCTCAAGATGCTTTGGTCGCCTTCGAGCAAGCCTTAGAAAATGCTAAGCCTTCGCTAGAGGTTAAATCTCGCCGCATTGGTGGCGCCACCTATCAGGTGCCTATTGAAATCCCCGCGAATCGTCGTGCATCGCTAGCGATGCGCTGGATTATCAAACATTCACGCGCCAAACCAGGCCGTTCGATGGAAGATGGTCTAGCTGGTGAACTCGCTGATTGTTACAACAATCAGGGTAGCACAATTAAGAAGAAAGACGACACACACCGCATGGCTGAGGCTAACAAAGCCTTTGCGCATTACAAGTGGTAATAAGGAGTATGCGCAATGTCTAGACCTAAAGAGGAAGAGATCACCAAAGTCCGTAATATTGGCATCATGGCCCACATTGATGCCGGTAAAACGACCACAACTGAGCGTATTCTTTACTACTCTGGCCGCCTTCACAAGATGGGTGAGGTGCACGAAGGTGCAGCCACGATGGACTGGATGCCGCAAGAACAAGAACGCGGTATCACTATTACATCGGCAGCGACCACTGTTTTCTGGAAAGATTTCAAGATCAACATCATCGATACTCCTGGACACGTAGACTTTACTGTAGAGGTAGAACGTTCCCTACGCGTACTCGACGGTGCTGTAGCTGTGTTCGACGCCGTTTCCGGTGTAGAACCTCAGTCCGAAACCGTGTGGAAGCAGGCCGACCGCTATGGCGTGCCTCGTATCGCATTCGTCAACAAAATGGACCGTATGGGCGCAGACTTCTTTGCTGCGGTCGAAAGTATGCGCGAAAAGCTGCATGCTAACGTCATACCCGTACACTGCCCTATTGGTGCAGAAAGCGAATTCAAAGGTGTTGTCGACCTCGTAACTATGAGAGCTTACGTCTTCCTAGACGAAACCCTCGGTGCCGAGTGGCAAGAAGAAGATATTCCAGAAGACCTATTGGACAAGTGCGTGGAAATGCGCGGCCAGTTGTTGGAAGAGTTAGCAACCGCTGACGACACTAATGATGCCTTCATGACCAAGGTCTTGGAAGCTCCAGACACGTTGACCATTGAAGAAGTTCACGCTGCGATTCGTAAGGCTACCTGCTCCGGAAAGCTCAATCCTGTGCTCTGCGGTAGCGCCTTTAAGAATAAAGGTGTGCAAAACCTCCTTGACGCCATCGTCAACTGGTTGCCATCTCCACTAGACCGCGGTATCATTAAGGCGCACTCGCCGGATAGCGATGAGGAAATCCTCATTACTCCAGCCGACGATGCACCATTCTCTGCCTTAGCCTTCAAAATCGTAACCGACCCTTACGTAGGACGTTTGACATACATCCGTCTCTACAGCGGTACGCTTGTGAAGGGTAGCACGATCCTTAACACCACTAAAGGCACTAAAGAGCGCATCAGCCGCTTGCTAGAAATGCATGCCAACCAACGTAAAGAACGCGATGAGTTCCATACTGGTGACATTGCCGCCCTGGTCGGTGTGAAGAACGTGACTACTGGTGATACGCTCTGCTCGCAGGAAAAACCACTCGTGCTCGAGAAAATGGAGTTCCCAGAACCCGTTATCTCCATGGCTATTGAGCCAAAATCCAAGGCCGACCGCGAGAAGCTCGCGCAAGCTCTGGGTTCACTCTCCGAAGAAGATCCCACATTCCGCGTAACGACTAACCATGAAACTGGTCAGACGATTATCCACGGAATGGGTGAGCTTCACCTCGACATCATTCGCGATCGTATGATGCGCGAATTTAAGGTTGAGGCAAACGTCGGTAAGCCTGAAGTTGCGTACAAAGAGACTATTACCCGTCCTTCAACTGCTAAGACAAAATTCGTCAAGCAGACAGGTGGTCGCGGTCAGTATGCTCACGTCGAACTCGAGATCGAGCCAAATGAGCGCGGTAAGGGTGTCGAAATCGTCAGCAAGGTCGTCGGAGGATCCATTCCACGTGAATACATCCAACCAACGATTAAGGGTATCGAAGAGGGTCTTGCCTCAGGTATTCTCGCCGGTTGCGGTATTGTCGACGTAAAAGTTGCCATCGTCTTTGGTTCCTACCACGAGGTAGACTCCAACGAAATGGCCTTCAAAATATGCGGATCGATGGCCGTTAAGGAAGCCTGCCAAGGCGCCGGAGCGATTATCCTCGAACCAATTATGAAGGTCGATGTCAACACGCCAGAAGCACACGTTGGCGACGTCATTGGCGACCTTAACCGCCGTCGCGGTAAGATTTTGGGTCAAGAAGCCCAAAAAGCGTCTGTAATCATCAGCGCTGAGGTTCCTCTTAGCGAAATGTTTGGTTACTCTACGCAGTTGCGTTCTCTGAGTTCTGGCCGGGCTACCTATACGATGGAGCCAAGCTACTTCGAGAAAGTTCCAGCCAAAATTCAAGAAGAAATCATTAGAAGGTAAAGAAGACCATGACGAAGCAACAGAAAGCTCCAGAGTCAGCACCAAAGCGTAATCGCCCTAAGATCCGTATTCGGATTAAAGGTTACGATCAGCGTTTGCTAGACCGTTCGACCGCTGATATCGTGGAAACAGCAAAGCGTACCGGTGCTGGTGTAGCAGGGCCAATCCCCTTGCCTACTCGCCGTGAGATCTATACGGTCTTGCGTTCACCACACGTTGACCGTAAATCCCGTGAACAGTTTGAGATCCGCACGCATAAGCGTTTAGTGGATATTCTAAACCCCACAGGTAAAACGATCGATGCGCTAAAAACGCTGACACTTCCTGCCGGCGTCGATATCAAAATTAAAGCCTAAGCTTTAGCTTAGCTTTCAATTAAAGGCTTCTGAAGACGCCCCTGTCTTCAGGAGCTTTTTTTTGTCCTAATGATCTCTTTAGAAGCCATATCTTTATCTATTTGCGACTAATATAATATTAGTTTATTATAAAAAATAATGATAGACATAGTATAATCTGTAAATATTAATTGCATAGAAATTATTTAGCACACTAAATTGGTGCAAATCTGCAAGAGTAGCAACACCAACCGCAATATTATCAGAGAACTATAAAGTATTAAAGAAATGACTTAGTTGTGGAGGCCTGTTATGAGACACTTTAGAGTACTTGTGACTGTTTTTCTCACTATCACGTTTGCGCTGATGACTCCGTTTGCCTTGAATGCTGATTGGGGTAAGAAAGGCGGTGGTCATCACGGTTGGGGTGGAAGGGGAGGCCACCATGGTTGGGGTAAACATCATCGTCCACCCTGGAAGGAAGGCCATAACCGTTTAATCCTCACACAGAAAGATGATGGCACCTGGGCCGCTAGTGTTAGAGGAAAAGATACACGTGTTCGAGTGATATTTCCCGACTTCCCTCAGTATACTTCCTTAGGGGAAGGGGCTAGTGAATTTGAAGTGTTTGACCAAGAATCTGCTTATACCTTTCAATTTTACAAAGACTTGCAAAGCATTAAGTCTCAATTAAAAGTAAAATCCAATGCAGAACTCGCTACCGCACTTGCTCGATCCGATCGATTTACTCCGATGAAGGCGGGTTCATGGGTATATGAAGAGCAATTCATTTCAAATGAGCCGGCAACAGATGCATCAAAATTTGACATGTTCGAATTTGGAGCGAAGGGTTCTCTAAGCAACCAGGACTTTTTGGTTCGCCAAGTGAGAGTGCTGGTCTCCAAAACATCGGCCTTTGTGGTTGTGGAAACACACTACACCACTAGCGGTCAAGATGCCGAGGCCGCCAAAGGTAATTATCAGGAATCGGACGCCGTGTTGGAGCTATCTGATACTCCGTTCATGGACAATATCGAAGTGAACACTCCCGATGATGAGGATGCTCTAATTCCTTACGACCGTTAAGTTTTCAAACCCGACTTGCTACCTACATCCTAGCTCCGGCTCATCCATTTATTCGAGATATTATGTCTGGTAATGAAGCCAAGGGCCTGCCCTTGGCAAGTTACCAGACAAGATAGATCGGGTAAATGAGTGAGCCAGAGCTAGAGCGGGTTACAAACAATATTCACCAAGAAAATTGAAAAAAAACACTATTCCAAAAGTTTTACCTCTAATTTGTCGCGCTAGAACAGGCCTATTCTTTTCAATTTGAAGGAACGGTTGAGTTCAAGCGCGATGTAGGTGGCAAGTCGGGTTTCAATGTCAAAATTAAATATTTGATTTATACTACTTCGCCGAAGCGGAATAAACTAAATATTTGACATTGATTAAGTATTGAGCTTCGACCAGATACGCCCACCAATTATGGTGCGAAACTGATCTGGCGAAGCGAATTCTGCGTGCACGGAGTAATCGCCATTTTCCTTGCGGCGATACACTTCGAAACCTTCGAAGTTTTTATGCCCGCGGAATTCCCATGCGACTTCGTTGGCTGCGATAACGCCTTTGCCTTTTACGCTTCCAACGAGGTCGTTTTCTAACTCTACCCCAAAGCCTTTGTCGGAGATGTTAAAGAAGCGAAAGCGATTAACAACTTTGTCATCGACTCCCTGCATCTCCACCTGCTGATGTGCCACCATCTCTCGCTCGTGGGGCCCATCTTTGATTTCCCATCTAGTATAGAAGGTAAGGATTTCGGGTGATGCCGTGAATGTAATTTTTCCTTCTCCAACCCAGATACCAGGTGAAAAGATAAAGCCCTGATGTTTAATCAAAACATGAACCTCCGACTATAGATACTTTGCAAGATACCTAGCGCCGTCATCGTAGCTAAAAACGATGAGCCCCCAGCGGTTACAATGATTAACGGCACTCCAGTAATTGGCAGAAAGCCACACATCATACCAATATTAATCACAACATGCACCGCCAGGTAAACCGCGACACCCGCGGCTAGCAGCCTGCCGAAGTGGTCTTTGGCAACTGCTGTCACTTGAAAGCTAAAGTAGATCAACGCATAAAAAAGCGCCAATAGTATCACAAGTCCAATGAGGCCAAATTCCTCTGCAAAGGTAGAAAACACCGAATCTGTAGATGCGGCCGGCAGCCAACCGCCTTGAACGTAATCGCCATGACGCCATCCTTTACCGGTAACTCCTCCTACGGCTATCGCCGTGGCCGAGGCTCGATGGTGGTGATTGTCGGGTTTAAGACGATCGTATTGATATTCACGCAAAATTTTTGTGGCATATGGCCTTAACTGTTCATGCGGGACGATATCTAGGAAGAATAGTGCTACAATAGCCAGACCAAAACCCATCGCCCAAGCTCCCGCTCGCACGATTTTGGGATGTAGGTCTCCGATATAGAACATACCTAGTGTAACAGGGATAAGAACAAGAGCAGTTCCAAGGTCTGGCTGCTTCAAGATCAGGAGAAACGGAATTCCTGCAATAAGACCTGCAGTGAATACGGTGCCTAAGCGATGGCTATAAGGCCGACATCGCTCTAAGTACCAGCTCATAACGATGACAACCACAAGCTTTGCACATTCGGATGGCTGAAAGCTCATGTTTAGAAAGGGAATACGATACCATCGCTGTACATTTTGAATGGTAGGAACAAAAAAAAGTCCTATAAGCAACAACAATGTGAAAGTATAAAGGATCCATGTCCATTCCCTAAGTTGGCTATAATCAAAGCCCGCAAAGAAAATATATACTCCGACACCCATCACAAACCACTGCAGTTGGCTGCGCACCAATGGAGTCAAAAACGGCTCTTCACTCGGATCTACAGCCGGATTAAGGGATGCCGAAGAAAGGACAAGCAGACTCACAATCATCAGTGCTAAGATAATCGGGATAATGCGAAAATCGCACCGAGCAAGATAACGATAGTCCCATAAACGATGTGTGCGCAAGCTTTGAAATCCCTCCGGCGCACCATTATACGCGATTTGCCCAGCAAAAGGCCATTACTTCTGAAGGACAGCATCGCTTGATCCAAGCCATTTGTAGGCATCCGGAAAGTTATCAAACATGGCAGACTTCTCTTTCTTGGGATCGCAGCTTTTCATGATGCGATCAATAGACATCTTGGTCACCGGCAGCTTGGGTTTAATGAATGCTAAGCGTTGGATACCGATGCTCAATATCAATGGGAAAAATTCATTTATGATCCATTGCTGATCATCCATCTCATAAACATGCATATCTGTGAGATCGCTCAGCCAGCAGGATGCCTTCTTATCTTGAGCCAATTCCACAGCTTTTAAAAGTCCCTCTTTAAGATTGTCATGGCTAACAAAACCATGCCACTCTGTGTGAACACAGGGTGGATTAGATTCCCAATAAACCGTAACATGAGGCGACTGAAAATAGAGCATCTTTCCCCCTTGGATTTTCGGCAACACACGCGTACCAGGTTTACGAAGCATTCGTCAAGCAAATCATTAACTGCTTTATCAATAAGAAAAGTGCTAAGCGGGTGTAGCCTTCATGAAGTCTATTCCAGCCTTGTTGAATACTCTAGAAGACTATTTCAAAATAAGGTCGCACAAACGCAGGCCTACGCGTTGTAAGCAGTGATGATTCATCACGTGTTGGCGTCCTGTGCTACCCATTTCCTGTGCGAGTGTGCGGTCGTTCACTAATCTTGCAATAGCTTCTACCCACTGTTCAGGATGCGCAACAGCAATGCTATTCATAGGATTGCAGATTTCGCGGGTAGCACCATACACGTTACCCACCACAGGCACACCACAAGCCAAGTATTGGATCGCCTTGATTGGTGATTTTCCACGGGAATATTCTTCGTTGGTAAGGGGTAGCAAACCCACATCAAGTTGTTGGATGAAGTCAATTTCACCATTAGGACTAAAGGGTGTGTATTCAAACGGACAATCTAAATTTGGTTTCTTGCCGCTAAAGACCATCAATCGCACTTGTGGATAGCGTCTCATAATATCCTTCAACACTGGGCTCAAGCGCTCCAGATGAACAAGGTTATTGGGGGCTCCTACCCAACCGAGGCGGAAAACATCGGAAGGCTCTCGATTTCGTTTCTGCCATTGTTGCAAATCAATTGCCATAGGAACCACTTCAACACGTGACGTATGTTTACGAGCCTCCGCTGCCAAATAGCCATTAGCTACAGTGACTAAGTGAGAAGCTTGCAGCCAATAACGAAAGCGAGACTCTATTCTCCATTTTGTGAAAAAGCGATACGGTTTTCCAGGCCTAGTGTAAATGGCATCGTCAAAATCAAAAACAAGATAACGACTTTCTTTAGCAATAAAGCGGGCCAATGAACGCTTAAGAAGGCACTTCTGATTAATAACAACGTCTGCTGAACGAACTCGATCAAAAATGTTCTTGTCACAAGCATTCTGTTCTACAAAATCGATGCGCGCACCTTTGCTCTCTAGCATAGACTGGTATTGCATGATGCGAAAACGCGTGGAGCCTGCCTGAGCAGACCCTATAGTAATTACTAGAACGCGCATGTTTCTTGGCTGAGCCATTGAGTTCCTCCAAAAAGCTATCTATAAGATAATGCAATAGCCCATTATCGGAAAGTTCCTATCTCCGCGCCTTGGCGTTTCTTGCTCCTTCTTTAGCATTTTTTAACGCAGGGAAGGAACAGGAACAAGAGACGCCAAGGCGCGAAGATAGAAATGAGTTTGATGCGTATTGTGCTTACCTTTTATGTTCAACATTTTTATACTGCATGCATCAGCCAGCTAGTGAACTAGGATAAATACAATGGCCCCAAAAGCGTTGCTCACAGGAGCAGCAGGTCAAAATGGATACTATCTTACCCATTTGCTGCTTGAGAAGGGCTACGAAGTGCATGGTCTTGCAGCACGTGAAGGCGCCACACCACATCCTGACGTAATTTCTCATATTAGTGATGTAACTGACTCGCTTAGCTTTATTACTCTTTTGCAGAAAATACAACCTGACGAAATCTATAATCTTGCCGCCAAGGGCGATCCAGCTGTTTCGTTCTTAGCTCCGGAATACACCGCTTCAGTCAATGCCATTGGTGCTTTGGTGATTCTAGAAGCCATTATGCGCCTACAAATGGAACGCTCTGTTAAGTTCTATCAAGCCTCCACAGCACTACTGTTTGGTAATACAGAAATTTCACCACAAACCGAAACTACACCGTTCTACCCACGCTCTCCCTATGCCGTGGCAAAGCTATTCGCACACGCAATCACCATTAATTACCGAGAAGCTTATGGCCTATACGCTTGCAATGGCATCCTGTTTACACACGAATCACCGCGTAGGCCGGCCTCTTTTGTCACACGCAAAATTACCCAGGCAGTCGCTAAAATACACTTGGGTCAGCAGGAAAAACTCTTTCTAGGCAATCTCAACGCAATGCGTGATTGGGGACATGCTCAAGACTACTGTGAAGCCCAATGGCTGATGCTTCAGCAAACCACAGCTCACGACTATGTCATCGCTACCGGAGAGCAGCATAGTGTGCGTGAATTTGTAGAATTAGCCTTTAAAGAAGTGGGCATTCAAATCCAGTGGAAGGGACATGGAGTACTTGAAATTGGCATTGCATGCTGTCCAGGGCATAGCCTAGACGGTAAGACCATTGTTGAAGTCGACCCACAATATTTTCGCCCACTTGAACCGGGATCGTTACTAGGAGACGCCTCTAAAGCACGACAGGAGCTGGGCTGGACTCCTCGCATAACGTTCCAGCAACTGGTTTCTGAAATGGTGCAAGCAGACTTAAATCTTCTCTGACCATCTCCGATACGATTTCCTTAAAGGATATTTTCGGCTCCCATCCAAGATCCCTCTTCGCTTTAGAAAAATCACCTAAAAGGTTACTAGCTTCCGTCGGTCTAAAAAACGCGGGATCAACCGATACTACAACCCTACCTTCTAAGTGGTGAGCGAATGAAGGCGCGCTAACCACTACCGCAGTCTCCTTAACGCTCTCTCCACTCCACCTTAGGGAAATGCCAAGCGCGTGAAAGGCGTAAGTCACAAAGTCACGCACAGTATTTTGCTTTCCAGTAGCAATAATATAATCTCCAGGCTGGTCCTGTTGTAGCATGCGCCACTCGGCATCCACAAAATCTTGGGCATGGCCCCAGTCGCGTTGGGCGCTTAAATTCCCCAATCGCAGCTGCTGTTGTTTACCCAGATAGATATTAACCACCGCTTGCGAGATCTTCCTACTTACAAATTTTGTACCGCGCTGCAGACCCTCGTGAGTAAAGAGTATGCCATTGCTAGCATGAATTCCGTAGGATTCGCGATAATTAATAGTCGTCCAATAGGCAAATACTTTTGCAGAACTGTAGGGCGACCGTGGCCTAAAGTGCGTATGCTCGGTTTGAGGAACTTCCTGCACTAAGCCATAAGAGGAAGCCGTACTGGCTTGGAAAAACCGCGTATGACCTTGCAGGTCCAGCGTGCGAATGGCTTCTAGCAATCGCAACGGTCCTAGTCCGTCAATTTGCATAGATAGCTCAGGGGTTATCCAGGAAGAGGGTTCATCCCCTATAAAGGCTAAATTATATATTTCGTGTGGGCAAACTTTCTCAACAACATGCGCAACAGCATTTCCATCCGTGATATCTATAGAATGCATCTGAAAAGATGGATGTGGTTCCTGTCTTCTGCTTAACCCGTGAACTTCATAGCCTTTTTCGAGCAAAAACTTAGAGAGATAGCTTCCGTTTAGGCCAGCTATCCCTGTAATAAGTGCGCGCTTTTGCATGGCCTATCCGATCGGCTTTGGATCTACTGGAAAATAGAATTCTACGCCTTGATCAATAAGATGGCGATTATTTCGTAAGATTTCTTCTTTGAAGTTCCATGCCAATACATAGTAAATATCAGGGGGGTTAGGCAGTTCGTGTTCTAATTCGACGCGTATGTGTTGTCCGGGAGAATAGAGACCCTTTCGGAACGCATTCTTTTCAATTAAGAGATCTAGGAACTGTGTTCCCACACCAAAGTAGTTGAGCAGTGTATTGCCTTTTACAGGTGCTCCCATCCCATAGATGCTTTTGCTCTTGGCTTTAGCATCTGTAAGATATTCGAGATTTTCCGTCTTCATCTGTTTGATGCGCTCTGCGAAAGCCACGTATGTACTCGCATCATTGCATCGAGCTTTATCCTCTGCCTGCCTCAATGCTGTAAGACGTTGGCTAGCAGTTGGGCAATTCTTTTGATGCGTTGCAAATGCAATCATATAACCGCCGTGGACAGAAGACAGATTTGCATCGAACAGAGAGAGGCCATGACGCTGCAATAACTCCTGTACCGTCTTTAACGTGTAATAGAGAAGGTGTTCATGATAAATATGATCAAATGCTAAGTTTTCGATGATACGCTTCACGTAGGCAAACTGAATCACAAACACACCATCATCCGCCAAGGCTTCGCGGATCCCATCCGTGACCGAATGAAGCTCTTCTAGATGATAGAAAACACCAGCCGCATTAATCACCTGAAATTTCTTATTCAAACTACGCGCGACATCCTGATTAAAGAATGCGTTTAAGGTCGGTATGCCCGCTGCCCAAGCGACTTCGGCTATGCGGCGAGTCGATTCCACACCCTGAACCTCCCAGCCCATATCCTGAAAATGCTTGAGTTGGGTACCATCATTGGAACCAATGTCCATGACCGCTTTATGTGTGTGGTTCTTGAAGAACCGCTGATCGAGATCTTCTGCCACCGAACGAAAGTGGTCGCTCAAAGTGCGGGTGATACCGGATAAATAGGTGTGATCTCCGAAAATAACTTCCTTTTTCACCGTATGATCAAGCTGCGCAGTTGAACAGTGGTGGCAGAAAAACACATTTAGTGGGTAGGTTGGCTCCTTACCAACTTCATGCTCGTGCAGAAAATGATTCGCTAATGGTTGTAGGCCAAGATCGATTACTGAATCCAGATGGTGTGAATCACATACACGACATTTCATGGTAACTCCTCATTGTTTTGCCAGCAGGCTATCGCGCCGCGAAATATATTTCAATTTTTAGATGAGCTTGCGATTATGAAAAGACAAAATTAGGATGTGCTATGACCTTAACGATAGATCATTACTTCTTTCCGTCCATCGATTCCACAAATTTATGGGCAAAGGCAAACGCTAAGCACTTCCATCCAGAACATTTGACGGTCGTGTCAGCTGGCGCGCAGACTGCCGGACGAGGACGCGAAAATCGTAAATGGATCTCTCCGGCTAATGTAAATATCTACTCCAGCTACTGCCTTTTTGTTCCCCACCATCGGAAAGACCTAGGCAACGTGGCTCAGGTGGTTGCAATGGCCATTGCTGATTTTTTACAAAGACAAGAGATCGATGCACGTCTAAAGTGGCCGAACGATATACTAGTCGATGGAAAAAAAATTGCTGGGATTCTCAGTGAAACGACCCCGATTCAAGACAATACTGTGTTAGTGATTGGAATCGGATTAAACGTGAATATGCTAAAAAACGACCTTAAGGAAATTTCTCAAAAAGCCACTTCGATGGCCGTTGAAGCAAATCAGCTGCTCGACTTAGACACTATCAACAGCAACCTAGAACAAGCTATTAAGCAGCAGCTTGAGCAGTATATGCGCACCGGCTTCGAGCCTTTTTTAGAGCCATTTCGGGATTTGCTGATCCACCGTCTGGGAGATGCCATGCAGTTCCATTTAGGCGCTCAGCTCATGCAGGGAACATTCCATAGTATCAATAGAGATGGTACCCTAAACCTTATCCTCAACGACCGTATTCAGGCTTTTAATAGTGGTGAAATTGTTTAAACAAACTCAGGTCCTAGCTCTAGTGCCCTACATGACATCTGAAATGGGGCACTATCACGTATTCCACACGGCAGTAAATCGAGCAGCCGAAATGCTATCCTGGAAATACATTGTAGCTTCGCCAACAACCAATACAATCACTCCCTGGCCAGCACAATGGAAGAAAGAACTCGTTATGGATAATATCGCGGATCGCACCCGCTTCCTAGGAATAAGCTCCAGATATATCTCTAGTGCTATTCAAAGACTTAAACTCGCCTTTTCGTTCAGGCAATTCTTGACTAGTCATCTAAGCAGCTCCAAAGAAAACGTTATTTTTATTGAATATTTCGATGTGAAGGATTTGAAGGCTCTGTACCTTTGCTTATGCTCTATGGTCAACAAAAATTTTACTTTTTGGCTTATGTTGAGGGTAGATCCAAGTTACTATTCGGATCCAGATGGGATCATAAAATGGCACAAAAAGTTGGTATCTCTGCTTGGAAAAAAACGTATGAGGCTTTTAGCCGAGACCGAAGAATTGATAAGCGTTTGGCATCCCATTCTAGAATCCTCAATTTCTATCGTTCCGGTTCCCTTTGTTTCCGAGTCATTACCAGCCTCTTTTCCACGCAACGATAAACGCATACTATGCTGGTGGCCTGGCAGTAATCTCTTTCACGGCAGTACAACCATTCGTGAGTTAATAACATCGCAGGACAAGTGTAGTCACAAACTCAGCCTCTTATTTTCCGAAAGAGCTACCATGGACATCTCAAACGCTACCTTGGACTTCAAAATTCTACCAAAGGTACTTTGTAGAGATGATTATCTTAAATGGATGGCTACATGTGATGTTTTGCTACAGCCATATCTACCAGATAAATACCTTTGCAACGTATCAGGAACATTTATGGAAGCGGTATGCGCTGGAAAGATACCCATTGTAAGTCCGCACACCACTCAAGCGAGAGAACTGCACAAATATGACTTACAGGATCTGGTAATCGATTGGACAAGACCTGATTTACCCTCGATCATTGTAGAAAAAGCTAAAGACCCATCGATACAGAAGCGTCTGTCAGCAATGCAGAAAGACTACTGCCAACAACATAATGTAAGTACCTTTGCCAAAGCAATGGAAAAGCTCCAAACTGGCCTAGCTTAAAAAGGCTTTAATGCGCTGCTTGTCGTTTAACCACATCTCGTACAACCCCGTCGAATAATCAATCAGATTGGTTTGAATCACATCCGGAGTGACCCACTTTTCACTGATGCGGCCATTTCCATTAAAGAAATGCCCTGTTACGCCTTCTTGAATATAGTCGGTCATTGTGTGTTCATGCGATGCAACCACAACACGCCCCAAGGACATCGCTTCCAAGAACCCGAATCCAATACCCTCAGTCCACCGAGGCGCAATGTAATAGTCCGTACTTTTAATAGCGTTATACAAACTTTCTTTAGATGACCAGCTAGGCATCTCTTCAACTGAAAAAGAAAAAGAATCAACGGGATAGCCCGGCACGTCGCGCTTAAATATCACCTTACTTAGGTAGCCGGGGGGGAAAATTTTAGCTACGAAGTTTAGATCAATATCCACCTGACGTTGCCAAAAAAAGGCGGTATAAGGAGGATTCTTCTTTTTTATCGGTGCGGGATTGGGTTTCGGAAAAAACCTGACTCGCAGCGATGAAAGTCCCCATGAACTGAGATGCTCATGTACGGGCTCGGCGAAGGAAATCATATCGATATTACTTAGGCGATAGCTAAGATATGTATGGCATTTTGACAGCCGATACGTATCCCACATAGGCACCCACACTTTTCGTATACCTGACAACAATAGTGTATGCCAACGCCAATTAGGGTAAAGTTGGAAAAATACGATGAGATCTGGCGCCATATCACGTAAACGTTGAGCGCTTTCAAATGTCATTATCTCGTCACGAATGACCTCAACGTCTCCAATCTCCTTTAGGATGTCCAACAGAAAGACATCGCTACTGGTCCGCACGTGACAAGGTCGTCCCCAAAAAACAATCTTCTTACGCATCATCTTTGTTTCCATTAGCCCATTCCTGGAGGTGGTCCTGTGGGCGCCTCATCAAAATCTGGCGTGACCACAATTTCTGCATGTACCTTTGCTCGTAATATGCCCTGAATAGCTGAAAGGGTAGCTCCTACGCTAGAATAACACGAAGTACATGACCCTTTATATGTCACCGTCAATTCCCGGTTTTTGCTTAAGCCAACAACGTCAACACCACCCGCATCTAAGGCAATATAGGGACGAATATGCTCGTCCATGACGTGCTCAATAATGGCTAATTTCTGGGCATGAGGGAGATCATCCCAGCCAGGATAACCATCACCTTCAAATAACCCGGCCTGATCAGCCGACATAGGAGGCGCCACGTAGCCTTCTGCTACCGCGATATCCTGACATTGCTCCGCAGCATCAATGATGGCGGAAATTACCAAATTCAAATGGGAAAAAGTTTCCGGAGGAAACGCAGCTTGTTCTGGCTTTTCGCGCACCTGTTTGTCGATAAGATCAGCAGTAAGTCTCTGCGCCTGATCATAGTTTTTGCCAATCACAAGATCACAAACGACTTCTGCAGCTCCTATTAGAGCCGTCTGTCCCAACACCTGAAACTTAGCGTCGACAATCACACCATCTTCCAGGTCGACGAGCCAATAGAGATGCACTTCATTGCCATCTTCCACATTTCCATCCACCCCCTCAACTAAACGCACGCCCCTTGCTGCAGTGGTTGTAGGATCGAACGTGCCCGCATTACGTGGCTTGTCGATTTCGGCTCGCAACTTACGACTGTAGCGACTCCAAGGAAAGGACATAGTTAGGGCATTAAGACTCACATGTCCTCACGTTAACGTAATATGTTCAGATAACTTGCGTAGCTTCTGCGCCGTTTCCACAATCACCGCAATGGCTTCCTCAACTTCTTCTTCATAGGTGGTACGAGCAAGGCAAAAACTCAACGAAGAATGGGCTAATGTGGAGTTAACACCAGAGGCCTCTAAAACTAACCCGATCTGCTGAAACGTCCCTCCGCCCATAGTTGCATAAACCTGTTGACGATCCAACGCGTACAACAAGGCCTCATTAGCGATTCCGGGAAATCCTATCGTGGTACAGTTAGGAAGGCGTTTTTCATCTCGATAAAAAATGATGGCATCGCGAAAACCCTTTTTTATGCCGGCTTCCAACCGCGCGCGTAGTCGCGCGGTCTCTGTGCACATTAAATCACGACTTTCAAGCGCCTCACGACAGGCTACCCCTAAACTCACCAAGCCAGGAACATTTAGATCGCCAGCGCGGTAGCCAGCCTGTTGCGCTCCTCCTAACAGCATCGGAGATAAACGCACTCCTTCTTTAATCCAGAGACCTCCGGTTCCTTTTGGAGCATGCAAATTGTCACCATTGAAGGTAATGAAGCTGGCGCCAACTTCTTCTAAATTGTAATAGAGCTTTCCAAGCACATGCGTAGCATCAAGATGCAGCAATATTCCGCGTTCCTGGCAAAGTGCGGCAATCTCGGAAACAGGATTGATTACTCCCGTTAAACCGTTAGCCCACGACAACGAAATCAATGCTGTTCGAGGAGTAATGGCATCCGCAATAGCTTGAGCCGTCACATAACCGCCGGTAGATACGGCCGCCATTTTACCTACGCAACCCATCTGCTCTAAACGTCCTACCGCTAGTATAGACGGAGCTTCATCAATCGCAGCGGTAACATAATGGTTCTTACCCGTCGAACGCGTGACATCATAGTACACCGACTGAATAACGTGATTGACAGCCTCAGTGCCAGATGAAGTAATAACTACCGTATCTTTTTCACTAGCGCCTATTAGGGCATAAACAGAACGATATGCCTCTTCAATGGCCGGCATAACCCTCTGGCCCACTTGATGAGGTTGTGAGGGCACTCCCCAATTTTCCGAAAGAAAGGGGATCAGCTTGCTAATCGCCTGCTGAGAAGGACGCGTAGTGGTCGCATTATCCAGATAAATCGACCTAGACATTGCCATTCACGCGCTTACTGAATTTCGAGGACGCATAATCATAAATAATGGGCAACCCGGTGGGAAGCTCTAAATGTAGAACCTCTTCATGGCTTAGATGATCTAGCACCATAATGATCGCACGCAGAGAATTGCCATGGGCAGAAACAAACACATTCTTTCCTTCCGTCAATAGAGGCACAATGCGATCGTTAAAATAAGGAATCGCACGGGCAGCCGTCATTTCTAGACTTTCCCCATTTGGAGGACAGATGTCATAGCTGCGTCGCCATTTTTTCACTTGATCTGCGCCGAACCGTTCGGCAGTCTCTGCTTTGTTAAGGCCTTGGAGTTCACCATACATTCTTTCGTTGAGTTCCCAAGCGCGAAACATCGGAATGCATTGCGCACGCGCCACATCACCATAGATTTTACTCCAATCGGAAAGTTTACCCTCATGTTCATGCATCATTACTGGAACTTTGCCAGATGAATGATGAACCATTGCGATAGTCGCCGTCATTTGAGCGCGTATGAGTGTGGAAGTAAGAATGACATCTATAGGAATGTCTTGAATCGCCTTGCCAGCAGCAATAGCCTCTTCAATACCCTTTTCGGATAAAGGAATATCCACCCAGCCAGTGAATAAATTGAGTTTGTTCCAAACCGATTGGCCATGGCGTAAGAGAATTAGTGTACTCATCGTGGGGAAACAGCCTCATTTTTTCCCAGTAGAATAGCGCAGATGACGGCTAAAAAGAAAGGGAAACTGACAGCCCCTTGCGACACATGGCGCAGCTTCGCCGAAGACCCTGATTGCTACCAAAACTTCATCTAGCGCTCGTAACGATATATCAGATG
>CAYTFC010000061.1:0-19505 GCA_964436955.1 uncultured bacterium | reverse complement strand
GAATTCAAATTCAATGACTTGTGCGGCAAGTTTTGGTAGCAATCAGGGTCTAAGAAATGCGGAGACGCAGAAGAAGACCGTTGCATTCACTAGCCAGAAGATCCATCGGGTGATATGATGGTAAAAAAATAACAACAGATATCCTCATGACATCTAAATCATCTTCCGAGCAATCTGAACCCCTCATGATGGCTATAGGTGGCGGAAAAGGCGGAGTTGGCAAATCCATGATTAGCTCTAATCTGGCTGTCCAATATGCCTTAGCGGGGTTGAAAGTCATTGTCATCGACCTTGATTTCGGCGCAGCAAATTTGCACACCATCTTTGGATTGCGACAGCCTAGCAAAAGCCTGGGAGACTACTTCTCTTCACCTAAAAGTCAGCTCAAGGACTATTTTGTCCCTACTTCGCTTGATAACCTCACATTAGTTCCCAGCAGCGGTTTTGTGCCTGAACTTGCCAATTTGAAGCATCAGCAACGTGTAAAACTCATTAATCAAATCAAGACGTTAGAAGCAGATCTTGTTCTGCTAGACCTAGGTGCCGGCAGCTCCTCAAACGTAGTGGACTTCTTCTCCATGTGCCATGCAGGCATTGTTGTGGCTACACCAGAGCCTACAGCAGTGTTAAATGCCTATGAGTTTCTCAAAAATGTTATCTATCGCATCTTCTTTCGTGTGCTTCGAGATGAAAAAAAACTCACAGAAATACTAAAAGATTCCATTCGCCCCAATAATGAACATGGCATTCGTACAATCCACGATTTGCTTGCAGTTATCGCCAAGAAGAACGCTTGGGCAGCAGAGACACTCAAGGATATCTGTAAAGACCTTAGTTTCCATCTAATCTTCAACCAAGCGCGTAAAACAGCAGATGTCCAATTGGGCAACAAACTCAACCAAATCTGTACGAAATATTTAAATGTGGGATTGAACTTTTCAGGGGTTGTATTCTTTAACGAAGAAGTGCCTACCTGCGTTTATAAAATGAGTCCTATCAGCCTGGCAGCCCCTGATTCTGTGACTAGCCAAACAATCAAGAATATTTCCGTAATTACGTTTAATCGCGTGGTACGCACAGTTAACGGCGACAGCTGCGAAGATTCGTTTGAACAACAGATTGCTTCCGTAGACCGACATGCTAAGGTAGACTTTGAACAAAATCTGTTAACCCAACGTCGATTACACCGCAATCGCGACCGCAATCACCAAGCACAATCAGCTGAGTAGACTAACCCGCGAATGCAACAAAGTCATCAGTTGACTAGTCTAGAACGATCACATCCTGATTTGGCTTGCCGCCAGCCTTATCCCTGGAATATCCTAAAAGAGCATTCCACGTCCTTGTATAATCGCTAGTGTGCGGTTCGGCGATACTCACCTCAACACGATAATGATTCAGGGATCTCCCAATGACCATCTGGATATTGCTCACCATCTTTTGCAGGTTACATGGAAGATCAATTAAACCTATATTTAATCTATTTTTAATGTTTATTAAAAAGTCATTTAAACAATTGATTCTCCAGTGAAAATAAACCCTCATTAAACTTGTTGCTGTTTCCTTGTCCAGTTTTGCAATAAAATCATTTTTGGACATATTAAATTTTTTCAGCAATCCTTCAATAAATACGCTTTCGCTTGTTAATATACTTTCGCTTGTAAATGTATTTTTTTGAGTATCAGTATCTTGAAACAATATAGTCTTGACCTCCTCTAAACCTACACGTCCATGTCGATATGGCTGAATGGGAACTGGCGTCATTAATTTTTGTGTCGCCTCCAAGTCATTAATTTTAATTGAATTTTTTGGCGCATTATTAAAAGATACTAATGAATCAAATAATATTTGATAGTCATTAGCTTGAGCTTGATAGTCATCAAAGTAAATGTTTTTTAAGTTTAGTTTCTTAGAAACATGACGTACAGCACCGTTGACACTTAAAAGGGCTCCCGAGCATAAATTCGCTATTTTATTAATATTAAATAATTTATCTCGTTTACTACTATCTAAAACATTCGCTCTAATTTCATCTAATATCGAAATCGTTTTCCCATTATTTTTTTCCACTGCAGTTAGACACACTTTACACAAGCTTTTAAGGGCTTCATAATCAAGAGTTTTTAAAAACATACTTTTTGACTGTTTGATTTTATTTATTAACTCGTCAATGCTTACTTTTTTGCACGTCAAATTCGATTCGATTTCTACGTCAATCAAATCTTCGATTACTGTTCCCGGTAATGGCACTGGGGTTGAGCTTGGGGCGTTACAGAATCTTTTGGAAATAGGGGGCGGGGATTCGTCAGAGATCGTCTGTCGCCTACTGGCCTGTGAATCGTCGGTATGTGGAAAAAGAAATGGGTGTATGGCGATTGCGTATTTAAAGACTTTGTCAGGATCCTCAAGACTAAAGAAATTTTCCTCCAACAAATGGGCGTTTGAAAAAAGGTAATTTAAAGTTTCGAAAATTTTATTATCTAACCCTTGCAATACAACCTCGAAACCATAATAATCTTCAACAGATTGACCAATATTTTTTAAAAAACAGGCAACACGACTAATTACGCTGTCTATATCTTCAAATTTATTTTTTAAATTATTCTGAATATTTTTATAATTGTAATCGATTTCGGAACAATTGACATTAAACTCTTGCATGTTATTACCTATTAATATATTTATCAATAATATAAATTTGAGTTAGTATTTTTTGTCCATCTATTTATTCTGTAGAATCATTACAAGTTATAAATTAAACAAACAAAAATGCTTATAAAGTCATTACTCCATCCCCTCCGCAATCACCAATCACAATTAGCTAAGTAGGCATGTCTGCTATCGTAAAATAACCCGCGAACGCAACAGAGTCATCAGGTGACTAGTCTAGAATGATCACATCCTGATTTGGCCTAACACCAGACTTTGGCATGCAATACGTTAAAAAAGCATTCCAGGTCCTTGTATAGTCACCGGGGAGTGGTTCGGCTAGACTCACCTCAACACGATAATGACGCATCATCGCCCCGATGAATCTCGGCACATTATTCACTAACATTTTCATATCATCTGGGAAGTCATTTGAAATGATATTTAATTTTTGTTTAATACTATTTAAAAAGTCTCTACCATTATTATTTTTCCAATTGAAATACACTCTCATTAAACTTGTAGCTGTTCTCTCGTCTAGAATTGTAAGAAATTCATTGTTTGATACCCCAAATTTTTGCAGTATTCCTTCCATAAACATACTTTCTTTTGTCAACATATTTTGGACTCCTGCTGTCGGTAATGGCATTACAGGTCGTACGGTACAAAATCTTTTGGCAAAGGGGGGAGGGGATTCGTCAGAGATCTCTTGACGCCTGCGCTGTGAATCGTCGGTCTGAGGGAAGAGGAATGGATGTATGGCGACTGCGTATTTGAAAACTTTATCAGGATCTGTATAATCAAAGGAATTTGTATCTGACAAACGAGCTTTTGAAAAGAGGTAATTTAACGTGTCGAAAATTTTATTATCTAATCCTTGTATTATAACGTCGAAACCATAATAATCTTCAATAGATTGACCAATAAATTTCATGTTATTTCCAACACGATTAATTACACTGTCGATATCTTTAAATTTATTTTTTACACTTTCAGGAATATTTTTGTAGTTGCTACTAATTTCAACATCTACTAAATTAAACATTTTAACTCCTTATTAATTATTAATGATTAATGATTAGTGATTTAACACCTATCTTAAATGTTATCTATATTTATGTATACATTTATAAATTATTTATGTAGGCGTAGTTTATAAAGATTAAACTTTAGCAACTAAGTCTGCTTTGTGTAGACTGCCTCGCCTAAGACTCTGATTGCTGCCAGATTACTGCCAACACTTACTGCACAAGTCATTGAATTTGAATTCAGATGCGTAGGATTGATTTGAGACAAGGATCTTTCCTTTTCAAAAAGCAATTCATAGACCCTTTTGCGGGCGAACTTGTCTGCCTTAGCCTTAGCGAGGCAGACTCATAAGAAAAAGGCAGCTGTCTTATTCTGTCTGGTTTGATTTTAGGATTTTTGTACCACGCACGGTCTGAAATGGTGATTTGGGACATTGTGTCTTGCTACTCGTCCCTACTTCCCTCGCCAATGAGCGTGCCTTGGACGTCCCATTTGCGAATGTCATAATGCATGGGTCCGGAAAGATAGGTGACTTCTTCAGCAGGAATGCCGTTTGAATGAAATCGTCTTAATACACCTGTAGGCTGCCCTTCAAGGTATTGCGCTTCTATTTCTGCATGTCCGTTAGAATACCAGAGAACATCTATTCCATGACGCTTGCCATGCTTATATTGACATAAGCGACGTTGGCGCCCATCCGGATAATAGAGCAATACTTCACCATGCAGCAGCCCTTCTTCATAAGGTAAAGTGCTTTTAACGGTTCCATCAGGATAAAAGTACTGCTGAATGCCGTGGTAGCGACCATCCTTCCAATTCTCGTTAACCGCCACTTGACCGTTGGAAAAGTAGCGCACGCACACACCATTCTTACCCATTGCGTGCCTCCTGCATGAGCGAGAGATTAGTCCTAGCCGTTTCCCTCAGAAATACACATCGGCGCGTTTCCAGAGTTAGTTGTTGGTGTTGCTTCTGTTTCCAAGGCTCTTTGCTGACTTTAAGCAGACGCAGTTCGCGATTCAATGCTCGTACAAACACTTCGTTAAAAATGGCTAATACATAAATGTAGCCAGGTTCATCTTCCAGCTCAAGCTCTGAAAGAGCCATCAACCCTGTTTTCAACTCGATGGGCCCTTCTAGACTCTCTTCCACATCGCGCCAGAGATTCCTTAATTCATCCAAAATCGTATCGAATTTTTCAACACAACGTTGTAAACTAGATTCTAGAGTCTTCCAAGCCGCATCAAGACGTTCTTTGGCATTCGCGGGGAGTTGAGATTGTTGCATTTTCTCCCACACTTTACCTTGAAGATCTTGCTCTTTAACTAGATGTTTTTCTATCACATCACTGAATGGAATATTAGGTACATCTTGAGCTCCCAATCCTCCTTCGGTGGCATTGATAAATGTAGTCTCTGGATGCTCAGCAGCAAAGTTTGATAACCATTCAGATTCGGCAATCCACTTCCACAAGGTGTAGATGGGTTCTCCATAGATATCTTGTTTGACAACAGCTGCCTTATCAATACCTTTATTGGAGAGAATCGTCTGAGCCTTCACGCTGGTGTTGGGTACAATTCCTGGCGCATATGTTTTCATGCCGGTGTAAGCAAGATCTAATCCTACAAAAATAATAGGGTTGCAGCCCAAGGCGTGGGCAATTGAAGTACAAAAATTGATGATATTATGGCCTTCATCTAAGTCACTTCCCTCAATATCTAAAGCCGCCTCAAACCAATTTGGCACGTCATATCCGCCCGCACCAGTGAGATATAGCTTAGGACCATGAACGACCCTAAAGGCATCGTGATTGATACGTTGGCGATAAAAGAAGGGGACTTCGTACGCGGATTGCGTGACATAGCGCTGAAATTGCTGACTATTAGGATCCACACCAGCGGTAAAATGAGGCTGAATGGCATGTGCAGTAAGCGCGTTGGTGGAAGAGCCTCCGGCAAAGATAAGCGCATGATCAGCGAGATCCCCGAGTTTTGACAAAGCCTTTTCCAACGAAGGTCCTGCCCCACAAATGATCGCTGGCACATCCTTAAACTGACCAAAAAGTCCGTCGCCTAAATAAGACTGTGGCAGCTCCCGCAAGTTCCTATAGAAATTACGAAAATAAGAAATTCCATGATCAAAATACTCTTCTATTGCTTCGTTTACACGATGGTGATCAAATGGAATCTTATGCTCTAGCTCTACAATAAATTCAGAGCGGTGACGGCGATAGCTTGGCAACGCCACAACGGCCACGGGTTTAAGTAAAAAGTCCCAGTACAACCAGTCAAAAAGTTCCTTATCATGAAGCAAATCCGCCGAATAGCGCAAAGTCACCTGGGTATTATCCAACAACGACGAAGCGGTTTCAGTGTCTAAAAAATGGGCCAATACGGAAAGATCATCTTCCAGAAATACAAGCTGACGTTTGGAATCAGCTTTAAGCCACCTTTGAGCGGCTAAGTACATGTATCCCAAGCCTAAGCCTAGGACATACAGCACCTCTATTTCATCTAAATCAAGTGCGCCAAAAGCCTTTTTGGCTTCTTCTAGCGCTCCTGAGGGCGAATGCAATGAATAGAATTTTTCTCCAAGCCGCTTGCGTAGATTGGGCTCACCCTGACGCGTGCGACTTTTTAAGACATCGCTATTGTCATGATAGGGCAAGCGATAGGCGATTTGAGGCTGTGTTTGTGCCAAGCGCTCAAAATTATTTTCGCTTATAGAGGGGTCCAATTGTCCTTTCCCCCAACTCTGCGAAATTTACGTTTACGAGATTTACCTAAAACTTTCCTGTTTCCCGTGCGCATGTCGACTTCACCACGACTCTTGATGGCACGAATGAGTATAGACAGCTGCGAATAGCGCTTACGAGCGTCATCCAAAACTTGCCGGCCGAAGCGTATTGTTTCCGCATCGCGCTCATTAAGAAATGGATTCACCTTCAATAGAGCTAACCTTACTTCATCTGGAGTAGCCCCTAGCTTTAGAAGCATCTTGTCATTAAGTAAAATAAACTCATGCACCACCTTCTCTAAGTAATTTAAACGCTCTACCAGCCCTTCAGGCAGAGGCCCTTTAGCATATTCACGCCCTTCCGTACGGCGCATCATTTCTTGCGTCTTTTCTAAAAGGTACTGATATGCCGACTTTTGCTTCATTGCCCGCCTCCTTGAGATGCGCAATTCCAATATTATTTTAGCACGAAATAGAGTAAATTAATAGCCACTGGAGGAATGCCGTGAAAACTTTGCTTGCATCCATAAAAGATGTGCCCGAGAAAGCTGGGATCATTGTACGGGGATCAGATGATCTAGAAATTGCTCTATTTAAGATAGATGGGCAGATTTTTGCTCTAGACAATCGCTGTCCTCATATGGATGGCCCGCTCGGCGAAGGAGAAATCGAAGGAGGCCTAGTGACGTGCCCCTGGCACGGATGGCAATTCCAAGTGGATACCGGCAGCTGCATCACCATGCCAGGCGTCGACGCCACCAAAATTGACATCTCCATCGAAGGCGACAACATCTACATGAACAGACCTGTTCATTAGCCAGATGAACCTAATTGTTTTAAAATTGGATAAAATATATATTATATATATGATAATAAAATATATTTTGATTAGTGTTTTCTTGATAACAACCCTTTTAGGTGCTGAACCCCACTCCCCGAATCTTAGGGTTTTGGTAATTGGAGCTGGTCTTTCCGGACTGCAAGCAGCCCAACATCTTCAGAGATCACATAAAGTTGACGTGCAAGTCTTAGAAGCACGAAACCGCGTCGGAGGACGACTAGAATCAGCCGTTGATGTAAACGGTGATTCCCTCGAGTTAGGGGCCAACTGGCTCCATACACTAAACGCTGACCATGGGTTATGGCAATTTACCAAAGAAGCGGCCGAAGTCCCTACTGAATCGCAAGTGACAGGATCCATAGACCAACCCATGATAAATACACGTGTGTTTTTGGGGCAGCGCGACTTTTTAGTTCACGAATATCCGGAATTAATCGAACTAATCGATGAGGTCATAACGGAATTCTATTTACATGTGCACCAAGCCTATTCGCACCACCCCACCACCCCTGGGAATGTTCAAGATCGATTAAACCGAACAATAGAGACGCTCAAACAGCGTTATCCACCTGAAATGAGTGAACTGGTGGAACTAGCCGGTCAAGCATTCGCGCTACAGGCATTTTCTGATCAACCCTTGGACAAAATCCCTGAGTGGGGAAAGGACTTTATCGTCGAACAAGAACCTGGGGTTGAGTACTTTGTTACGAACGGCCTTTCAAGATTGGCTGACTACCTTGCCAAAGGTTTACCCATTGAATACAATGCCGTGGTGACTGCTATCACCGAAGAACAGGATGGAGTCACGGTAACTTACCAAGAAGGCCGGACAACCAAGACCTGGCAAGGGGATTTCGCCATTATAACCCTTCCGTTAGGGGTACTTAAGAGTGGTAGCGTTATCTTTACGCCGCCGCTATCTGTGGCCAAGCAGAAAGCTATTGAAACGCTAGGGGTTACTGAAGTGAGAAAGCTCGCACTTACGTTCGATAAAGGAGCATTCGAAAAGGCCATGCGTCAACCAAATAAACCTTTAGTCGAAAACCGCTTGATCTACAGCTTGCCTGAAGAAAATACTATTCTCAGCGTAATTAATCTCCGTGCAATGCAGCCAGAGGGCCAAACCAGCTCCTCTACTTTGTTAGTCTACATGTCTGAGGAAGCAGGCAAGCTGCGAAAGCTTCCCAAAGAGCAACTCGTGGATCGCATTTTGGGGTTGCTTGAGCGCACTTATCCCAATCTTTCACGAAACAGCCTAATAGGCGTTATCGATAAAACATGGTCTGAAGACCCTTTTGCCAAAGGAGCCTACTCCTATCAGCCGTCTGGTACTGGCTTGCAGGAACGGCAAGAGCTAGCGACACCAACCTCACGGCTTTTCTTTGCCGGCGAGCATACTGCCGAAAATAACGGTATGGAAGGCGCTCTTCTCAGCGGACAACGCGCCGCTGAACAAGTCCTCCGCCGCTAGTTGCAGCTTCTTTTACACGTTGTAGCCGAAGCGGCAGCCCTAATATTTTCCTTATTTTGACGACATTGGAGTGATATCTGAGTAGCTCGCAAGAGCATCAAGAAAGTGATACACGCCCGTGTTATGGTCGTACCGTCCTAATCGTTCCTGAGTCTGATTAGCTACAGCTAAGTAAGAGGCCTTGACGTATTGATTATAACCAGTAGTTTGTCGCAAAACGCGGGACGTAAGGGCAACAGCCTTGCACTCCACTAAAAGCAGTGGGCTCATGTTGCGCGCATAGCAGAGAATATCCGCCCTTCTGTCTGGCCATCCAACAGTAGCCACCCCTCGTAGATGGGGCATTTGACGCAGGGATATTTCCACGACAATGTGAGATAGCGGAAACCCCAGTTCTTGCGTAAGTTTTAACAGAAGGCGCTGTCTGACAATTTCTTCTGGCGTCGCGGTTAGCCATTGGCGACGCACCAAACAAAATACCTGTTTAACGTTGGCATTTAACGATGTCAAATGGCATCCCAATGGTTTGCTGAATTAATTCTTCAAGGAAAGGATACAAACATGTCCTATTTATGCGTAGATATTTTCAAAACCCCAATATAGAAAAGACATAAGAGACAAGGGACCAAAAGGACCAAAGAGACATAAGGGACTTTGGAGAAAGGACTTAAGGGACAAAAGATGCACAGTCATTCTGTCCCTTAAGTCCTTTCTCCAAAGTCCCTTATGTCTCTTTGGTCCTTTTGGTCCCTTGTCTCTTATGTCTTTTCCAATCCTGCTAGCTTTCGGGTTCGAGAACGCCGAAGTTACCATCGGTCCGACGATACATGACCTTCAGTTGCTGATCGGATTCGCATCGAAACAGAAGGAACAAATCGCCAGCCAGTTCCATTTTGGCGATGGCTTCATCATACGTCAGTGTTTTAAGAGGTCTGGTCTCGCGAGCCACAATTTTATGTGGATGCAATTGCACCTCGGCTCGGCGACGATTTTCCGATTCAATGGCATCATTCACTTCTTCAATATCGTTAAACGGACGCTCGATTACATTGACGTTCATGTCAATAACCTTAACGCCTTTTGCCTGATGCTCTTGAATTCTCTTTTTAAAACGATTGAGTTGACGCTCCAGCTTATGAACGGCTTGATCGATGGAGGCGTACATTTGTGTAGTTGTAGCACTTGCTTTGATTAACCAATGGTTCACCTTCATGGTGATGTCGACCTTGTGATCGATTCTTTGGATATCCATTGTTACGGTGACTTCTAAGATCCTGTCGCTGAAACGCTCAACTTTAGAGATTTTTTCAATCGCGTAATCTTTCATGGGCTGAGTGACATGGACATTGCGCCCCGTCACGTGAATATTGTAAGCCCTTGCAGATTCCATGGTATTTTTGGCATCTCGGCTCATGGCAACCTCGGTCAAAGAGTTTGGTAACCGTCATCGGCTACGGGGTTAGAGAGTGTGTCTCTACCCTGATTTTACCAACCTTTGGGTTTATGAGCCTAATACATTTATTCACAGTGAAAAGGGAAAAAATAACCTTAACTCTTTGCCCCTCGGGTATCAAATGCTTCATTTCTTGTATTTTCGCCCTTCTCGTTGAAACAATTAATACGACTCCATGAAGCACCAGAATTCACATTGAGTGTCTTCACAAGAGCCCTTAGTAAGACCAACACCTTCCAATAAATGATCCCAACGTATAAATCCATATAATGAACTTACGTTTCTAAAAACCGTAGGGCAAATATTAGCGTATGACCACTTTAGTGGTCCATTAGGAATCTCACAGCACCTAGTACCATCGACCTCACTCTTAAAACTTCCACCAAAGCTACTGCACAACTGTTGCACCCAAGGCATGTACTCTTCCAATCTCCGTGTCATCTGGACGCGCTCAAAGTATCCCTTGGCCAAAGGTACTGCAACAATAGCAGCAACACCTAAGCCTAAAATAGAAAGTGCAATTTTTGTGTTTATTCTAGAACGACGACAATCTGTCAACATGCCTGTTTTAAGCGCATGTTTAGATATCTCATTTGGGGCCTTCAATGCTGCGTAGGGGGCTGTGACAGTTAATTTGAGGCTATGGCCTAAGGCCACCACATGACGGTCGTAGTTTTGTCGAAAGGTCATGGCATTGCGTACAGGTAAGAATAAACATTGAGCGGTTGCTTTAAACAGCTCCAAGAGTACTTTTGCACTCTGATAACCAACACCACATATAGCAATAGCTTCTAGAGTTCCCGCTTCCAATACCGCTATCGCTATAGTTTTTTTTTACCGCGCTAGCCGTCATATGTATGGGATTGCCTTGAAAACCTGCCACGAACCGGTTATTGGTTAGTCTGAAGAGACCCATTACAACCTTTTTTTATTTTAGCTTGTTTATTTTTTCGTCATAGCTAGGCGACTAGTATATCCCTTTCGGATTAAGTTAACATTAATCAGTGTTCGGTCGAGGGGTAATACGTATGGAGAATAAAAGAGAAATGCACCGGAAGGGATTCGAACCCCTAACCACCTGGTTCGAAGCCAGGTACTCTATCCGGTTGAGCTACCGGTGCATATGCCGACCTATGTTAGCGGTTCAGTGTTTTTTTCGAAAGAAGAAACGCTGTTGACCGTTACCGATAAATCCTTCAAAATGGAAGGATTACCGAAGGAATACAATGAAAATACCTAAAACTGTGGTGGTCGGCTCAACCAATCGCACAAAGATAGAAGCCATTCACCAAGCCGTTGCAGATCATGAAGTTCTCGTTATCTCCTGCGAGGCAGACACGCGGGTTAAGCATCAACCACTTTCCCAAGAAGAAACAATCGAAGGGGCACTCTCTCGAGCGCGCGATTCGCTAGTCAAAACCAATGTCGAAGTCGCCTTTGGCTTAGAAGGTGGCGTTTGTTTCATGGTCGACCGTATCCAAATCACCACAATCACTGCCAAAGTCTTGTGGGGCCAATACCTTTACTACGCAAACCTGTGACAAAACAAAGCAAACGCACCGAAGGCATGGTCCTTCATCTCCTTCCATTTGGTGACTACGACCAGATCGCGACGATTTTCACGCGGGAAAATGGAGTCATCAAGCTAATTATCAAAGGTGGGATGTCTCATAAGCGCCAAAAAAATGCGCCGCTTTCGGCTTTAACGCGCGCAGAGTTTGTGTATACGGTTGGGCGCGGTGAGCTGCACACCAGCCAAGAAATCACGCCATTAGAGCGCTATCATCATCACAATCGCAGCTTTGCTCACCTGGAAACGGCCTGTGCTATGGTCCAGGCCTTGCGTCAGTCACAGCTCCTAGAAAAACCCGCTCCAATGCTCTATGAGCTACTTTTATTGCTACTCAAAGGACTAGAAAATTCCGATCAGCCGCGCACATGGTTAAGTGCTTTTCTGCTAAAAATCCTTCGACATGAAGGTGTGGTCGATCAATTCGATACATGTAGCCACTGCGAAACGCCCTTAAAAAATGTTTACGTGAGTCAAGGCGAAGCTTTTTGCGAATTACATATTCCGCTTCTCGCACTGGTATTTAGTGACGAAGAGGCTCATTTTCTCAGACTACTGCTAGAAACACGTCGCGTAAGTGAATTAAATACTCTTACTATCTGCGAAGATCTTCACACTAAAATCAACAATTTATTCAATTCCGCATTTAATTAATTAATTTATGTTAAAATATATTTAGCAATATGTTTTACGTGAGTGAACTATGTGTCGTTTTGTGGTTTATAGCGGACGAGACCTTCTTCTGGCAGACCTCATCATTTATCCCAAACATTCCCTCATCAATCAGAGTTTTCAGTCTCAAGAGCGCTGTGAGCCACTAAACGGGGATGGATTCGGCGTGGGTTGGTACAATCCAGAGCTCTCAACAGAACCGGGTATCTTCGTCGCTACAACGCCTGCCTGGAGTAATCGTAATTTACATCGTCTTGCCTCGAAAATTAAGTCTCCTTTGGTGTTTGCACATGTCAGAGCAGCGTCATTAGGAATGTCTGTTAATGAACTCAACTGTCATCCCTTTCAACACAAGCACTTAATGTGGATGCACAATGGACGTATCACAGACTTCGACAAAATCAAAAGAAAGCTCAGACGTATGCTAAGAAATGATACGTATGATATCATTAAAGGAACTACTGATACCGAACATGCCTTTGCACTCTATTTAAACCATCTTCCCGAAGATCTTAGTAAAGTGGGACCGGTCTTGCTAAAACAAGCCATGTTAGACACGATCGCTCAACTTAACGAATGGACACGTGAGGTGGCTACGGAGGAATCGTCCCACTACAACTTTGCCGTAACCGATGGGCATACGATAGTGGCGACGCGCTACACCGATCAACCCCAATATTCCGCAGAAACCCTCTATTTTTCGCGAGGAGAGCGCTTTGAGTGTTTAGGGGATGTCTGTCGCGTTATCTCTACGCGAGACAAGCCGCATGCTATCATTATTGCCTCCGAACCGCTGACTCCAGAAGCTCGCTGGGAACCGATTCCAGTGAATCACATGATTACGGTCAGTCAAAATTTGGTGATTGAGATTCTGCCAATCAACGTCTAAAAAAAGGTTTTTTAGGATTTTTAACGCGAAGAAGGAAATAAGACAATCTCTTAACAAACGATTTTGCTTGCTTACATTGGATTCTCTGAATTACAATTGCATTCAATTTTCTCGTCTTTTGCGAAAGTGGCGAAATTGGTAGACGCGCTACCTTGAGGTGGTAGTGGGAGAAATCCCTTGGGGGTTCGAGTCCCCCTTTTCGCATATCTTAACCCTCAGTCCATCAGCCATTATGCAACTAACGACTACTCTCTCAGAAATTGTGTATTTAGCTCCAACACCCCAGTTTAAACCGCGTTTTGAAATTGCCGCGGTGTACATAGAAAAGGATGACCTCATCCTGCTCTTACATCGTCAACTGAACAAATCGCAGGGCAATAAGTGGGGAATACCAGGCGGCAAAGTGGATAAGCAGGAAACTCCGTTACAAGCGGCAGTCCGAGAGGTTCGAGAGGAAACAGGCTATGACATTTCCAATCAAGAAATTGAAACGACTGGAACTGTCTACATCGAATACAACGAAAGAGACCACTTCGTCTACCACATGTTTCGCACTCAGCTGCAAGGTGATCCAGGGGCCGTAAAGATTAACTTTAACGAACATAAAGGCTTCACATGGGTCACACCAAATGATGGCTTAAAGATGGATTTATTGTTAGGTGAAGCCGAGTGTTTTAACCTCGTCTATTTTGGATGAGGCTATTTATAGTGCTAACTGATATAGTAAAGGCACGAGATAAAATGATATGGAATGTGTAGCTTACTGTTCAGCCGCGTCTTACGACATTAAAGCGCTAGTCACCGTATTGCGTCAGCACTACGCTCCTACCCTCTATCGCGACGTTATTCATATAGCTATCCCTAAAGGTCATGAGACCGGGAGTGTCTTTTACTTTCCGTTTGGAACAGTTGTCTGCTGGGGTCTAACTCCAGAAGAAGAGCTACATTTCCTCCATTTAGCGACTACTATCCAAGACGATGCGCTTGAAAAAATAGAACAAGACAACTTTTCCGTAGCCTATGGCGATCGCGCCCAAATCGTTAGCGACGAAATTATCGTTCCTAACCGTGATACGCTATCGTTACTTGCCATCTCACATGGCATTGCTCAGTCTGTCAAATTAGAGGCATTCGAAACACAAGTTCAGAAGACTTACAACGAATGTAAGCATATCCCTCAAGCTCTTGCACGCAAAGGCAGAATTCCATTATCCCGCCGTGAAATCCGTTGCAAAATGGGGCAGCTCTTTTTGGAACGCAGCTCCATTAACTTGCAGTGGGATGTTTTGGATACTCCGGAATTCTTTTGGGAAAATTTGGAGCTAGAGCCTCTATACAGCATGGTGGCAAACTTTCTGGATATCGAAAATCGAGTGGCCGTTCTAAACCAACGTCTGGATATTGTGCATGAACTGTTTGAGATGTTAGGTAATGAACTCAATCACCAGCACTCCAGCCGCCTAGAATGGACCATTATCTGGTTGATCATCATCGAAGTGGTGCTAACACTCGCTCGTGATGTCTTCAAATTCATATGAAGTATCCGCTGCTTGCTCTCATTAAGGTCTATCAATGGTGTGTACGGCCATTTTTAGGCGAGAATTGTCGCTTCTATCCCTCCTGCTCAAACTATGCCTTCGAAGCATTACAAAAACATGGCTTTTTTTGGGGAGTATGGCTGATGGCCAAACGCTTGATTAAATGCGGTCCTTGGAACCGTG
The DNA here is from genome assembly GCA_964436955.1 of uncultured bacterium. GTDB lineage: Bacteria > Chlamydiota > Chlamydiia > Chlamydiales > JAJFMA01 > CAMFKD01. Next base: position 4,474 of record CAYTFC010000061.1, on the reverse strand, counting down.
GTGGACACGATCCTGTCCCCTAATCCTCCTTATCCTGCCGCCGAAGGCGATCCTGCATATCCTGTTTAAAATAATTTACACATACTTAATGCAAAGCAGTGTGTTGACTTTTTTTTTAACACGATATGCAGGATCGCCTTCGGCGGCAGGATAGGGAGGATGTTTTTGTAAGATCTCGCTTGCTAGGGAATGCGAATGGTGGCGCCAGGCTTTAATAGGTCGTTTTGCAGGCCATTATGGGCCTTCAAAACAGCTACATCTACCTTGTGTTGACGCGAGATCTTCCACAGCGAATCGCCTCTCTGCACGACATGCACGCGTTCAGAATTGTTTTTGGCGTATTGCTTGTCTTCAATTTGATTCACAGCCGCAACTAAAGCTGTAGAACACAACTGATGCGCCCGCTCCAACACGGCGTCGCTACGAGGGCTGCGAACTAGCTCTCCCACAAAGCTCTCAACATCTGAAGTCACGCTATTCATGCTCTTGAGCATGGCGAGAACTGTGTTGTCATCCAGTTTCTTGGCCGCATAGTTGCCGTCGCTTTTCAACATCAGATACGTTGCGCTCTTGGATCCAGCTAAGATATAGCTCATCAATACACGACGTCTTAATGCGGGGGAAGATTCATTCACTTCTAATGCAGCCTTGTAGGATGTAGCCACCGCATTCCAGTCGCCCTCAAGCAGAAAATCAAGAACATCTGTGCGATCAATAGGAGTTTCTGTACGGGTAAAAAGTCGCTGCAGTGTTAGAAACTCTGGAGTCAAATAAAATGCTTCTGCAAGGGATGCATCCTGGCGTAATTTGGCATGCTTCAAGGCTAAAAAAAGTCCTTCAGAAGTTAATGGCCAGCGTTCTGTATTCACAAACTGAATAATTTGCCCAAACTGACTGTCAGTAAGTCCTGGGTAAACCGCAATACTGATGACCGGGGGGTTGGTGCCGGTTTCCACATCCAAAAAACGTTCTTGAGGTATATTTGAACTGCGCAGTGCTTTAGCGATATCAACATGATGCAACGTTGCAAGGCAACCGAGACATAAGTCACGCTGAGAATATCCATCCTCGACAAGTTGTGTATCTCCAAGCCTTGCTACGAGCTGTTCGGGGAGCATATGCACAAGGGAACATAGGACCTCAGCATTGGTGCGATCATCCGCTAAAATGGAATCGCGCGTAGAATAGATGCGATTCGTCGCATCGGATTGTCTAACAAGAAACCCTCCCCCCAAAGATACATAGAGAATGGTTGCTAACATAATAATGTTTAAAGAACCGCTAGCGATAAGATAAGTGGTTAGGCGACGCACCTGATTCAGGGAGGGTACTTCGCAATCGGTTGTATTTGTGCCAAACATGCTATGCCTTGAGACGCTCTTCTAAAGAGGTAAGTTCGTCATTAATACCTTTAGGTAGATGACGGTCAAATGTTTTAAAATATTCTTTTAGTCCTGCAACCTCTTTCAGCCACTCCTCTCGATTAATTTCAAAGAGGGGCTTTAGTTGGTCTTGCGTAATGGGTAATCCCGATATGTCCAATGCTCCAGGAGCTGGCACCACGCCAATGGGCGTTTTAATGCCATTGTCGGCTCCGGAAGTTCGCTCAAAAATCCACTTTAGTACGCGTGAATTGTCGCCAAATCCTGGCCAAAGAAACTTGCCTTCAGAGTCCTTTAAAAACCAATTAACATAGTACACGCGCGGCATGAGGTCTGATTTTGTCTTTTCAGCCATCGATAGCCAATGGGCAAAATAATCGCCCATGTTATATCCACAGAAGGGCAACATCGCAAAGGGATCGTGTCGCAATTGCCCTACTTCACCCGCAGCAGCGGCCGTAGTCTGTGAGGAAACAGAGGCCCCAAAAAAGACTCCGTGCTGCCAATTAAATGCCTCAGTCACTAATGGTATCGTCGAGGAGCGGCGACCGCCAAAGATAATGGCGCTAATCGGAACTCCCTCAGGATCTTCCCAAGCCTTATCAATAACAGGACATTGCTCAGCCGATACTGTAAAACGTGCATTTGGATGAGCTGCCTTTTCATTGCTAGTGGGTGTCCAGTCCTGTCCGGTCCAAGAAATCAGATGTTGTGGAGATTCCTCAGTAAGCCCTTCCCACCACACGTCCTTGTCATCTGTAAGAGCGACATTGGTGAAAATCGCGTCGTGTTCAATGCTACGCATCGCATTAGGGTTGGACTTCATCGATGTTCCGGGAGCAACGCCAAAAAAGCCGGCTTCCGGATTGATGGCATGAAGGCGTCCGTCGGAATGAAACTTCATCCAGGCAATGTCATCGCCGACCGTCTCGACTTTCCAGCCTGGTATGGTAGGGGTTAGCATGGCAAGGTTTGTTTTACCGCAGGCACTCGGAAAGGCTGCAGCGATGTACTTCTTTTCTCCTTGCGGATTGGTGATACCAAGGATCAGCATGTGTTCCGCAAGCCACCCTTGGTCGCGCGCCATCACCGATGCAATGCGCAGTGCAAAGCACTTTTTGCCAAGCAAGGCATTTCCACCATAGCCGCTTCCAAAAGACCAAATCTCACGTGATTCGGGAAAATGAACGATGTATTTATTGTCAGCATTACAAGGCCATGAAGTATCTGGCTGTCCGGGCAATAAAGGTGCTCCCACAGAGTGCAAACAAGGCACAAAGGTTTCACTATCCCCCAGTATCGGAAGGACGTCCTGGCCCATGCGTGTCATAAGACGCATGCTACATACGGCGTACGGAGAATCTGTGATTTGCACGCCAATGTGGGCAATATGGGAACCAAGTGGTCCCATACTAAAAGGCACTACATACATGGTACGACCGCGCATGCACCCCTTAAAAAGTCCCATTAACTTTGTGCGCATTTCCTTGGGATCGGCCCAATTGTTGGTTGGGCCCGTACCGTCTTGGTTTTCAGAGCAGATAAACGTACGGTCCTCTACACGTGCGACATCGGCAGGATGCGAGCGACATAGAAAACTGCGTGGTCTTTTTTTTTCGTTAAGGGGGATAAAGGTGCCATTAGCCGCCATTTGGCGTGCTAAGACATCATATTCCTCGCGCGAGCCATTACACAAATGAATGCTTTCCGGCTCACACAAGCTTGCAATGGTGTGAATCCAATCCTTAAGCCGCTGATTCGTAGTCCATTGATCAAGCGGAATAGGAGAGACTTGGTTGAGAGCTGACTGACTGGCCATAATCTCCCTCCGTTGTTGGCCGAACCGCTTATTTTAGTAAGCGGAGCCTACCTTGCCTTTTTTAAACCAATACTCAAGGGCCTTGCCTGTCCCAAGACATACAGCCAGCAGGGGATTCGGAGCAACAATAACTGGAAGTCCAGTCTCTTTCATGAGCGCTTTATCTAAACCCTTAATTAAAGCACCACCGCCAGCGATGACCATGCCACGTTCTACGAGGTCAGCAGCAAGTTCGGGAGGACACTTTTCAAGGGTAAGTTTTACGCTTTCGACTATCTGTTGGATGGGTTCAGCCAAACATTCACGTATTTCAACGGAATTGATGCGCTTTGTGACGGGCAGGCCAGCCACTTGGTCCCGACCACGCACTTCCATTTCTAGTTCGTTGGCGCCCAAGGAATAAGCCGATCCGATGGTGATCTTAATTTCTTCAGCAGTTCGAGGGCCGATCATCAGGTTATACGTGCGACGCATGTAATTGATGATGCATTCATCAAACTCATCTCCGGCAATGCGGAGCGAGCGGGATTCGACAATACCACCCAAGGAAATAATAGCAATCTCAGTGGTACCGCCACCGATATCGATGATCATGTTAGCGGCAGGCTCGTGTACTGGCAGGTCCACGCCAATAGCTGCAGCCATAGGCTCTTCTATAAGAATAACCTCTTGAGCACCAGCATGTAAGGCGGAATCTTCAACCGCACGCTTCTCAACGCCAGTGATGCCCGACGGAACGGCAATCAAAATTTTAGGTCGGAAGAGACTTCTGGAAGGAGTTACGGTACGCAAAATAGCTTTGATCATGCCTTCAGCAACTTCGAAGTCGGCGATAACGCCGTCTTTCATGGGGCGTACGGCATGAATTTTACGGGGAGTTTTACCCAACATAGCTTTGGCGGTATGACCGACAGCCAGAACTTCATTAGTGGTGGAATCAACGGCGACAACCGAAGGTTCAGCAAACACGATGCCCTTACCCCGAGCAAACACTAGGGTATTGGCAGTGCCTAGGTCTATTCCAAGGTCATGCGAAAAGACCCCTCTGAAACCATTTAGCTGGCCAAATGCCTGACGATAAAGGTTGTTAACATAATTAAGGAATCCCTTACCGGCGACATTTTTCTTACTCATTTATAAACTCCCTCGACGAAGATACTATGTTGATAATGTATCAGGGCCTTTCTTTACAAGAAGAATGGACGAAGTCGGGTAGTTCTCAGACCCTGATTGCTACCAAAACTTCATCTAGCGCTCGTAACGATATATCAGA
>CAYTFC010000060.1:0-19593 GCA_964436955.1 uncultured bacterium | reverse complement strand
AAAAGTGTAAACTATGTAAGTAGTCTAACTGTAAACTATGTAAGTGTTCGGACAGGCGAAGTTGTCTGCCTCGGCGAGGCAGACTCACAAGGAAAAGGCAGCTGTTGTAGGGACGAAGTTGTCTGCCTCGGCGAGGCAGACCCACAAGGAAAAGGCAGCTGTTGTAGGGGCGAAGTTGTCTGCCTCGGCGAGGCAGACTCACAAGGAAAAGGCAGCTGTTGTAGGGGCGAAGTTGTCTGCCTCGGCGAGGCAGACCCACAAGGAAAAGGCAGCTGTTGTAGGGACGGACTGGCTGCCTCTCGGCGAAGCAGCCAAATCAAGCCTTAGTCGCTTTATTTAGCGGTCTTTGCAGGCTCTTTGTCCTTCTCATTCTCTTTGCCAGGCATGTTCTGATTCACGCTGAAGACTTCTTTATCCTTAAACACTAACTTATCGTCTTCAACTGTCACAAACACGCGACGTCCTTCATCTGGATGCAGCAATAGCTTCTCTGCCAATGGATCCTCAAGGTACTGCTCGATCAAGCGACGCAGCGGCCTTGCTCCCATTTCTGGTTGGAAGCCTTTCTCCACCAAATGTTTCTTGGCTTTCTCGTCCAACGCAATGTAGATTTCTTTGCGTTCTAGACGATCTGCAACCTTAGTAATCTCTAGCTCAATGACCTTCATGAGGTTTTCTTTGTTCAACGGACGGAAGATTACGACGTCATCGACGCGGTTTAAGAACTCAGGCTTAAACTGCTTCTTAACTGCTTCGAGGATCTTTTCTTTGATTGTGTCATAATCTGGAGCGCCTTCCTGCACGCCAAAACCAACGGTAGTGCCCTTACGGATAAGGTCAGCTCCAAGGTTGGATGTCATAATGACGATGGCATTACGGAAGTCTACCTTGCGTCCGAATGAGTCTGTAAGGCGTCCTTCTTCAAGGATTTGCAACAGCAAATCCATCACGTCTGGGTGTGCCTTCTCAATCTCGTCAAAGAGCACCACAGAATAGGGGCGCTGACGCACCTGTTCGGTTAGCTGGCCACCTTCCTCGTGTCCTACATATCCTGGAGGAGATCCCGTCATACGGCTGACGGCAAATTTCTCCATGTATTCCGACATATCGACTTGAATCAGAGCATCTTCACCACCGAACATATGAATAGCTAGCAAGCGTGCCAGCAATGTCTTACCGACACCTGTCGGTCCCATAAAGAGGAAAGCACCGATCGGACGGTTCGGATCCTTAATATCGGCGCGGCTGCGTCGGATGGCACGGCAGACAGTGCTTAGAGCTTCTTCTTGGCCGATGATTTGTTTTGCAAGATCTTCTTCCATTTTCAGTACTTTTTGCGTTTCACCTTCCGTCAAGCGGTTCAGTGGCACGCCAGTCATCTTGGCAACGATGTTGGCAACGTCCTCATCTTCAACGATGACTTCGTTTTCGGCTTTATTGATTTCCCACTCCGTGCGGCTTTGCTGCAAGCGTTCGCGCAGTTGCTTTTCTTTATCGCGCAATTTGGCTGCCTTTTCATATTCTTGGCGGCCAATGGCTTCTTCCTTAGCAACACGAACCTCTTCAACTTCGGATTCGTATTTACCGATATCCTGAGGTTGACTCATCATCGAAATGCGCATTTTGGCGCCGGCTTCGTCGATAAGATCGATAGCCTTATCGGGTAGGAAGCGTCCATGCACATAGCGATCGGAGAGCCGCGCCGCTGCTTCTAATGCTTGTGGAGTGTAGATACACTTGTGGTGTTCTTCGTATTTGGTTTTCAGACCACCGAGAATCTCGATCGTTTCATCAACCGATGGAGGAGCGACGAAGATCTTCTGGAAGCGTCGTTCAAGGGCGGCGTCTTTTTCAATATGCTTGCGATATTCATCGACCGTGGTGGCGCCAATACATTGAATTTCGCCACGGGACAGGGCTGGCTTCAGAATATTGGAAGCATCGATGGCTCCCTCAGCCGCTCCAGCGCCTACGATCGTATGTAGTTCGTCGATGAAGAGCAGGATTTGACCATTTTTTTTGATCTCATCCATGACTGCTTTGATGCGTTCCTCAAACTGACCGCGGTATTTTGTACCTGCGATCATGAGGGCTAGGTCAAGGTTGATGAGCTTTTTCTTGCGCAAGTTATCAGGAACATCGCCCCGAACAATGGCTTGCGCTAAGCCTTCAACAATAGCTGTTTTACCTACGCCGGCTTCACCCACTAGAACTGGGTTATTTTTGCGGCGACGGCAAAGAATGAGGATAAGACGTTCGACTTCTTCCTTTCGGCCAATTACAGGGTCCATTTTGCCTTCGCGACAGAGCTCAGTAAGGTCAAGCCCATACGCGCGCAATGCGGGCATTTTGTCGGAGGTGGCGTTGGATTTTTCGTAGCCACTCTTTCCTGGAGAAACTGTACCACCGACTTGGGGGCCATTCCCTGCATTTCCAGAGATTGGAGGTAACTGTAGATTGAAGGTTTCTAGTTCCTTGAGGACCTCCTTGCGGACTTCCTTTAGATTGACATTTAGGTTTTCAAGAACCTGAGCGGCAACACCATCTGTTTGGCGTAGTAAACCCAATAACAGATGCTCTGTGCCTACATAGTTGTGATTGAGGCTGGCTGCCTCTTCGTTGGCGTATTCGAAGACCTTCTTCACCTTTCCGGTGAGCGCAGGATCTCCGTAAACTTGAATTTCCGGGCCGTAGCCCACTAATTTTTCAACTTCCGTGCGTACGGTCTCAAAGTCAATATTGAGATTGCGTAGCACGTTAACAGCAACGCCTTGCCCGAGCTTTAACAAGCCCAGCAACACATGTTCGGTGCCTAAATAGTTGTGATTCAGCCTCTGCGCTTCTTTTTTCGCCAACTTAATGACTTGCTTAGCGCGATTGGTAAATTTGTCAAACATCGGCACACCCGCCTAGTAAAATGGAGTCTTTGAGGTTCTGGCCCCTGTAAACCCGATGGTAGGGACCCCTTTCATTTTTTTCAAACTTAACTCCTGACGAACCCATTCTTATTAGCAAGAATGATGCCATCCGAAGCGCGTCTGGCTTCTGCAATGCAGTCATTTACGGAGACTCCAGAAAAACTATTACCCAATAACGTTATTTTGGTAAGGCTGGCGTTAATTTTGAGTATCCGTTGTGCATGACCTACATGATATTGTGGAATCGCTTCTTTAGCTAGCTTCACCATCAAAGCATCAGGTTTAGCTTTGATATGGAGATGTCTATCAAGGGCTTCCAACGCAATAGCCACAAAGTCTTCCTCCGAATAGGAGTCAAAATTAGGCACATGCTGTCCACCAATCATACAAGTTATGCGGGTTTCATGTCGCCTCTGATTTTGCTCTGGAAACACACACGAATCCCACACCATTCCCAAAACACGTTCAGCTTCGCTGGAGGGAATAAGATAGCCGAATCCTGTGCGCCTTAATAGTGAATGATGAAATCCCATTGCCACTACAGCCACTGAACTATATGTCGTGTCATATAATAAGCTGGGGTTGGGTACGAGGTTGGCTAATGCAGTGATGGGCAATGTAGAAACGATATGATCAGCATGAAAGGTCGTACCATCTGAGGTAGTAGCAGAATGGTTAGTCAGAGCAATCACGCGACTGTTCAAAGATACTGAGTCACCTATTCTTTGCGCGAGAGTATCTGTAAGTTCTTGCATCCCACCGCGTAATGAGAAAATGCCTTTTCTTGAACCAGGCTCTTTTTTGTGAGAGAGAATCCCTTTAATGATGGATCCCTTTTCGCGTTCCCACTGGTGTAATGAGGGGAAGCAGGACTTGAGTGACAACTTGCGAGGGTCTCCAGCGTAAATGCCTGAGACTAGAGGATTCATAAACGTATCGGCTGCGTAACCGCTTAATCGGCGTTGAATGAAGTCGTGAATGGATTCATCGTCATGAGAGCTGGGTGGAACAAAGCATTCTCTTATGAGAGGCCAAATTAATGGTCTTGTTAGAGGGGAGACTAAAAATGAGAATGGATTTGAGGGTAAAGGCCTTAAGCGTTGATTTACGTACAGAAAGCGCTTTTTAGCTGCTGTTGCTCCGGTGATGACGCGTTGCTGGAGACCCAGTTCTTCGATAAGAGATAACATAGCTGTTGCATTACCGCGGCAGCTGCGAGGGCCTAATTCGAATAGGAAATCTTGGCTTTTGTCGGTATGAACCCATCCACCAGGGCGTGACGAGGCTTCCAAAAGCGTGACGTTACATCCCCGCTGCTTGAGAAACCAGGCTGTGGCTAGTCCGGAGATTCCTCCTCCGAGAACAATGACATGCATGTTAACTGCTCCGATGCGCAATGGGAGATTATTAAGATTTTTTAGGATTTTTACCACAGTGTCTCTGTGCCTCTGTGGTAAAAATCCTAAAAAAATAAAACACACTAGATGCCTTTAGAGAACTGGCCAGAGCCAACTTTTCCCTGCAAATATCCATCAAACAAAGCTGCTACATTACGAATAAACAACCGTCCTGTAGGCGTTGCCACAAGCTTAGAGCCGGTGTCGATAAGCAGTCCCTCCGCAACCGCATGACAGACAGATGCCTGCTCATTCACAAAATATTCATCAAAGGCCACGCCATATGTCTGCTCAAACACCTCTCGGTCCATTTCAAACTGGCACATCAACTTATTAATCACCCACCGTCGCAAGCGATCTTCGTCTGAAAGCACTTTTCCACGATGCACTGGCAGCAAATCAGCATCTAGGGCCCGATAGTACTGCTCGAGATCTTTAATGTTTTGGATGTACGCATCGCGACAATAGCCGATTGATGTGACTCCAAATCCTAGCATATCTTCAGCTAGATTCAGCGTATATCCTTGGAAATTGCGGTGCAGTTTTTGCTGTAAGAATGCGACTGACAGCGGATCTTCACGCAGAGCGAAATGATCCATTCCAAGTCCTAAATAACCGGCCTCTAAGAGCTGCTTGCGTGCCTGCACATAAATGCCAAACTTCTCTTCGGTTGAAGGAAGCGTGTCATCAGGAATGGCCTTTTGATGCTCTTTCAGCCAGGGCACTTTGGCATACGAAAATAAGGCGATGCGATCGGGTCGCATAGCGATCACTTTCTCAATGGTATCACGAAAGGTTTCCAGTGTTTGAAAGGGCAGTCCGTAGATAAGGTCAATATTGACACCGTTAAATCCATTATGCCGAGCCAATTCGTATGTTTGCAGCGTCATTTCATAGCTCTGGCGACGTTTAACGGCTTCTTGCACTTGAGGATTGGTGTCCTGTACTCCAAAACTCACGCGATTAAATCCTAGCTTTCGCAGGAGGCTAAGCTTAGAGCCTTGATCTTCCACCACGGTGCGTGGGTCAATTTCAATCGAAATTTCAGCATCCGCGGTAAATGAAAAGCGGTTTTGAATATGATCTATAAGATGCGTAAGTTGTTCAGGAGAGAGCTTGGTAGGAGTTCCTCCACCGAAATGCAGCTGTGTAACGCTATGGTCATTTCGTAATCGAGCTGTTACTAGGTCAATTTCCTTTTCGATGTAGGCTACATAGCGTTGTTCGTTTTCTGGACGTCTGTTAAGAATAACGCTACAGCCACAAAAGAGACACATTGTTTTACAGAAAGGAATATGGAAGTAAAGCGATAGGGGTCTAGCCGTGCTGTTCAGACTATCGAGCTGGCTGACGTATACGCTGTGATCCAGGAGACTCCATTCCGGAGCTGTGGGATAGCTGGTATAGCGAGGGACTGGTTTATCAAAACGTTGAAGAGTGGCGACATCAACTGTTTCAGTACCAAAATTCATATTGCACTAGCTTTGGCGCAATCTACAAGAGCATGCACGGCTTCTAATGGCGTGTGCGGTAATACTCCGTGTCCCAGGCCTAGAATAAAAGCGGGGTCGCCCTTCATGTTTTGTAAGAGGTCATTCACTTCGCTACGAATAGTGGCAACAGGTGCAAATAGTAAATGTGGGTCTAGGTTGCCTTGTAAAGCAATTCCGGGACCAAGGCGCCGACGCTGATCCTTCAACATGCCATTCCAATCTAGGCTGATTGCAGCGGGTTGCGCTTCGGCCAGCTGTGAGGCGAATATGGAAGAGCCGCGGCAAAAGAGGATGGTGGGTTTTCCGGTCGCTTCTAAAGCTTTTACAATCTGTTGCAGGTAGGCCAGGCTAAACTCGCGAAACTGTCCTGTGGCCAGTACATGAGCCCAAGAGTCAAAAATTTGTATGGCTTGAGCGCCATGTTTAATTTGCATCTGTAGCAAAGCGATATTGGCGTCAGTGATCTTTTGCAAGAGAGCATGGAAGCTCTGTGGGTCTCGGTACATCCACTGCTTTGTTAAGGTGAGGTCGCGGCTGCTTCCTCCTTCAATGAGGTAGCTGGCTAACGTAAAAGGGCCGCCACAGAATCCAATTAGTGGCACCAATAGTTCAGCACGTAGTTGGGCTACTCCTTTTGCGACACAAGCGAGTGTTTCTTCCACTTGAGGGACGGGGAGCATAGCTACGTCATCGGGCGTACGCACAGGGTTTTCGATGATTGGTCCTACACCCTCTTCAAAGCGTACTTTTTTGCCAAAAGCTTCGAATATGAGAAGGATATCACTAAATAAGATAGCTGCGTCCATGCCAAAGCGGCGTATTGGCATAAGCGTAATCTCAGTAATGAGGTCTGGCTCATGACACATCTCCAAAAAGGAGTAGCGCTGGCGTAGTGCGCTGTACTCGGGTAAATACCGCCCAGCTTGGCGCATAAGCCAAACTGGGGGACGACCTAAGTTACGGCGATGTAGGGTATTGAGAAAGCGATCATTCATTACAGGACACGCTCGAGAATGGACTCTACTGTAAATCCATATTCACGTGCTAATTCTCTAGCCGGTGCGGATGCACCAAAGCTCTCGACACCGATCATAATGCCGTCCATACCGATATATTTATTCCATCCCTGTTCAACTCCGGCTTCGATAGCCACGCGACGTCCCAGGTTTCCACCGAAGATCGAGCGTTTGTAATCGGGGGATTGCTCTTCGAATATTTCCCAGCAAGGCATAGAGATTACACGCACAGATTTGCCAAGTTTTTCGAGCTCTTGGGCTGTATCTAGGGCTAAAGAGACCTCTGATCCCGTCGCTACAAGCATAAAATCGGGTTCGCGCGTTTCTTTTTTAATGATGTAAGCGCCTTTACCCATGCCTTCTTCATAGCTGACATTGGTTGCCGCGAGAGAAGGTAGATTTTGGCGAGATAAAGCCAACGCTGTGGGGCCATTGTAACGCAGGGCTGCAAGCCACGCCATGGCAATTTCGTGGTCATCCGCCGGCCGTATGAACTGCAGATTGGGGATCGCACGCAGAGCTGCATAATGTTCTACAGGCTGGTGCGTGGGACCATCTTCACCTAGAAAGATTGAGTCATGCGTGAATTGATAGATGACCTTCGCTCTTTGCAGTGAAGCTAAACGAATTGCATTACGCATGTAATCTGAGAACGTTAAAAATGTACCGACATAAGGTCGAATCATCCCTGTTTGGTATATGCCTGTGGCTATCGTGGCCATTCCGAATTCGCGCACACCAAACTTGATATTGCGTCCCGAAAAGTCTCCGGGCACGATAACGCCCGCACCTTTAATCATGGTAAGATCCGACACGGACAGATCTGCAGAACCGCCAATTAGCTGCGGAAGTTTAGGTGCTAATGCATTGATGATCGCATTGGAGGCTGCTCTTCCTGCAATGGGGGAAGCGATTTTTACCGATTTTAAGAAAGCTTCAAGGTCATTGGGAAGCGTACTTTCAGCCATTTGATCAAATAACTTGGCTTGCTCGGGGTGGGTACGTCTCCATTGAGCCAGTTGTATGTCCCAGCGCTCTTCCTTAACTACATCCTTTTCTAGCTTTTGCGCGAAGAAGTTCTTTACGGCTTGTGGAACATAAAACTTCTCTTGTGGAATGCCCAGAGCTTCTTTGGTTAACTTTACTTCCTCTTCACCAAGCGGCGAACCATGCACTTTTGAGGTTCCTGCTTTATGCGGAGAACCTTTTCCAATGATGGTATGGGCAATAATCAAGCATGGACGCGTTTGATGTGTTCTTGCTTTTGTGACGGCGTCATGAATTTCGTCGAAATTGTGACCGTCAACCTCTTGAACATCCCAACCATAAGCGCGATAGCGGGACGCTGTATCTTCGGAGCAGCTTTCTGGCAGCGGACCATCCAGCGTAATCTTATTGGAATCGTAGATCAGAATGAGGTTATCGAGGCTTAGGTGTCCCGCGAAGGAGGATACCTCTGCGGACACTCCTTCCATCAAGCACCCATCACCCGCCAAGCAGAACACTTTGGAGTCAAATAGTGGAAATTCAGGGCTGTTAAATCTGCTGGCAAGAATTTTTAGACCTAAAGCTTGGCCAACGGCATTACCTACACCTTGTCCTAAAGGTCCTGTAGTTGTTTCCACTCCTACGGTGTCGAGCGACTCCGGATGACCAGGAGTTTTGGAATGCAGCTGTCGGAACTGCTTCAGATCTTCCAAGGAAAGGTCAAAGCCCGCCAAATGAAGGCAGGAATATAGCCACATCGAGCCATGACCGGCAGACAAGATCATGCGATCGCGGCCTGTCCACTTTGGATTTTTGGGATTTTGTCGTAATGCATATCCATATAAATAGGCACCTAATTCGGCGCATCCCATGGGGAGTCCGGGATGGCCAGAATCGGCTTGCTGCACGGCATCTATCGAGAGACCGCGAATCGTATTGGCGACTTTGCCTAAGTTTGTTTTGAAGTCCGCGTCTAACTTTCCATTCACTACGTCATGAGTTGTCGAAACCATTTGCGGCTCTCCTTCGTTTTAAAAAGTTTCAGTGTAGGACCCCCAAGCTTATCCATCAAGCAGGATCTTAAAGCCCTCTTAAATTTGCCTTAAATTGAAACGGTTAAGCTTCACGTAAGGAACTCAATATTTTGGATGAAAAAGGGGACTACAGCACTGTTCCCTTACTGAATATCGTTAGGGAGTACGATCTTTTCTGGGATGCAGATGGTACCTAAATGGAAGGTGGAGACTAATTATAATTAGTTAAAGAGTTGTTTGCGCGATCTTTAATTAAATGATTTAGAATTTAAGTATCAAAAAAAACGCGGTGAGGATTATGAAATTATTAGGATGTGAAGTTTTTAAACCTGTAGGATTTTTAGGTTTGCCCGGAATTGGGCCTTCAAATAACCAAATTAAAAGCGCTGAAACAAAACTGAAAATCCTGTCTGTTATTGAGAAGGTGACGCAGTTTTCCTGCCTTATTAGCGGAACAGTCGGAGTTGCCAGTGCTATTGGCGGCGCTGTTTACAACTTTCTTGAGTCGTCGACTCCCGTTATGGTTGAAGGATATAAGCTCGTATGTGAGAACGCCGAAGAATTCATTGGTTGCCAAGAGATGGAACTGGTGACGACCTTTGCTAGTCGCGTTCCTTATAGTGAAGTTTTAAGGCATCTTCCTGTAGTAGCTCTGGCTACCATAACATTTGCTTTAATCACAGGATTGGTTGCCAAGGTCACTGATTACTTGAAGAATTCCATTTTGGATCAGATTCAACATGCTAACTACGGTCATTTACCCGGTCGCTTACAGGTTTATCGGTAGGTGTTTTTAATGTGTCCGGAAATTATCCGGACACATCCGTCTTTGTTCCTACTTGCTGTGAAATTTTTTCGCTTTTATACTCAAAATTAGCAGCGAGGTTTTTAGATGGCTTTACTTGCAGAGTTTCCTATCGATTTAGCGCTTATGACCTATTCAGTGGTCGCATTTATTGCGATTGGAGTGGGCTTGACGAGTATGATTTTGTTCACAAAAGCAAAGCTTGTCAGCAGTGAAGAAGCTAAAATCTTCATTAACGACGACTCGAGCCTTACTAAAACCGTGGCTGGGGGGCAGACGCTTCTTTCCGCACTTACGATCAGTGGAATACCAATTCCTTCCCCATGCGGAGGCAAAGCGACGTGCAAGCAATGTCGTGTGCAGATTACCGAAGGCGCTGCACCAGCTTTGGAAACGGATAAGGCCACTTTCACCACAAAGGAAATCAAGGAAGGTTGGCGGCTTTCATGTCAATGCAAGGTCAAACATGACCTGCATGTGCATGTTGATCCACATGCACTTAAGGTGGAAAAGTTCGACTGTAAAGTTCTTAAAAACGAGAACGTTGCTACATTTATTCGAGAACTCGTTGTTGAAGCTCCCATGGACATTCCTTATCGTGCTGGAGGTTACCTTCAATTCCATGTACCCAAATTCAAGACGAATACAGAGGATTGGAAAGCGGGGATGGATCCCGTGTATTTTCCCGACTGGGAGCGCTTTCAGATGTTTGGTAGAGAGATAGATTTCACCCATTTAGGTAATGAAGTTATCCGAGCTTACTCGATGGCTTCGCATCCTGCTGAGGGACGAAAATTGATGTTCAATATACGCATTGCTACTCCTCCGCTGGCAAATGGGAAGGTGGCCGACAAGATTCCTTGGGGGATTTGTTCGGCATACACATTTTCGCTCAAGCCGGGCGATACCGTAAGTCTTTCTGGACCATATGGTGAGTCCTTTATGAAGAACGATGATCGGGAATTGGTTTTTTTGATTGGAGGCGCTGGCTCATCCTTTGGACGAGCGCATATTTTGCACTTGTTTAAGACTGAGAATACCAAGCGAAAGGTCACCTTGTGGTATGGGGCGCGGTCCCTTAAGGAAAATATCTATCAAGACGAATATGAGGCCCTGGAGAAGGAATTTCCAAATTTCAAGTATCATTTGGTCTTATCTGAACCTCTTCCTGACGATATTAATAAGGGATGGCCTAAGACAGACCCCATAAAAACGGCGTTTTTGTTTAAAGCCTTTGAGTTGGGGCAGCTTAAAGGGATGGAAGAGCCGGAAGAATGTCTTTTCTATGTGTGTGGACCACCATTGCATAACAAAAGTATCATGAAGCTGTTGGATGAATATGGCGTTCCTCGGGAGAACGTTGTGCTGGATGACTTTGGAAATTAGCTTATATAGTCGCAACTTGTCTGCCTCGGCGAGGCAGACCCACAAAGGCCCTTAAGCGGCAACTGCGCCAACCGGAGCATTAAGGTCGAACTGTTGTTTCAGGTTTTGAGCAACGAAATCAGCATGTGCATGATTGGCCGGTCCAAGTTCGTCTCTTACTTGTTGGTCAATATCTGCAGAGATTTTGCGTTGCTTGTCTTCTAGACGTCTTGCTACTTGCTGCTTAGCAGCCGCGAATTGCTCTGGAGATTCATAGTTCAGAATGCTTGAGACAAGTTCGTTTTCAAAGCCAACATCCAATTGTGGCTTAAGCCAAGAGTTTACGACACGTTCTTGAACCGAAGCCATCATGCCATCTCTCAGCTTATCCTTTGCCTTTTGTGGCAGGGCTTTGGCCTCGGGGTTGGCTTCAATCTTCTCGTTTACCAAGCGACGTAGCTCATCTGGTCCTGCTTGTGCTAAAAATATATTTTTTATTTCATTTGTGGTGAGTCCTTGTAACCCACGAGTTGTTTGTGCTGTGGTAAGCGATCGTTCTAAATTTGCCACTACCGACTGTTCGACGGTGTCTATTACTCCATTCTGCCCATCACGCCACTTGGTCAACAAAGGTAGTTCCCCTATTCGTTGTGGAGCTTGAAGGAGCTTGCCACGTGTTCTTAAGCTGCCAATATATTGGTCGCGTTGAATACGCATTTGTTTGGGTGCGTCGCCGCTTCTTGCTGCCTTGCGGGCTTCGGCTGTGCGGGCTTTTGTTAAGCTAGAGCGGAATCCAGGAAGTCGGTTTGAAATGCCGGTTAAGAGTATTCCTGCTGTAACACCAATAAAGACAGCCGTAACGGCTACTGCGGCAACAGCTGCAATACCCAATCCTAATGGTCCTGCAAGTGCGATAACAGCAGCGGCTGCACCAACGCCCACTACAGGAGGGCCAACACTCATTCCAATACGTGCTATTTTTTCTAAAGCGCCTGCTTGCCGAAATGCTGACCAGTTATCACTGAGGATCCTACGGATACCTAACAAGGCTCGTTGTGGGCTTGAGATGCCTCTTCGGACTTCTCCAGCTAACGTGAGCAAGGCCAGATTCTTCTGCTCGTCGCAGATGGCAATAGGGTCATCGCCCCTAAGAGCACGCATAGCCCCAATTGAAATCGCGACTGCCTCGTCCGGAAGATCTTTAGCCACTTTTTGTATGGCGGTAGCTCCCGCGGCCCCGGCCACTCCATTGGCAAGAGCACCAAAGACAGCACCTGGATTCATTGAAATAGCGCCTGCAGCTGCATTTACAAGTCCTTTACCGATGTGTACTGCTTGTGGGGCTCCGCTGGCGAGGTCTGCTAGGGCCTTCCACTTGAATGCTTGTTTTGCAGTTTCTTTGTTCAAGACGGGAGGGACTTCGACATTACGTCCTAAACTACCTAAAATCGCTTGAGTATAACCTCGTGCTCTTAGTCCACTTAATAATGTGTTGTAGGGCGTTTGATCCTGCATTCCTGCTAGGGCGATGGCAAGATCTGTTACCATAAATTTCCCCATGATAGGATGGTTATCCATGAATTTTAAGAAATGCTCTGTTTGAGCCTTAAGGAAGGCCACTTGTCCTCCACCCTCGACCTGCTCGGTAAAGCCTTTTAAGCCTTCTGAAATCGTATAGCCTGCACGCGCGAACATCATTTCTACTTCAAATTCATGAGGAGTTACATAGCGTGTACGGATCAGTCCCAAGCTAACGGACTCTTTAATAACATCTGTGGCGTATTGACCTGCGGAGGCAATAATGCCCCTCTTTCCTCTTTCCACAGTGCCATATTTATTCATTTGGGTGCGAAAGCCTACATCTAATGCATCGAGTTCTGCCTTGTATTGATCGATCATATTCTGGCTTTCTTTAGCTTGTCGACACAGTGATTGGTAAGTGTTTTCTTCTTTTACCATCCAGTCAAGACGTTGTTTTTTGGCCTCGCCATCTAGAAAATTTAGCTCTTGATCGCTATTTATTCTTTCTGGGCTATTTCTCTTTGCTTCGATACTACTAATCTGATCTTGAATCGCGTGTAGGTGGGCTTTTTCGGTTTTTTTGGCGACTTGTCGATCACTTGTGCTTTTGATAACACGTTGTAAAAATGCCCCATGAAGAGCCACTTTGGTATCATCAAGAGTGGCTTGTGTGGATTCAATTCGGCTCTGAAGGGCTGAAATTTGATTTTTCCAATCATTTTCCAGCTTAATGGTGTCCTCCATGCCTTCAGCATCCAACACGGCTGGGTCGATGTAGTGGTGCTGCGCTACCCGGTCTTGCAGGCGGTGCAGTTCACTGCGTTGGATGGTTAGTTGAGCTTCATATCTCTTTATATTAGTTTTAAGGCTATTTACGTTTGAACGAAACTGGTTATATAAGACCCCTTCTCTCTCATCAGCAATAAGCTTGCCCCATTCGGACTGTTCCCATTTGTACGTAACAGCTTCAAGGCCGGGTCCCGGCATTAAATTGGCCATGGCATTCATGCCCGCTTGCATCCCTCGCGCTAGCATCCCACTATCTTGTCCAGCAGCCACTTGGTTGACATCCTTCTGCGCAACCACTTCCATCTGCAGGTTTCTAATCTGTTTTGGGATAGCCTCTAGTTTCCTTTTTAATATGGCGCTATCCGATTCAATTGCTGCAATTTGATCTTTTAGCTCTTTAATGGTCCGCGACTGTGTAGGACGGTCGACTCCCTGAAAATGCTCTCTAACGCCTTCTTCATCTTCAGGGGCATATAACTGATTCATTTCATTTAATATCTGAACTTGTTGGTCGAGTTCAGCGGTTAAATGATTCAAATTATGAGCAAAATGGGTGACTTGAGCGTTCATCAAAGTTTTTTCGGCATTTCTTAGTTTGATCTTTTCTTCCAGTAAATCCACTTTCATTTGGCCGATTTCGGCGCTACTGAGTGCAATGCCGGTTTCCTTGATGTGGCCATTCCGTTCGATAGCTGTAGCTAATCTATCCACTTCTGAGGAGAGTTTCTCAACTTCGAACTCGTGCTTCTCGAGATCGGAAAGAGACTCTGAAAAAGGATGGATAGATTCCAAATTTAGCTCATTCACAATAGCGGCTCGTGAATCTCCTACGGAGTGGGGGTATTTCACGGTCTCTTCTTCCGCTACGGATGGATTCATTAATTCTAAGAAGGAGGGAAGTTCATCTTCCCCTATCACTTTATAGTCGTGGCGCGTGTCCACGCCTCGACGTTCTTGAATTTCATCATAGATTTTGCGCAAACCCCAGAACACAGCTTCTTGATGAAGTAGCTCTCGGCCTTCAGTATGAATTCTCTCTTTGAATTCATTAACTTTGACTTCCATGCCCTTGTATTTTTCGCTATTCTTACCAAATTTTAGGGCATGTTCCTCGAGCAAGCCCTCGGCGATGGATAGTTTTACTTCTACCATAAGCTCTTTAATGGCAAGCATCTGTTGTTGGTAGAGGATCTGGCTTCCCCCTTTGGCATTTGCTCCTAACACCTCGGCTTCTGTGGCTTTTTGTTCCAATGCACCGAGCTTTGCTTCTAAATTTTTGATCTGTGCTTGTTTTATGCTTAGTTCATCTTTAGGAGCTTGTCCCCCGCCCCATATCCAGCCAAACCACCCCTGCTCCTGCTCGGGCTGCTTGACGTCGGACATTTGCTTTTCGGATTCGGCCACTAGGCCGCGCACTGTTGTATCGTAATAGCGATTGACTGAACTTTGAGAGGATAGTGCTTCCATTTTTCTAACCTGCTAAAGATGTAATAAAATAGTATTCAAATTAATAATAACATTACTATAATTTATTTTTTAATTAAAAAAAGATCATACATTATTGTGTTTGACGTATGAAATTATGATGGTGTCACTTACAAAAAGACTTCTTTAGAATGATTTTGTTGGTAGATTGAGCTTATGAAGAAGAAGTGTGTCATTCTCACAGGCGCTCGCGCCCCCGTGACTTTAGACCTAGCGCGGCAGTTTGCAGCTCAGGGTCATCGAGTGGTGGTAGCTGAGACAGTCCCCTTCCATTTTTGCCGTTTTACCCGAGCTATTTCCAAGAATTACACAATCCCGCGACCTGGTGAGGATCCGGAGGGGTTTATCAAAGGGATGCTGGATATTTCCAAACGAGAAAGCGCAGATTTGATTATACCCACGCTCGAGGAAGTCTTCTATCTAGCCAACCACCATTCCGCTTTTTCCAAGGGACAGTTGTTTTGCGACCCTATTGAAAAACTGCGCTTACTACACAATAAATGGGAGTTTTATCAGCTGCTGATCAAGCTGGGCCTTACAGCGCCGCAAACGTGGTTACTTAAAAATGCAAAGGATTTTGAGGGCATTCCTGCATACAAGAAGATTGTAGTTAAGCCTGCATTTTCTCGATTTGCGACACATGTTTACATTTTGACCGCTGATGAGTATGCACTTCCTATTGGGGCGGAAATAACTCCAGAACATCCCTGGATAGCTCAAGAGTATATTCAAGGAACACGCCTCTCCAGTTATAGCGTGGTGCAGCAAGGAGAGATCCGTGCCCACGCCACTTACCCCATAGTTTTCCACGTTGGAGAGAACGGATCTTGTCTCGCCTTTGAGCCGATTGAACACACAGGAATACAGGAATGGGTGCAGACGTTCGTTCAAAAAACACAATTTACTGGCCAGATAGCATTTGATTTTATCGAAGAGCCATCGGGGCGGCTCATGGTGATAGAATGCAATCCACGGTCAACTAGCGGGGCGCATTTGTTTGGAGAGGAGGATAATCTACCTCAAGCGTTCTTTTCAGGTTCAGTAGCCCTTTTAAAGCCTAATCCAAACCAACGAAAGCAGATGTTTCTAGCAATGCTTATGTATGCATGGGGATCGGCGATTCGTCAGGGTAAGTTGCAGGATTTTATACGTTGTTTGGTAACCTCCAAGGATGTTGTTTGGCGGTGGGATGATCCTCTTCCGTTTCTAGCGCAGCCTCTTACCGTAGGTATGTATTGGTTGATTGGAAAGCAGCTTAATAAAGGTGCTATAGAAGCCTCTACTTACGACATCGACTGGAATGGCTAATCTTCGGGGGGGCGCTGTAGACGAGACAGTTGGTTGAGATAGAAGCGGTGCATTGTGCGGATAGCAGCTACTCGCTGGCTATTTTCTGAATCTTCACCGCGATAGCGGCAATAGCTAGCGGCGCGTTGTAGGATTTTTAAGCGTACAGCGGTGGCTAAGGTTTGAGCGGCCCAAATTCCTTGAGGAGTGTTGCTAGCTTCGTCCTCTTCTGTAAGCTGCCCTTTTTCTAACCAACGCAATTGATTGAGTAGGTCCTTCATTTCATCGCGCAGTTTACTGCATTCTGGGGATGTTTCTCTCGGTGCAATGACTCTCCCCGTGGCCGCGCTCCATAAGAATGCCTTGCTTAACATCGCCGCACCTTCACCAAAACGTCGTGCAGCCTTCAGGATTTTCGTGTAGAGAGGAAGCACCTCATCTTCCTTGACAGCTGAGACGCCAAGGTTGTCATTGGATGTGCTGTCTTGCACGACATCCAATATTAAGGCGTGGAAATCTCGGTCATCCCATTCCGGATCTGGGTATTGCTTTAAATTATCCATACACTTGTATATTATCAAAATGTAATAAAAAAGTGCTATAGTTAATAAAAATTAGTTAATTTAATTAATATTTTAATTATTTAGAAGCATAGAAGAGTAATTGAATAAGTCGATTTGTGTGCTCTATATCGCTGCCGCGATATGGAATAGCACCATCCCGCTTCCTTTGGTCCCTTGTCTCTTATGTCCCTTCGTTGCATAATCTTGGATTATGCGTATTTATGTAGCTCAAATAAATCCTAAGATCGGGGATCTTGCCGGTAATACCAGTAAGATATTGAACGCGATTACTCAAGCAAAAAGCCAAGACGCCGATATCGTCTTGTTTCCTGAAATGGCCGTATGTGGGTACCCACCTCAGGATTTACTGCTTAAACCCCAATTTTGCGAGGCCGTAGAGCAGCAACTCCCCATTATTCAGAAAGCAGTTACAGATATTGCCGTTGTCATTGGGACAATTCGCCGCGCCATAGGTCAGAAGTTTCTCTATAATACTGCCGCCATCATCGACAATGGAGAGTTGCTTGGATTCCAAGATAAGATCTTGCTGCCCACTTATGATGTTTTTGATGAACTGCGCTACTTTGAACCCGGCCAGAAAAATCACGTTTGGAATATTCATGGTCAGCGCGTCGCCGTTACGATTTGTGAAGATATTTGGCAGCACGGCAAAGCCGTTATTCAAACAAACTATGAACGTGACCCCATTCGGGAATTTGTTTCTTTAAAACCCGATTTACTACTGAATCTTTCAGCATCTCCCTACAGCCGGGAGCGTATTAAAACAAGATTCGCACTTTGCCAGAGCTCCTCTCAAACTCTTGAATGCCCCGTTGTGTTATGCAATCAAGTCGGGGGGAATGACAGCCTGATATTTGATGGAAATAGTCTTGGCATCAATGCACAAGGAAAACTCATCGCCCAGGCCAATGCCTTTCAAGAACACGGATTGATGGTCGATACAGAAACACAATCTGAAATAGCTGTAAGACCAGATTCCATTGGAGATTTGCATGACGCACTTGTACTCGGAATACGCGATTATTTTGGCAAGCAGTGCTTCAAAAAAGCGGTTGTGGGACTATCTGGAGGTATTGATTCTGCAGTTGTGCTTGTGCTAGCTGCAGAAGCACTGGGACCTCAAAATGTACTGGGAATCAACATGCCCTCGCGTTATTCGTCGGAAGGCAGTGTGGCTGATGCAGAAGCCTTGGCACATAATTTAGGGTGTCAATGTCGCAACATCTCTGTAGAAAAACCATTTGCAAGTTATTTAGAGTTACTCGAACCCCATTTTGAAGGTAAGCCAGCTGACACGACAGAAGAAAATTTGCAGGCGCGTATTCGGGGCATGATTTTGATGTCATTTTCCAATAAATTTGGCTATTTGGTGCTTGCTACCGGGAATAAAAGTGAGCTAGCCATGGGGTATGCCACACTTTATGGGGATATGTGTGGAGGCTTGGGAGTGATAAGCGATGTCACCAAGCATCAAGTCTATGCCCTTGCCAGGTGGATGAATCGTCATCGTGAAATCATTCCCAAAAGTACCATTGATAAGCCACCTTCAGCTGAGTTGCGACCCAATCAGCTCGATTCCGATTCCCTTCCCGATTATAGTATCGTGGATGCCGTACTAGAGGACTACATTGAGCACAATAAGTCGCCAGAGGAAATTGCTGCAGCTCATCATTACGCGCTTGATCTCGTGCAGGATTTGGTGAAGCGTATTCATCGTAATGAGTACAAGCGAAGACAGGCGGCTCCTGGCTTACGTGTGAGTCAAAAGGCCTTTTCGGTAGGAAGACATTTTCCCATTGTGCAGAGCTGGGTATAAATTCGGGTTAGAAATCGCTGGCCAAAAATAGTCATCTTGTTTAAAATAGCCGTTTCTTGCCCCTGCCGAGGTGGCGAAATTGGTAGACGCGATAGACTCAAAATCTGTTCTTGGCAACAAGGTGTCGGTTCGAGTCCGACCCTCGGCACATTACCGAACGTTTTGTCAGAAATGCTTAAACGTTCGGCTTTTTTATGCTCAAATTCCTTTTGAAACTGGCCTATGAGGGCAACAGCTTCGTTCAACCCAGTGGTCGATACCAATGACTGCATTGACTTGTCTAAGATGATCGCAATCGCTGGAGATTACCTGAAGTATCAAAGTAAAGGAAATTTATGAAACTAAATGAGTTAGAGATAAAAATTCAAATCAATTCCGATGCACATTTCCAAGCAATCTATGATTCTTGTAACAAATTATTTGGTGCGCCAGTATCTCATGTTCTGCAACTTGATGAATATTATGATACACCTGATAGGCAGCTCAAAAAGCAAGATCTAGTCATACGGATACGATCTAACGGCCAAAAGAAAACGATTGCTCTTAAAAGCCCACGAGTAGAATTGCCCAGCGGTATAACAAATAGAATTGAACTAGAGTTCTTATCTGCAGAAGGAGAAAAAGTTTGCGAACAGTTGCTTAGTCAAGGTCTGAATCCATATGAGGCCGCAGAAAAAGAACGCTGGACATTCGTTTATAATGACTGTGAAATTGTTTTAGATAAGTTACCATTTATTGGCTCGTTTATTGAAATTGAAGGACCGTCTGAGTTTGCAATCAATCAAATTGTTTCATTATTAAACTTATCTTCTCTTCCTGTAGTTCGTCAAAATTATGGAGAGCTTATGATGGCGAAATTCCGAGAACTGCAATTGCCTCTATCCAATATAATAGCTACTTTTGCATACGAAATTGAGTACAAAAGCGTTAAGTAAAAAAAATTGAGAGAGCGTGAGTGTGTTCGAGAACGACCCGAATTTGAGCAATCCAACCGCATGGTCCTCACGAACCATGCGGTTTTTTATGCTACCTAAGCTAAGACTAAGACCCTGATTGCTACCAAAACTTCATCTAGCGCTCATAGCGATATATCAGA
>CAYTFC010000059.1:0-19698 GCA_964436955.1 uncultured bacterium | reverse complement strand
AAGCTTTCATCAGCCTGACACCGCGTTAGCAAGCTCTCTGGAAGAAGCGCGGTAACGCTATTACAGCCCATCTTTAGGACGCTGGATTATCCCCGACCCCATCGGCTTTACTGATGGCCCCAATCTCTATGCCTATGTCCATAATAGCCCTCTAGTGAGTAAAGATGCATATGGGTTGTATGCTGCGCCGATAGCACAGGGATTTTCCGGAATAGCTTACGGAGGTGGTTTAAGGTTGGGGAGAAGGTTTGACCATGACACTCTTCATTCTAGAAGAGGCCTTTCTATAAAACCTTCAATTGGACGACGAGGCTGTGATTATTTAGCTGATGGTTGGAACAGGTTAGACGGCTACAAAAAGGACGCTGCACTTGCTGTAATAGGATTAGGTCTTAGTAGAGTTCCCTATGTAGGTCCAATATTTAGTGTTGGCATGCGCATAAGTGGTGTGTTGCGTCATTCTGGAGGCTATAGTCGGCTTGCTAATCGATTTCAAAAAAACTTTGGAACTGTGCAAGAAGGCAAAACAGCTAATTTTGCACGATCCCATTTTGGTGAACAAGCGGGTGCCGTCAATCGACTCACTCGCCAAGAAACTTCAGAAATTGGAATGTTGAATAGAGCAAATGGGGAAGGATGCACTACCCATTCAGCTCCCAGCGGCGTAAAAGATACAACGGGCTTAGGGTCCCCCAAATTACGACGAAGTGATGTGTCGGTAGGGGAGTACAGTTATGATAGTTCCTCGGGTCGGCATTTTAATAGTATTGTTGAATCTGGAAAAAACAGCGGTAGATTAGAAAGACCCTATATGAGATCCTTACAGGTCATTGAGGAAATTCAAGCTGCGGGTCAGTCAATACCGGATCCAAGGGGGATTCCGGGGGTCGTTCGATGGGATATATCTGGCTCCGTTAATGGCACCGAGGGGACTTGGGAGTTAGTTATGAATCCCGATTTGAAGAGAATTTATCATTTTTTATTCAATTCGAGATAATATGAAATTTGCCCTCAAAAATACACCGTTCAATAAAAATTTCACTCTTTACTATGATAGAGACGACTATTGCTTTATAACCGAACCATTTCCAAACGAATGTGTAATGGCGCTACTAGTAAATGACGTGCAGTTAGGTTTGGACGACAATGGCACTCTGCAAGGTCTTTGGGGTCTATGTCCCTTGATTATATTTAATGAAACAGATGCCTTTCCTCAAAAATTTGTATCTACAGCCCTGGTAGCATTGTTAGAAAAAAAATTACCTCTTGGTGTTTGTTCACGAATAAACCAAGAAAACAATTGGCCTCTATTTATTAATAAAAAAAACAAATGGATTTGCATTGGCGATCCTAACACGCACCTAACCATGGTAGAATTCGCACCTAGCTGCATCGCTAGTTTGAGCGACGATCAACTCGTAGCCTTATGGTTGCACCCCATAGTATACGGAACAAATGAACAAAATCCGGGTCTGTCATCAGATAGTTAAAAAGGCTTAAAGCCTATACCAAGACGATCTCCTTAAGCTCATATTCCTTACGGAGAGTATAACAAATGATATCCCTAACAGCCAGCGAGATGAGGTATCTATCTTTTCCAGATTTTTATGTGGCGAAGATGGATATATCTACTGGACACACGTATACGTGCTGAATTCGCGAACAAGATATGAGAATACACACAAATGATGCCCCCAGAGACCAACCACAGATGCCTTTGAGGTAAGAGATGATGTTTAAAATCCAAGAAGAAAAGGATAATAAACACCTTACTTTCGTATATGATACGGATGAATACTCGTTTCGTCCCGAACCCTTCACAGAACATTCGCACACTGCTATCCTGATTAATTTTTTAGAACTCACCTTAGACTTTGAAGGGATTCTGCTTGGTGTAATTGGATATTGCCCTCTCATCCACTATAAGGAAGTTAGTGAATATCCGGCCGGTTTCTCGACAAATTCTTTAAAGGCCTGTTTTGATAAGGAACTCATTCCTGGGATATCCTTAGAACTAAACAGGAATTGGCCTGTTTTTTTAAATAAAGAACATCATTGGGTTTGTCTTGGAGACCCCTCCACCGTTGACATGAGAATGGTCGAATCTGCGCCAAACTGTGTTGCAACGCTCAAGGATAAAGAATTGATTGCTATTTGGTTTCATCCCATAGTGGTTGGTTCTAATAGCAGCGATATATTCAATAGTCCTTCATAAAAAAGCTAGTCCCTATTGGAAGCGAAATAATATGATAAGTCTTTCTAAACGAGAATTGGGAAGAAAATTACGTGAGAGCCTTACCCCACATTCCGCTTCATGCGGGGCTTCCCACTTTTATCGCTTCCGCGATATGGATCTAATTAACTTCTCTCTCCAGGAGAACGTTCAAATTGCGGTGCCTGAGGACAGGCACCGCCAACTATAACGCGTTGTAGGTTATCCTTTGCCGTCAAAGGATATGCGTGGGCTCAGATTTTTTAACAGTTCCAGAGCTGCAGCGCAATCATCTTCTGCTTTTTGTGCTGCCTTGCCAATGCCGTCCATCCAAGAATCCATCATCTGCCCTGCTGTATTCGCAGAGGACCGTTCGGCTTGTTCAATAGCGGACATCATCGTTCCGCCTGCACCGATCACACCTGACACGGCTCTTGAACCTTCCTGAACTAATGTCATAGAAGCTTCGATTTTTTGCCGCTCACCCATGTGCTTAGCTTGAATGTCTTGTCTAATTGCGTCCTTAGCGGAAGCTTGTTTATCTAAGTGATCGGTCATTTGAGCTTGTTCTTTTGCGTTCATTCTCTCTGTTCTTACCTGAGCCTTATCCCCGGCACTAAGATTAGGATCGATTCCTTTATTTGCATCGAGTTTGGCAGCTTCTACTTTGTGATGCTCGTATGCTTGCGCCTGAGTGCTTCTACCTTGAAAGGCTTGTGGGGCACCAGCATCCAAATCGGCGAGTGCTTTGTCGCGCGTCCCTTCGATTTTAACAGATCTCGCGATGTTGGCAGCTGATGCTCCTGCACCTAATCCCGCTGCGGCTGCTCCTGCGAGCTCTTTTACGGCATCGGCAGCGCCTGCGGCGAGGATGGCTGCTTGTTCGTCTTTGGAAAAGTCCATTTTGGCTTCTCCAACCTTGGTATTCAGTTGCTTTTCTTGGGCGGCAAGCTTTGCCAACTGGGGAGCTAACTCCATGATGGCTAATTGAGCACCGAGACTAGCTCCATTCAACCAAGAGCCGGGGTCGGCGTGTGCATCACTTGCAGGGGGGCTAAGGTTGGGACGTCCAGAGGCACTAGCTGATGCATTGGTATGCGCGCCCCCTCCTTGCTGGATGCTGTCTTGGTACATCGTTCCTTGTATGTTCTGGGTGGGCAGCGCTTGAGTAGAGGCATCGGCTTGCTGCTAGGAGCATCCATTGAATTGAACTAAATGGCGTCCTGTATGCACCCTTGCATGACCATCGAGGCAATATTTGCAGCGTAAGTGGCAAATGAAGATAGGTTGAATTGAAATTCAGGATATGCGCTTGCGTTGTGCAAGCCAGACATCCGGAATCATCAACCAGAGTCCAAAGGCCGAAAGGCCCAGACGACAGTCTCGCAAGACTTGATTGAACTGAGTGCGGGCACTATCTTTTGGAATCGTTTTGGAACAATATTCGATCGCTCTGTCTTTCCGCACGATCCGCTACACTATTCAATATGTTCGAAACAAAGTTTCGTGATTTCTCAACTATGTTTTCAGGTCTACTTTGCACTGGATCTAGCGCGGGGGTTTCGTGAAGTTGCTCTTCATGGATCAATTTCTGTAGCCCGCCCTGTTCGGGTATCTCTTGACGTATCTCAGGCTCTCGATCTTCAATTTTAAAATCAGGATCAATCGATTCACCTCTTTCTACATTGTGCGCTCCAACATCTGGCATTCCAATCATATCTAAAAAATCATCGTTGTTTTGTTGCTCCGTTATAGTGAGCTGAAGCCCCACATCACGCTGATCTTGCTCTTCATTAATGATCAGGTGGGGATTGATCTGACCCTCATCATGCGCATGTTGTGGCTCACTCGCTATGGGCTCGGGATTGATACGACCCTCATCCCCCCGGGGGACTACATTGTCCTGAACATGGGGTCGAGGAGGAATGGGGGGAGGACTCTCTTGGCGAGGGAGCTGAGAACCAGCATTATGTGCTATTTGAGCTTGAGGTTCTGTCTTTTGTTTGTTGCCTTTCAGCATCTTATTTAACATGTCGTCAAGAACTGGAGAGAACGCCATCAAAAAGCCGCCCCCAACCATACCAATGCCCACGAGTGCCAATAATGGCAAAGAAACGGCTCCTGTTGCCAGCACGACAACAGCCAATAGGGATCCAGCAACAAAACACCCTCCAGCGGCAACTCCTATTTTGTGTTTTGATACAAACTTCATGAATTCTTTAGACATACCCTTGGCTGAGTCAACAAATGAGGTCTTTACGGGGGGCAGGGGTTTTTCTGGTTCTCGCAATACTGCAGGTTTGTTTTGTTGCCCGGCAGCCGGAACATGACTAGCGCCTAATTCACCTACGTTACGGATGCCTGGATTGTTCACTTCTCCCATAACTCACCTCAAATTTAGACATAACAGGGCTCGCCTCTTGACCTATTTGTAACAATGGCGCGGCAACAATTACGTATGCATAAAATTGCAAGCATCTTCTTTATTAGCCCTATCAATTAATTATAAAATCGATCATTACATATTAAAAGCAGTTCCCCACTAAAAATTCTAAAACGTTATCCGCCGCCTCTTCCACCAAGGGCATCGAGATCTTCTAATATACTTTTGGGGCATTGCAGAAACCCTCTAGTTAATATATATCTATAATAATGTAATTATAAATTTAAAAGAAGAAGGATTCAAAGTTTATAGAACCATTATTTAATACAATTAACCTGTTCAATGCAGATCTCTCGGCTTCATTGGGAATGGAACATAATGCCGCGCTTATACGTTTAATTAGTGTGGGTCACCTCGGGAAAAAGGGCTGAAGTTCAACCAGATGCAAGTTAGGTCTATTGATTTTTGTAATCTCGATACCTAGACAATCTTCTCTCTCCATTTATTCTAACCCGACATCGTTAAATAAACTAAAAGTTCATTTTAAAAAATAATTTGATGAGATACTTATTGACTAAAACGACCGCACTATCTAACATTCGAGCAATATTAAAACCTAAATATATAAGGACTGAATATGCAAGTAGGACGCTATGGCCCCCCAAAGACAAATACCCCATGTACACCACCCATAGCGAGTCAACCTAGTACAAACATAAGTTCTAGAGTCGCTGCATTTTCAGGTTATACCCCCAGCCCCGCGCCTGCAGTGCCCAGAGATTCTCGTGCAGCAATGCCAATTACCAAGGTGGATCCCACACACGGCACTGCAAAAACCCTGCGCCCCTCCTCTCAAGTCGCTCAGGAAGACCAGCGCTCCCCCTTTATCTGTAACGCACCTTCAAATAGTAGCTCTCCACCAAAACCTGTTGTATCACCAGCCAAACCAGTTGCGCCTACAGCCATGAGACCTCTCGCAGGACATAATGATCCCATTCCAGGGCCCAAACCCAAACCCTTGCCATTAGTACCAGCTCCCAAAGTTACCTCTGCTTTTGTCCCTCAAATTTCTAATACCTCCGCTCCGAAATCATCTATTATAGTAGAAAAAGGCTTCCACGAAATATGTGCCGAAGATCTTCGTAGAGGCCACGACCTAGCACGAAGGCACTATCCCAATCTCGATTTTGATAATAAAGACAAGGTACTGGCCGCATATCGATTACTTTTAGGAGATGTTCGCGACCCTGGAGTCCTAATCCTTCTGGGCGAAGCCGCTATATCGGCCACAAATAAAGCTAAGTATGATTTGGCTATCAACTACGCTAGTCTCATAGGAGACTACTATTCTGGTTTTCCTGGAGACCGCCAAGCAGCTAATGCAGCAGTCACAGGATATGGTGCGGCCGCCCACTATGCAATTCAAACGTCTAAACCTGCTTTGTGTGAAGAATATGAAAGCAAAGCACGTCAAATGCAGCTAAGACGAGACTCCCTGCCAGACGTTAAAAAACCAGCGGCTGTTTCATCCACATCCAATACAAACGCTAGACAACCAGAACCAGCTCCTAAAGTCACCGCTGCTCCGAAATCCGTAGTAATAGATAAATGCTTCGAAGACTGCATTCAAGATCTTCTTAGGGCCCACGATAGAGCACGACAAAGCTATCCCAATCTCAATTTTGACAGTAAGGACGAGGTACTGGCTGCATATCGATTACTGATTGGGCCGGAGCGCAGTTCCACAGTCTTTATCCTTCTTGGCGAAGCCGCTACCGCGGCAGCAAGTAAAACTAAGTATGATTTAGCTACCAACTACGCTGATCTTATAGGAAACTACTATGCTGGTTTTCCAGAAGATAAGGGAGCTGCTAATGCAGCAGTGATCGGCTATGGTGCAGCCGCCCACTATGCAACTCAAATACCTAAACCTGCTTTGTGTGAAGAATATAAAAGCAAATCACGTCAAATGCAGCTAAGACGAGACTCCCTGCCCGACGTTAAAAAACCAACGGCTGTTTCATCCACATCCAATACAAATGCTAGACAACCAGAACCAGCTCCTAAAGTCACCGCTGCTGTCAATCAAGTCGCACAAAGGCCACTTAATCAACCGCCTGTGCCTCAATCAACGCCAGTTGATGTGAGACCTCCACTAGCTCCTAGAGCTGTCGCTGCTCAAATTCAAGGAACACCCGTAGCCCCTAAGGTAACAAGACCTGCTGGTTACGAGCGTTACACTGATGCGCAATTTGCTAAAATTGCTGGCCCTTGGACTCAAGAACAAGCAAAGAAAATGCTACCAAATCCTGGCGAAGACCTCAATTATAGTGAATCGAACTCCGTACTCGATCGTTATCGTTACTTCATGTCCTTAGGTAACTTTGGAAATGCAAACAACGTGCTAGCTCGAGGCCTTGATTATGCTCTTAATCGCAAAGATAGAGAATTGTGGCTATGTTATGCTGAGTCTTTAGCAAAGCATCAATATGTATACAACAATCGCTCAGGTTATAATACAGCCATTGACATTTACAATGACATCATTAATGGCTTTTTCCCCGCAGGCACGCCCGGTAGAGAAAAATATGTAAGATTAGGTTTAGAAGCTGTTGCCAAAAGAGATCAATGCCCAGTTCAATTCCCAGGTCAAACACTTTAAATATAGCATTGGCAGGTTCCTAACTTCAGAAATGGCACCTTTCCATAAAGCATTCCTTCTAAATTTCTTTTTTGTTTAATTAAAATATTCTA
Source organism: uncultured bacterium (assembly GCA_964436955.1). Taxonomy (GTDB): domain Bacteria; phylum Chlamydiota; class Chlamydiia; order Chlamydiales; family JAJFMA01; genus CAMFKD01. The sequence goes on along the minus strand of CAYTFC010000059.1, from coordinate 12,349 downwards.
TAATTAAATAAAGAAATTGAAGGTTTGTTGCGTTTATGGAACAAATAAGCCATAGTAGCTTCCCCGACGCTTCGACTTTGTCTGGCACACACACACCGAAAATTTCTGTGGCCACGGAAAAGGCAAATTCATTTAATGTCGACCGCGCTTTTGTTGCTGCGGGAGATCTTTCGCCTAAAGAGCAAGCTGAACACAATGTTACCCCTAGTGACGACGCCGCCCAATTTATAGAAGTTTCTGGGGAGGCTGCAAAGCATCATAGGGAAGCAGGGACGGCTCTTCTACAAAATCCAAAAACAGGTGAACTCTTAGCCGGTCCAAAAACAAACGCAGAAGCAAGAGAGCGTTTGAAAAACAAGGTAGCGACGATTAAATACTCAGATGGGACGATGCGGCATAACGTTGGTGGTAAGGTACTTCTCTCACAAGCAGACTACGACCAATTTAAAGGAGTGTTTGACCAGCAGATGAAGGTTATGCGGGAAGAGCAACAGAGAATGCAAGACAAAGATCGTTTGCCCTTGCACGAAGACCATCATATAGATCGCATCTCGGTAGACTCCCTCGGAAAAGTGAATGTTCTTAAGATTGCCAACAGTGCAAACGAACAGATCTCAAGAGATCGATCCTTTCAATCCGCCATGGCTAAAGCTGACAGCAAGATCACTGAAAAAGCTACCTATCTGAAGCATCGCTTTGAGGAGAAACGCACCATGAATTTCCAAAAAGCAGTCGCTATTGAAAAAAAGGAAACAGCTAAAGCTATAGAAAACAAAGAAGTAGAAAAGAGTCCATTTTTAGAAAAAATTTCTAACGCGGCTAGCAAGTCTTCTAAAAATACAATTGTACCATTTATTGCTAAATCATCTTTCATGAATTCCGAACAAAATCGAATAAGCCCAATAGTTCTTACTCAAACTAGGCATGTTAATCAATCATGCGGTGAGATAAGTATATATGGCAAGTTGTCTTCCACAGATAAATATGATTATTTTATAATTTTACAGAAATTTATTAAAACACCATCATAATGACTAAATATATATAATACTGTTATTGTATATGAAAGAAGCTAGCAAGTTATCAAAGCACTCTTTAGGTGTGTGGGCTAATGAGGTAAAATCAAACCAAAGGCGCAGGCTTTGGGAACTATGGCATGAGGCATATTGTAATCATGACTACTCCGTCGCGCTGAGACGTGCAATATATCTAATCTATATCAATCGTCAGTATCTTAAAGAAGATTCTAATTCCTATGAATTAATATTAACTTTACAATCTAAAGGAGAGATAAGACTAGCCGCGGCTCTAACGCTATTAGAAACGCAATCTCCTCCTCTTTCTATCTTTTGCCATCAACGATTAGCGCAGCAGTTTTTAGAGATGAAGCTATTCTCAGCAGCTATATCGGAAATTGAATACTGCTTACGTCTTTTTTCTTTTGAAGAGTTTAGACAAAAGTTTTTATACTATCTAAAATTTTACAGCAATGAAATTGAATTTAACATTGACACACTTTATTCAATAAACGCTAGTCATCCCCAAGAATATAATATCGACACAAACGATTGCATTTTGGATTATTCTTTCTCTAATTATTTTTTTAGTAGAAGCTCTTACAATGAATTGATAGAAATTTTATGTAAAGAAATATCTGTTAACGTAGAGGAAGGCGATTTTAAAATTAAGCCATGTTTGATAGAAAAATTGAGCATTGTTGCTGATAATTTAGCGAAAACTTACCCATTCCAAGCGATCACTATTTTTGAAATGATTACTTTATTGGATCCTTCTCCACAGTCGATTTACCGCCTCGCCACACATTTAAGTTTTACATACAGCTTGGCAATCGCAGGCTCTCAATCGATCCCTAGCATTGACAATTCCAATTGTACCGACTACCTATGCATTATGCCTAATACGGATACCGTTAGCTCAATCGCCAATCAAATGCGACGACGGCTACTAGCTCGGCCTCCCTTAAAACGTAATCACGAATACTATTTTGGACGTCGGAGCTTATCCATTTTGGAAATGTTTGCAATATATCAGGCTAAATAATGACTATTTTAACCTATTACAAATATTTATTAATACGGATTGATTATATAACAAATCGTTGATTTCTAAGTGATTCTTTGAACAATTCACCAAATAACCGGAGCAAAAAGCGTAAAAAACACATCTTAAATTTCAATTCAACCTGTCTTCATTTGTCTCTTACCCTGCGTTCTGCATGAGCTGTGAGGAGGCTAAGTCATAGTGCTCGCCGGGTCTTACAGCCCTTTCCACCACGTTATTGTCCAGCCTTGCACAAGCGTTCTTGGTGTAGTTTTTTAAATAGGGAATCAGGCCACAGAAGTAGCCTATGGCTTCTTTAAGTTTAGACTTTGGCAAGATCTTGCCATCCGTTAGTTTCTTTTTGATCTTGTCGATCAATTCATCAAGAATCGGCAATAATTGACTCTAATGCCTTCTTTTTTCATTAACCGTTCCCCATGTTCCAAAATTTGAGCTGGTATTGGGTCATTATCGGATGGAATCTGCCTTCAAGCACGAAGATCTCAAAAACGCGTTACAGTAGCCCTAAAGTGCTCTAATATCAACTCTGTGCAATTGGAGAGAACAATTAAATAGACCGGGTGTTGTGCCTTATGACTTTAAACAGGTCGTCGCAGGAATGCAAGCTGCTGAAAATGGAGTGCCCTTTGAGACCCTGAAGAACTGGATGCACTGGTCACGAAACTTCAGGAATGTGTATTAGAAAAGCAGATTGCAGATAACTTGACCAATGCTCAAAAGTTTTTGGCTATGGTTAAAGTTGAACCAGATACCAATGAGCTTATTGAAGACAAACTCTACTTTAAGCGTTTACAAGAAGGGGCTGGGTCATCAATATTTATACCAAACAGGAGCCGTATGCGGTAATTTTGCACGTACGAATCTGTACCGCGACCAACGAAAAGCCGTTCGAGTTCATTGTTGAGCTATTTGGAGAGTCGTCTTCCTTGACTATCGATGTTTACTGGGTCTTAAAGTGTTGGGGTACGTTTCGCACGTTATCTTTAATTTCAATAAAACTGGTCAATTCTAAATTAGTAAATTTATGTTTTTTCAGTTCATCCGCTACTCGTTTGGTTATCGAAGTCATTAGAGTGTCTTTCAAAACGAAGAAATCAGAACCATCCCATTCATCGAAAGTTAACCCTATATAATAGCGAGCAATAGATGCATTGGGAGCATACTGTTCCTCGATAATGGTCCTCTCATCGTAAGTTGGTTTGCTAGCACGCCCTAAGAATGAAAGACCATGGTATCCAGAGATTTCATTATCTTTTTTGTCATAAACCCTAGTCGGAAAAGATCTCCAACCTGTAAACTGATTTTCTTCAAATATCGCTTTCATTCTATCAGAAACTAAATAGAGGCTACCCAGACCTGTATCAAGCAGATCACACCAGTTTTTTCCATCTTCATATTTAAAAATGATTGGAAAATTAATCCCTTCATAGTTGCCGTAAATTAATTTATCCGAATCTTCATAATTTCGTGATTTTCTCATTTCGAACGGATAAACTTGCACTGCAGAATGCATTAATTTACTGCTGAACTCATAAAATTGCCTGGAATCCATTTTTCCTCGCCTTAGTAGTTAACCTTAATGCCGTACTCTTGCATCAACAGCTTCCCATGTTCCAGGATTTGATCTGATGTTGGGTTATTATTTTTCATGAAAAATCGCTTCCATTCATTTTCATATGTTTGCCTAGCTCTTACGTGGGAAGAGCCTTCCCACCAGGTTAGATATCTGGGGTCGTCCACATTTATACCATATCTTAAAAATTCATCTCGGCGTTTCTGCGTAAAGACATGGTGAGCATGTATGCTAGGCGGTGGGTTTTCTCCCGTCAAGACCTTTAGATTGTGTCTGTAATAATCTTTATTAAAGGGCTTGAAGCGCAATGCTTTTTCGGCTTGAACTTCAGTAGCGATGGCAGTTTCGGAAGCACCAAGAACTTTTGCTACTTTGGGAACGGCATTTTTAACAACGGCAGCCCCACCCAAAGTGGCCACCATGCTGAATGTGCCATCCGTCATATTAGCCATTTCGGCAGACATTCCTGCGTTCTGCATGAGCTGTAAGGAGGCTGAGTCGTAATGCTCGCCTGTCATCACCGTTCTCATTCCACTGACGAATTGGTCTAGGCCATGTGCAATGACGCAGGCTCCAATAGGGGCTGCCCAGCCACCTGTTGCTGTTGTCAGCAACACTCCGGCTTGCATTTCAAAATTAGCACTGACTACTTGCAATGCTCCGTGTGTTCTAGGATTCTCTAGAAGGTCATTCACCAATGTCGTGACTGTTTCCATAATCGAAAGGTGATTGTCATTGTTACCTTCTTCCATCTGGTGGGCTTTCTTGGTCAGTCCCCAGGGGTCAAAAAAGATCAGTGGGTTGTTTTGCACATAGGCATACAAATTAGGGCCATCAGCAAATCCTAGGGGGTCTGGTGTTAACCATCGTCCTAGGCCAGGGTGATAATCTCGACAACGAAAATGCAGGGTTTTTGTCTGTTCATCTTTACGTTTGCTGGCAAATCTCCAGGGGCTAATAGGAGAGGTGTTTTCTAGGATTTCTTCTCCAAAAGCGGAATAGCGATAGGTTTCAATCAGTTCCCCTGAAGGGATAGCGATAGCAGCGACATTGCCTCGATAGTCATGCAAGGGAACATATGTGTTTCCCTCTTTTTCGATGGCAACTGCTGCTCCAGTGGTTCCATCTTTCCCTAGGCCAAGGACTCGCAACTCTCGCAGACGTCCGTTTTGCATGGTGCCGATTTCACAGTGTCCTTGATAGACAAAGAGTTCTTCTGGTTCATCGTTCCATTGCTCGCCATTCCAATGAGAGAGGTGTTTTGAGAGTCTTCTGCCCTGACTGTCGTAAGTATAGGTTACTTTCCATGAGGGGCTTTGTGCATGGATGAGGCGGTTTAGGGCATCGTAGGTATAACATTGAGCCTCGGGTCCGGTGATAGCAGTGAGGTTGCCATTGGCGTCATAGGTGTAATGGCTGAGTGAATCCGATTTTATTTGATTGAGTCCGTCTAGCTGATAGGTCTGAGCATCTTTTTGCAAGCGGTTATGCAAAGAGTCATAGGCGTAATGGTGTGTGATGCATCCTTCTTCTTCTGTTAACTGATAGAGGTCGTCATAGTTGTAGCTATTGGTGGTCTGTTCTTGAAGAGTTTCTACGTGGAAGGTTTTCAGATTGCCGGCGGCATCGTATCCATTTGGGGGTACGGTTTCTGATCCGTAAGGTGTGCGGTAGAGAATGGGGCGTCCCAATTTATCCCACTGCTGTTCTATGTTCCCTGCATTGCCGATGAGGGTCATGTGCTGGGGATTGCCGATCATGTCATACTGTTCATATTGATGAGTGAATTGATGACGTGCGACTTGTCTTAGGTGTGGTCCTTGGTAGCTATAATTTACGTGTGTGGCATCCGGGATTGTCAATCGTGTTAGACGGCCTAGGGAGTCATAGATATAGCTGAGTGTAAGTCCGTTGGCTTGTTGCTCATCGATAGGTCGATTCCAAGCATCATATTTTAAAATGGTTTGCTTTCCCGACAGTTGATCGGTGGAACAAAGAAGGTTGTGATTGTTGTCGTAAGTATAGCTGTAAGCAATACTTTTGTCTGATGCGGTTTGTAAGGTGAGGCGGCCTAGCAGGTCATAGGATTGATAGAGGATAATGCCATCAGGTTTATGTGTGCTTGCGAGCTCTCCGGAAGATGTGTAATTGAATCGCGTTACTTTTGTGCTTGAGTCTGATCCTGTTTCTTGACTTTGCGTTACTTGGCCCATGGGGTCGTACTGCCAAGTGACTTGGTAGATACCTCCCGTGTTTATCCAACGTCGATCTTCAATTTTCTGGCCTTTAAGGTCGTAGGTATACTCCTCGTAGGCACTTCGTTGTCCTACGGGGTTACGCTGTTCTTTACTGATCACGCGTTCAAGGGCGTCGTGCTGGAGGATGGTTTGATGGCCTAAGGGGTCGGTACGTGTGATACGCAATGATCGGGAGGGACCGGCTTGTTCTTCGTAGTGAAAGGTGGTAGTGTGTCCCAGGGCATCGATCAGGGCTATGGGCCTGCGTTGTGTGTCGTATTGGGTTTCAGAGGTGGATGTACGTTCTTGGGAGTGGTCTACGTGTTGTTGTGCTTCATCACCCATGAGTGTGTAGGTGATGCGTTTACGACGGAAAATATGACCGTCAAGATCCTCTTGCCTTGTTTCAACAAGGCGGTCTAGAGGGTCATAAGTGTGAATTTCTTTGATGGCTGTGCTTTCGCTTATCCATTGCATTGTCGCACATTGGCGTCCTAAGGCATCATACTCAAAGCTTGTCGTGCTCCAACCATTGGCATCTTGCTTGATCTCCGCTATTTTACGACCGGCTTGGTCGTACGCAAACTCTGTTACATAGCCATTGGCATCAATGCGATGGTGCAATTGATGGCCCTTATAAATGTCTTCTGTTCTGGCTAGCAGGTGTCCTTCCACATCATAGCTTTCCACTTGTGTGAGGCGATTGAGCCCATCATAATGATAATGCTGACATAGGCCATTGCGTTCCCATTTTTTGGCTAAGTTACCGTTAAGGTAATACTCCCAACGTTCTTGACTGCCATTTGGGTATTGTTTGGCAATCGGGGCTCCACGGATGTTATAATGTATAGTTGTGGCATGGCCATGGGCATCAATTTCTGCTGTGCAATGACCAAGGATGTTGTAGCTTTTCTTAATGGTGGCGTTGTCCGGATAAGTGATAGCGATCTGGCGATTGAAGTCATCATAAGTATAACGTGTCTGATGTCCGCGATGATCGATCGTGCTGATGCGATTGCCGAGATAGTCGTAGCTATGCTGAGTGACCAGTAGGGCATGCGGATGGACTTGCTCTTCCCTAATCAAACGATTCGAGAGGTCATAAGTATAGTTGGTGGAGACGTTACTGCCGATTAACTCTTCATATACTTTATTGCGGTTAGCGTCATAGGCGTACTTAAAACAGCGTCCTATAGCATCGATTTGGGAAATAAGGTTGCCTTTGGCATCGTAGTCATACTGCAAGCGGTGGCTTAAGGTGTTGTGGCTATCAAAGATCTCTTCGCAAATAGTGTTTTCTGCATGATCGTAGTGATATTGTGTGCGCTTGAGCTGGTGTTCTAGGCCTGTGGCTAGATCGATATAGCTTTCAATGACTTGATCGGGGAAGCCGACAGCAGGAGCACTTTGCCTTCTTATAATACGTTTGCCTAGGCGTGTGGTGACATCAGTGAGGTCTTCTTCGGCCTCGGCGCTTCCATCATCTTCAATAGTGCCCACGAGCAATCCGTCGATATAGTCATGAAATTCACGTTGAAGAATCTTCCCCTTCTTCGTGAGTTTATTTGTTAAGAGGTTTGTCTGGGGGAGATAAGTTTGAATGATCTCCGTTCCATCATCCTGTATTTCGCGTACAGGGAGATTAAAGCCATCGGTGGTGTACTCATAAGCAATAGCGTAGTGTTCGGTTTCCTGAGGCTGTCCGTTATTTAGGGAAAACGTTTCGGAGGCATTGCCTGTTAAATTGCCAAAGAGTGTTTCCTTAGATACATTGTGCCGGCTGTCATAATTCACCTGAATGTAGTGAATAAATTGATCTTTGCCTCGTGAAATGCCTCGGCCAATTAGATTGCCATTAAGCGGCTCTTGCTTAGCCCATGCAAAATGCTCTGTCATGTAAAGTGAGCCATCTCCAGCATATTTCTCTATGGATTCGATGTGATGGTCTCGCATATGGTAAAGCGTTTGTGTACCGTGCGCATCCCATACACTCGTTTTAAATCTCTCATACTTGAACTAAGCGATTGGTATGGGCGTGTTACCAGTTCCAACTGGAGCGCATAACGAAAGCACTTTGCCTTGGTCGCTATAATTGATGTCTAGAAACCTCTCATCGGAATAGGAGATGCGGTTAATCTTCCACTGCACGTGCTGAAGCTTGCCACCGGCTATTTGATATTGAGCTGCAATTCCTTGTGTGGAATCGACACCTGTACCGCAAGTTCTTGTGGTTGACTGACGGCCATAGCCATTAAAACATGTTTGAGAAAGCGATCGCCGTGAATAGGTGGTCTTGTGACCATTGCTAGCAATCACTTTATAGCCGACGGGGTCTGCACTGTATTCTAGCGTATGGTAGACAAGTGTTCCGGTGGGATTGGTTGTTTTGACGGACTTCAAGTAAAAGCAATTCCAATACTCAAAATGAACGTGGTGACCATTGGGCTTGATTTCCTTGGCCAATCGCCAATAGGTGCACCCGTCCTCATGTTTGAAAGGTTCATAATAACGTTTGCGACCCGAACCATCCGTGACTTCAAATTGTCCCCAAGTGTGATGCTTTCCAAAACCATAATAAGTAGCCTTGCGATTGCGAATATTGGTGCGTCCGCTTAAACCTAGCTCACTGTAGTTGGTATAGCCGCGGGTGAATAGATCGGGATCAATGTAGAATTCAATACCATGATGAATAGGGTTTCCTAAATAGGGGAGCGAAAAACCTTCACGCTCATTAAGTTGCATGGAAGCAACGAAGCGTCTCTTTGCTTCCACATACAGTCCTGTAACTAAAAGAGGATGGTGAAAACCAGTGGCATAGCCGCAAATGGGACTGTCAAAAGGCAATCCGCTGTCATAGAGGCAAGCGTGACATTGAGGGGTGGGACCATTCGTGAGAAGGTCAGGTTTAGCCATGAAGAAGTCACCAGAGGTCACATTGACGCATCCACAAACTGTTGCCAATGACTCGGTTTCAGCTGTTATTCGTAACCCTGCACAATTCATTGGTGTTGAAACAAGCCAAGCAACAAAAACGAACAGCATGTATGTATGAAAGCGCTTCATGGTCACCTCATGATAAAAATGCTCACGAACATAGTGATTATTTGATTAGATGACAATTAAACAATTTATATACAGGGACATTCCAAGAGATATCTTTAGAGAAATTCTAGACTGCAAGGAATTCATTTTTGCAGAAAATGGTAAACAATTGTTTCTCAAGCAAAACCAATACCATGATGAAACCTCCATGATATTTTCTCGCTTTCGCCTAGCTATTCTGGAGCAGACTGATAGCTCCGTGGCTCTCTGTACAAAATAATTCAGCTGATTTTAATCCAAAAGGCATTTACTTAATGATCACGTTTATATACGATAAGGCATATAAGGACTAATATAATGAACGATAACAACATTCCTCTTCCTGTAAAAAGAGCGCTAAAAAAATTTGGACAGGACCTTCGTGATGCTAGAAAAAGGCGACGAATCCCTATGCAGCTTGCTGCTGATCGAGCATCGATCAGCCGCACCACTCTAAGCAAAATCGAAAGTGGGGATCCTGGCGTTTCTTTTGGCGCTTATGCCAAAATTCTATTTATTTTCGGATTGATTGATCGTCTGGCCCAACTAGTCGACCCTTCAGTTGATACGTTAGGTTCAGAATTAGAGGCTGACAAATTGCCAAAGCGCATCCGTATTTCCCGTAAAGAACGAGAAGGAAAGTGAATGGAGCAATCAATCTTTGCAGAGAGGTTGGCGCTGCGACAGCCTTATGGCGTGAAGAGGCTATGAGATATAAGATAAAAAAAGCGAGATCGACCGGATGGCATCTGCTTTCGAACACGAAGATCTTCACAAGGCGTTACGGTAGCTCTAAAGTAAGGTTAAGTCTTATAAATTAATCTCCTTTCGTTAAAAGCCTATATCCATTTTAGTTTCGAAGAAACCCTCATTAGTACCCATAGGTCCCGCAATCTTGCGAGCACAGTTTCAAACCGTCAAGCGATCTAAGTTAGCCATATCTGGTGGCCGAAAATCTTCCCTGAAAGGGTAAACAAGGCCTTAAGAGGGACTGGAAAACCATTCGGGTTTTTTGGATTTAACAAGAAGCAAGACTTCTTCCTTTATCTTATGCGGCAACTCATCTATAAAATCATTTCTAAGATCATTTTGTTTTACCAATATTCTAGCTATCGATTCACCGCATACATCTAAAATGTGGTGATCATTTACGCTAGGCTTGGATGCAATTTTAACTAATGCGCTTAATGCTCTTAGATCGTTGCACTCTCCGAGGTCCATTGCAGCATCATCTCTTTCATCTAAACTAGCTGTTCGATCAAGTAATATCTCAATCAATAATTGTATTCTGTCTTTCATGTGAATTTAATTTTTTTAGCATATTACTAGTACACATTCTCTAAAGGCAAATGAGTTCCAATACGACTATTCCCAACTTCTCCACTAAATGGATTAATATAGCTCTTTCCGTCAAGGTCGGTCAATACCCGGGCGTCAAATCTTGGTACATGACTTCCTGATTCCAACCCAATACGAGTGCTAGCTTCAGATTTTATCCTAAGACGCCATTCAAACTTGCCATTTGCATTGTATATTCCCCACCTTTCCGGTGCACCCGTTGGATTAGGCAATCGCTCCCAGCCCTTGCTTTTTGCCCAGCCACGCAATACCCGAATGTTGTTTTGCGCTGTTTTGGAGAGGTTATAAGCATTTTGATGGAAGCGGTTTAAATTTTGCAACGTTTTGGTAGGCGAGAGCATCGGCATTCTATGGAGATATGCTAACCCTTTTACCGCTCCATACCCTCCAGCGGCTAAGGAAGCTACTTGCAAACCTGTAGTCATGTAAGATCTGGACTGTTGATACACAGCATCTGATGGATCTACGCCTAGAAAGGACTGTATGCCCGCATCAATGCGAGCTGATCGATTTGCTTGCGCAAGGCTTATCGAATCATTCATGCGACATCTGTCATGTAAGTCGCAGTCCATTTCACCGAGGCCAATATGAAGAAGGCCGGTTTCCAATCCATGGCAAGTCTCCACAAAAAAATCACATAATGAATGCGCACAGCCTTTTAAACCGTTTGTAACTGGCGAATAGTCACCAGAATGCGGAGCAGGAGGTCCGAAGGTTCCTCCGCGACATCCTGCGATGTTTGTGGGGCGTTGGCTTTCTCCATGGACGCCAGGGCCATTACTGCGTCTGCCTGCACTCACCCCTGCTTTGTTGCGGTCAAATAGGTCCTGTCCAGCAAGTCCCCAAGGATCAACAAGACTGAGTGGATTATTACTGTACTTGTTCCATCCTCGATGCCCAGTCGGGCTTAATGCCCAAAATATATTGAATAGCAGAATCTTTTGCGGTGTCAGCTAAGAACTTTAAAATATTGGAATCAAATTTATTACGTCTTATGAGAATCTCCGCGATGGAAACTCCACATGAATCGAGAACAATATCGTTCTCAGAAGGATCCTTCCCAATAGACACTAATGCTTGTAACACTTCTTCGTCGTCGTATTTACCAAGATAAGCTGCTGCTTCATCTCGTTCATCCTCACGTCCCTGTTTGTTTAAAAGTATTTTTAGTAGCAAAGTTATGTTTTCCGTCATTTTATCACCAATATTCTCGATCCAGTAAGAGGTGTCGGCCAACTTCCTTATTACCAATTTTACCGTTGAAAGGGTTAATATAACGATCACCATGCTTATCCAATCTGGCATCAAACCGCGGAAGATAGCTATTGTTGGCTAAGCCTTCGTTACAGCTCGCTTCCGATTTTATCATAAGTCTCCACTCGAATTTATCGTTATTATATACACCCCACTTTTCAGGAGCTCCCTTAGGATTAGGCAATCGTTCCCAGCCTTTGCTTTTTGCCCAACCACGCAATATCCGAATGTTGTTTTGCGCTGTTTTGGAGAGGTTATAAGCATTTTGATGGAAGCGGTTTAAATTTTGCAACGTTTTGGTAGGCGAGAGCATCGGCATTCTATGGAGATATGCTAACCCTTTTACCGCTCCATACCCTCCAGCGGCTAAGGAAGCTACTTGCAAACCTGTAGTCATGTAAGATCTGGACTGTTGATACACAGCATCTGATGGATCTACGCCTAGAAAGGACTGTATGCCCGCATCAATGCGAGCTGATCGATTTGCTTGCGCAAGGCTTATCGAATCATTCATGCGACATCTGTCATGTAAGTCGCAGTCCATTTCACCGAGGCCAATATGAAGAAGGCCGGTTTCCAATCCATGGCAAGTCTCCACAAAAAAATCACATAATGAATGCGCACAGCCTTTTAAACCGTTTGTAACGTAAGCGTCAAATAGACCCATATTTTTTGCAAAGCGCCTGTTGAGCATAGTCCTCCTTAAATGCACTTAAGGAGGTTCTGTATGAAAAAGAAATATTCCGCTCAGCAACGTGAAGAA
>CAYTFC010000058.1:0-19815 GCA_964436955.1 uncultured bacterium | reverse complement strand
TGCTGAATGCTGACGGCACATTTACTTATACTCCAGTCTTAAACTTCAATGGCACAGACAGTTTCGTCTACCGTGCTAAAGATGCTAGCAGTAACAGTACGGATGTGACCGTCACCATTACAGTTAACCCAGTCAATGATGCTCCAGTTGCTGTTGCAGATTCTTATAGTGTCAATGAAGACAATGTTCTTACCGGCACATCTGTCCTAGGTAATGACACAGACGTAGAAAACGACAGCTTGACTGCCGAACTTGTCAGCACAACCGCAAATGGTACTCTCCTGCTGAATGCTGACGGCACATTTACATATACTCCAGACTTAAACTTCAATGGCACTGACAGTTTCGTCTACCATGCTAAAGATGCTAGCAGTAACAGTACAGACGTGACCGTCACCATTACAGTTAACCCAGTCAATGATGCTCCAAGCTTTTCGCTGGCGTCTACCTCAGTAGCATCTAACGAGGATGCGGGGCTTCAAAATATTGCTAATTTTGCCACGAACATCAGTGCTGGACCAGTAGACGAGATAGGACAAACATTAAGTTTTGAGATTGTGGGTAATAGTAACGCTGCGCTCTTCACTGTTGGTCCTAGCATTAATTCCAATGGAACGTTGTCTTATCTCTCGGCTTCTGATGCTTTCGGAAGTGCTACTATTCAAGTGCGCCTGCTTGACAGTGGTAACACAACAAATGGCGGGGTAAACACAAGCGTCATTCAAACCTTTACAATTGATGTGGCTCCTGTTAACGACGCACCTACATTCACAATTCCTGCTAGCGTTATATCTATTGAAGACCAAGGGCCTGTTACCCAGATTGCTTTTGCTACGAATATTAGTGTAGGACCCTCCAATGAGGCTTCTCAAACACTTCAATTCGAAATTGTAGGCAATAACAATCCTGGACTCTTTAGCTTTGGGCCTGTCATCGATGCAAACGGTACCCTAAGTTATACAGCTGCACCTGATGCTTATGGAGGTGCTGAGATACAGGTTCGTGTTCGTGACAATGGTGGTACAGATAATGGAGGAGTAGATGTGAGTACCATTCAGACCTTCATGATTAACATTGCCTCACAAAACGACGCTCCTTCCTTCACACTAGTTCCTGACATTCAATTAGATGGAGGATCAACGGGCGGCTCTGTCTCCGTAGCTAGTGACGTTAGTTATGGACCATCTAACGAGGTTGGACAGACAGTACATTTCGACGTGCTCCCTACGGATGCAAGTGCCTTCTCTGGCTCGCCTACGATAGGCAATGATGGTATTTTTCACTACACTTTAGCACCGGAATTTAGCGGAACTACTACTGTGAAAGTAACGCTTATCGATGATGGGGGAACCGCAAATGGCGGAGTTGATCGAAGTTCCCAATTCTTTACTATTAACTTCCAAAAAACCAATACACCTTTTGTTCCGATAGTGCAACAGACTCCCACTCCAGTCTTCATATCCCAACCTGTGCCGAATTCGGATCCTGCACCAATAGCATTCAATCCTGATGGGTTCTTTGGGGTTCACGGGTTAAATCAAATGAGTAGTACGGGACAAATGATTGGGTTTGCAGGACTAATGTCCTACAATACTGAGACCGGAGCCTCCCTTATTACTGAGCTAGTGTCTTCCTCTTTTGAGGCAAAAAGCAGTAACTTTTTTAACCTAGCAGAGGTTTTGGAGAGAGCTACTGACTTATGGCAAATGCTTGGGAACACGAACAATCTCGAAGATTCGCTATCGGACTTATCAGATGGTAAAGCAGACTCCACCAGTGGGATCATAGAACGAAGTTCATATGACAGATTATTAGATATTTTGGACATGAATGAGTAAGGAGTTACCAGCCCAGGTACTCGCGAATAGCAGCCCAAGGCTTACGTGCAATCCAATAGAGTAGCGAAACGTTTTCACCATACAACACGGCCGTGCCTTTCAAGCCTAATTTTAGATCGGGCTGGGTATCCTTTGGCCATTCAGCCTCTGCAGTAAAGGTCGGGATATTCTTTTCGCCTAATTTACTTACATTGGAGACATATGTCAGTTCTGCTGAGTAGCTGACTAGCGGATTGATATTCAGAATAACCTTGATAGGGCGGTCTTTTCGGATTACTACGTTATCCCTTTCGGGCACCCAAATGCGGACCTTAGTGTCTCCAGGTTTGCTGACCACCATCACTCTTTCACCTACTTTTACAGGCTTTCCCCTCCATTCATCTGGGTTGTCGAATAGAGCGATGCCCGTGGTTGGAGAGGTGACCTCAAGCTGACTTGAGTGATAGCGGGCAAGGTCTAATTCAATATTATCTTTAGCCAGCTGATTCTTCCATACGGCGGACTCACTCAAGGAGGAAGTATCTGAAAGGCCTAATGTTAGCACACGATTCAGCTGGGCATTGGTGACTTCTACTTGCTTTTGGGCGATTTTTAGCTGCTGTAGCGGCACTCGTTTGTCGTACGTAAAGAGGGTTTGGCCCTCCTTAACTGGCTCTCCGGGTGTAACGTCAACTTTTGCGATAATTCCTTCAAGGGGAGCGGTAATAAGAATAGGGTCTTTTGCGATGATTTCACAAGCGGCAACCACTCTTAATGGAACCGGTATCAATAATAAAATTAGTGACACCAAGGCTGTGGAAACGAGTATGGTTTGCCAGGAAGGTAGTGAAAAACCGATTAGTGGTTGCTTACGTGTCCAAGCAGCCGCATACCCTTGCATTAGGTAGGCAACTACCTTTATTTCCTCTGCTGTCCATACAGTCCGCCAACGTTCTAGCCATAAGCCTATTGTAAGACCATTTTCATCCTTTATGGGTACCCATGCAACTGAAGGTAGGCCGAGTGTTGTATTTTTTGCTGTAGAATCAGACCCAGGTAAACGGCCTTTTAAATCGATGATCTGGGGCTCCTCCAGATTTTGAAGTTGCCCTATTATAGTTGAGACTTCTCGCACTACAGGAGATTCTGAAAGCGATTCAATTTGTCCTGAAACCCCTTGACAGACGAGTTTATGATTACGAATAGACCACAGAATCGCCCGATCATACTTCACAAGCTTCTGCGTGTCGTTTAGTATCATGAACGTCAGTGCTTCGCGCGTCGCCGCTGTAAAAGCCTTTAAATGTAACTGATTAAGTACCGCTAGGAGTTGCGGGAGCGAGGCATCTTTTGGTTCGCTCATGGATGACTCTCAACGTTGCCTATTTGTAAAATGCCTATCATTCCGGCTCGGAGAGCATCTTGATCATTCTTGATTTCTGAATCGATTTTTACTAACGAACTGGCCGGATCAATCCCTGGGGCTATGTGGGTAATCACCGCTGAAACCGAACTATTGACTTCAGGAAGAGAGATGGTAAGCGTTTCACCCAGCTTTAGAGTCAACGCTACGGTAGAAGGTAATAATAGCTTGGCAATGAGGACACTATCGTCCAAAACTTCCATCAGCGCTTGTCCTGGCTGCACATGCTCGTACTCCTGCACCTTTAGATCTTGTACCTTGCCGTTGTAGGGAGCCACTAAAGTACAAGCGCGAAATTCCTTATCAGCCAATGCGAGGTCTGCTGCGGCTAAGGCTTCTTTAGCTTCAGCCTCGCGTAGATCCAGAGTGGAAGCCGCTTTGTCTTTGTATAGCCTTTGTTGAGCGTTTAGCTCCGCTTTACCACGTTCTAGGGCTGCTAGAGCTTTAGCGCGGTTGGAACGGTAGACGGCGTCACTTAAGCGCATTAGAACATCGCCTTTGTTAAAGCGCTCACCCATGCGTTTGGAAATCACTTCTACCGTGGTTGTGACTTCGGAAGAAAGAGTGGTATGAAATTTTGGCTCCAGCACCACACGATATTCCTCGGCAGTTACCAGGATGAAGGAGAGGGACAGTAGAAAAAGTAGGGGGTAGATTTTTGTCTTCATATTCTGGACCTTACCAAAAACGGGTAAAATAAACGCACTATTAATTTAAAAAAAATGAATTAAGCACCGTCTGGAAGGTTGATGCTTTTCGGCTCTTTCTAAAGATGAACCGGACCTGCTATAGA
The DNA here is from genome assembly GCA_964436955.1 of uncultured bacterium. Taxonomy (GTDB): domain Bacteria; phylum Chlamydiota; class Chlamydiia; order Chlamydiales; family JAJFMA01; genus CAMFKD01. The sequence goes on along the minus strand of CAYTFC010000058.1, from coordinate 15,782 downwards.
AATAGTATAGACTAAACCACGGGAGTCCAATGGATCCTCAGATATCTCCAGATGAACAACTTCCATTGATTCGCAAGGATTTGCAGATTTTTAAAGGACCTGACGAGTCCGATGGTTCCCCCACATATAACCTATTTGATCCCGTGCGCACGCAGTACTACAAAATTAGTTGGGCCGAAGCCATAATTTTGCAGCATATTAAGCCAGGAATGACCTATCGAGAGTTGCTGATTGCGTTAGACGAGCACACCACTTTACGGGTAACCATTGACGAGCTTTCGACCTTTTTTATAGATGCCTCAAAGCAAGATCTCCTTGAGGTTCAGAAGCCTTCAGAAGCCCTTATGGAACAATCTGCGCGCTCAAAAATGAACCCTGTAAAAGCGTTCCTTCTATACTACCTATTCTTCCGGATACCGCTAATTAATCCTGACGCCTTTTTGAGTAGAACATTACCCAAGGTACGGTTTTTGCTAAGTCGTACCGCGGTGATGATTTATTTCATCATATGCATCTGGGGTTTGGGTGTTGTAGCCGTAAACTGGGATAGTTTTATTTCCACCTTTACCTATTTTTTCAACGTTTCCGGATTAATAGCATATGGAGCAGCCATTTGCGGTACTAAGATTGTTCATGAGTTCGCCCATGCTTATACAGCTAAGCAGTATGGCTTACGTGTACCAACCATGGGCGTGGCGTTTTTGATTCTCTTTCCCGTTCTTTATACAGACGTCACCGATGCTTGGAAGCTTGCTAGCACTAAAAAACGCATGCTTATATCAGCTGCAGGAGTAATCACTGAATCTACCATTGCCGCCCTTGCTTCGATATTATGGGTATTTAGCTCCCCGGGTATACTGCAAAGCGTTTTTTTTGTTTTGGCCTCCGCTAACTGGATCTCGACCCTATTGATCAACCTCAATCCTGCTCTGCGTTTTGACGGTTATTATCTCTTAATGGATTGGCTGAAAGTAGAGAATCTACAAGCTAGAGCTTTTCAAATCGCGCGTTTTGCCTTTTATCGCGTGTTTTTGGGGATGAAAATACCAAACATAGAACCGAGAATTTCCCAAGACAAGCAGCGGTTTTTAATAGCCTATGCCATCTTTACCTTTCTCTATCGTTTGGTGCTGTACACCGCCATCGCACTCTTTGTATATTACGCATTTACCAAAACGGTAGGTATACTCCTTTTTATTGTAGAGGTTATTCTGTTTTTTATTTGGCCTGTTGTGTGGGAAATTACCGCATTTCAACGCGTTAAACACCTTGCTACGTTAAATGAACGCAGTATTACGTCGTTGGGATTGGTGATTCTGCTACTACTTTGGGCGGTCGTACCATTACCGCATACACTCTCGTTTCCTGCGACCACGTTTCCCGTAGACTCACGCATTATTTACGTTCCCGCGGATGCACAAATTCAGAGACTTAACGTCAAAAGAGATAGCGTAGTCAAAAAGGGAGATATCTTGGTCGTTCTCACCTCGGTAGACCTCTCTAAAGAATTTGACTCGAAAAAGGCCCAGGGAGAGCTTACGCGCAAGAAAATGGAGATTATTGGACAATCAGACAAGCTACGTTCATACTATCAAGAAAAGCAGGCTGAGTTAGCTCGTGCCGAAGCCGAAGCCGATACCTTGTCGCAGCAAATCAATCAGTTGAAGATAGTCGCTGAGGTGGATGGGAATGTGATGGATTGGGACGAAGATCTTCGCAATGGCCAATTTGTAGGCAAGAATTCCATGCTAGGACGAATTGCGTCAGCCACTCACATAAACGTGATGTGCTTTGTTCCAGAACGAGACATACACACCCTTGAAGTAGGACAGCGCGTTACCTTTTCCCCACGTGGTTTAGGTAACTCTATATCAGGTACCGTTCAACGCATAGCACCCGTGCGAGCAGCCGTTCTCGAATTTCCGGAACTGGCCTCGGTCAATGGCGGATGGTTAGCAGTCGAGGAGGTTCGAAAAGGGGAGTATCATATGATGGATAGTTATTTTCCTGTGCTTATCTCCTTAGACGAACTAGGGTCCCTAAAAATAGGAGAAGAGGGGCGTATCAAAGTGCGCGGACCATGGACCTCATATTTAGTGCGTCTATTTGATTCCGTTGCAAGTGTGTTGTGGCGTGAAGGTAATGCTTAGACCCTGATTGCTACCGGATTGTCACCATAACTACAGCGTCGCTAGGCTTGTCTCCAAACTGGGAAAAGTTAGCCCAATAGACTTCAAAAAAGTCAAATTAGCTTAACGCGTATGGGCTCTCGCATGGTCCAAGTCACCATTTCAAGCCGCGCGTGGTATAGTAATCATGCCAAGTAGACTATTCTTTAGGAACATCCTGATGTTCGGTTGTGTCGGGTCTTGGCTCTACTTGAAACGCAGAAGGTTCTACAGGTTCTTGCGTTTCAACTTCCATCCATAAGGCCGGGTCGCAGGGCTGACGAACATCCCAAAGAGCACCTCCGACATCTAGCTCTGAAAAGCGCAACGTACGACCGATGGCATTGCTGAGCTGCTCAAAAGCCACTTGAAGGTTACCAAATGCCTTAAACGCTTCTAAATCGGCAAAAAGAGCTTCAGCATCATACTGAATCACGTCATCCTCATTGAGCTGGCCCGCCTCTATCATAGTATTCGCAAGGTCAAATTTACGACTTTTCACGCGAAACATCTCACGTGCAAGACGATACTGTTCACGTGTTTCTTCTACGTTAATGAACGCCAAATGAACCTGAGTTAACACACCCATGCTCATGGATAGACGCGTTCTTTCGTCTAACCAACGCTGATACCAGTTTTTGCACAAAGTAGCCTGTTTGGAAGGCAAGGATAGGAGGTCGATGGTAGCGTGAACACCAATATTCCACCAGTTATGGAATAATAGGAATTTGTTGGAGTCATGATTATAACCACCGAAAATGCCAACACCTGGATACATGTTTAATATGGATTTATGGATTTCATCGATATCGATGTTCACTTGGAAATCCTGACCGATTAACTCCGGACGATTTGTCAACGCTTCGTATTCCAATGCACAGAGTTCCACAGCAATTTCGGGAACATCCATTAAATCGAATCCAGCAAGTTCTACCAGGCAGCTAGGAGGTATTCCCATCAAGGCCTCAAGTTCCGTCAGTGCACTGCGATACTCGTTTCTAAAAGCATATAGCTTAATTTCTAAGTCGATAATACGATCCTGCTCCGCAAGACCCCGCATCTCCGAAACTGTACGTTCGCTGACCTCGCGACCAACAGCTTCGTGACGCTCTTTAAGGGTACCTATAAGCCTTTCCGCCTGGTGAACTGCACGACCCGCCACACTAGCACGATAGTAAGCTCTGGTGACATCTAGAACTAAATTTTGTCTAGCACGTAATTGACGTTGCTTGATGATTTCTAGCTTATCCAAATCTTGACGAGACTGGTAGTAAGCAAGACCGAAGTCCAGAGCATTCCATACAAACCACAAGTGTGCCACCTTACTATCCTGTTCAGATGATATGGAAGGAGGCGCTGGTGGCTGATTTGTTAAGGATTGCGAAAAGCTACCTGTATTACGGTTACGGTGAGAAACCTCGCCAAACGCATTAAGCTGACCCAACTCTTTCAGCGCATCTTGTCGGAAAGTTTCGCATTGAACAGCCGCCTCATAGTATTGAAGACGTACATCCAGGTTGTTTTCTAAAGCTAGCTCAATAGCCTCTTTAAGAGTAATCGGGTGGTCTGGAACACATGTACACTCATAGAGATCCTCGATATCCCAATGGGCATTGATTTCTCGTACCTCGCAGAAGTCATGGTCTCGCTGAGGCATGCAACTTGGCATTAAAATTCCAATAGCAGCTAATGATACGCAGGTGGTGAAAAGGCCTTTCTTGAGCATACAATGACATCCCTTCGCTATATTTGCGGAAGGTACTTGTTAGCAGACTCAAGGAATTTGCGTAAAGAATGTTTCTATATTCCTTTCGTAAAGACCTAAAATTCCTCTACGGAATTTGATCGCGGATTAGGTGGCAATGGTGGGCCGGACGTTATTTATGAAAAAGCAGTGGAAACATAAGACGCGATTTGGTATAAAAATCGTTCGCACGCTGGCATAGCTCAACTGGTAGAGCACCCGACTTGTAATCGGACGGTTGTGGGTTCAAGTCCTACTGCCAGCACACTCTAACGGGGGTGTCGCATAGTGGTCAATTGCATCGGACTGTAAATCCGACGACTTACGTCTACGTTGGTTCGACTCCAACCGCCCCCACTCTTTCCTTTTCCCTCTTACACAGTATCTACGAGCCACTTACCTGCTAGACCATCTCCAGCAGCATTTCGTCTTGTCCAAAAAATGGTGCAATTTTGGTGCAGTACATCCCAACACATGGCAATCAATCCGTTGCCCATCGAGCATCAATTTGTTCTTTGAGTGCACCATTAGTGCACCAAATCCGGATATTCATGGGTCCGAACAAGCTCTAAACACCAAACACAAACGCATTTATGAACCAAACAGCATCGGAATGCTAATCCGATGTTGTGATTTTATGCCTGTCTTGGTAACCTTTCGCGGACTGCGGAAAGACTAAGGCAACTTTGGAGGAAACATGGCTATAATTGAGACTCGGCAACGAAAAAATGGAAGTGTGAGCTTTAGGGCACTAATTCGCATCAAAGGATACCCACCAGTTAGTCAGACGTTCGCTCGTAGAACAGATGCTAAGCTGTGGGCTCAACAGACGGAATCGGCAATGAAGTCTGGACGTTATCAACATACACCGGAAGCAAAACGTCACACAGTGGCAGAGGCGATAGAACGCTATTTGTTAGACGTACTATCTAATAGGCCCAGAAATGAAGCAAATATTCGGACTCATTTAGAGTGGTGGAAGGAGCAGCTAGGTCACTGCTTGATGGCTAATCTTACGCCTCCTATTCTGATTGAAAAACTACAGCATTTGGCTAGGGTCCCCGGGGAGAATGGCAAGGTTAGATCCGCCTCGACAGTAGTAAGATATTCCGCTTCTTTCTCCCATCTTTTATCAGTAGCATCGCGAGAGTGGGAATGGATTCAAGACAACCCAATGAGAAAGGTTAGGAAGCCATCGGAACCGAGGGGGCGTGTACGATTTTTAGACGACGTGGAGCGTGAGAGGCTCTTACAAGCGTGTAAAGAAAGCGGTAACGCGCTTCTTTACCCCGCGGTTGTGATAGCTCTTAGTACGGGGCTGCGGAAGACGGAACTGATGTCATTAACATGGCAAGATGCGGATCTCGCAAAAGGGTATTTGATTATACACGAGACCAAAAATGGTGAGCGGCGGGGGGTACCTATCCGAGGCTTGGCGTTGGATCTATTAAGAGCCTTATTTATGAGGAAGACCACAAGTCTATTCGTGTTTCCTGGTCGAAGCTTGGATGCTCCCGCTGATCTTAGAGCCGCTTGGGAACAAGCTCTTCAAAAAGCACAGATTTTGAACTTTCGTTGGCATGATCTGAGGCATTGTTGCGCAAGTTACCTGGTGATGAATCAAGCTTCCCTGGCCGAAGTGGCGGAGATCCTCGGTCATAAGACGCTTCAGATGACTAAACGATACGCACACCTAAGTGAAGGCCATAAAGGAACTGTCATAGAACGTATGAACGAAAAAATATTTGGGTAAAGAAGGACTGCCATGGAGTCGATTTTACACTGTTCTTTTGTTGCGAGGCAATTGGTTCGAGATGGCGATCTGCTATGTGTTTCACGCGAAGATACTAAGCGACCATGGAAAGAAGTAATGCGACAATGGGAAGATGAATTACATTGCAACCGATTAACCGATAATGATTATAAAAATTTATTAACATGCCCTCATTGGGAGTTAAATTTTTTTCCATTTATTCTTGCAGGGTTTCGAATATTTAACATTTCATGGTGTGGGGACCCCGATGAGGATATCATTCCGGACTCTGGCGGTGAAGTGGTATCTATCTTTTTTAAAGCATGGGTAGCAATTCAGGAAAGGAGGCTTTTATTGGAAAACTGTAAGTCTAAAATATCGCTGCCTCTTTACGAGACAATTATAAGGCCAAAGAATGCCGTTTATCAAAAAATTTTTGAAGATTTTTGTAAGAACATAACACCGTATCCAATTCAAATTAAGCCTGCACGAGTTATCGAGTGGGCGATTTTAAACGATATTCAGTTGCAGGATGATCTAGTAGATATTTTGGGGATTTATCAAGAAAGACCGACAGAGTCTTTAAAAATGATGGAGTGGCGAGGAAAAAAATACGAGACTCGCAGAATTCACCCACCTCAAAGAATGACAACTCCTCAAAAACATGAGATAGAATATCTAGCGGCGGCCCAAATTTTATGGTCTAGAAATCCAGGTGCTTGTAAGAGCGATATAGCTCACCACCCTCTATTGAAACACTTCGGTCCAATGGGCGGTTACACCAAGGCTTCTAAACATCCCTTTAAACTACTCAGATTAATTGATCCTTTAGGAAGTCACAGACCTAAAGGACGGGGGAAGGGGGCCGAGGACTCCTTGATAGACAACGTGCTGTCTAAACCGATTCCTGGGTTGTTGGAAACCGAAGAAGGAACAAAAAAAATCAATCTGAAAATTGCCAAAATTGCCTATCGGTCATATCTTCGAGCAATTTACCATTTGGATGATGATGTATCACAGCAGGAGCTTGCAAAAAACCCTGTTATCAATCATTTTTTTCAGAGTATTCATCCCATTTTCACAACTTTGCTGAATGACTGGCGACAAGCCGAATACAAAACGCTCCTCTAATTCCTTAATTCTCACGGATTTTTTGGCTTTAAACGCGCAAGCGCAAGGTATGGCCTGTCCTAGCTTTAATTCCTATATTGCCATGAGCACCCGTCTTAAAACAGGAATTTATCTGATTTACGGACGTTGCTACATTCTGGCCAATCAAGACATGAATTGGCATTGGATGTGGTTTACGACCGCTGAAGGTAATTTGAAACCAAGTACACCAAGTTTAGGAGATGGTAATGGAGTTAACCGATTTAACAACTGATGAGTATCTAACCGTTTCTCAGTTAGCCGAAAGGTGTCCTGCATTTAGCCAGGGTTGCATTCGTTGGCTGATCTTTAATGGAGCTCGTAACGGCTTTAATCGAGTTGTGCGCAGAGTCGGTCGAAAGATCGTCTTGTCTCTTAAGGAATTTAATAGCTGGGTTGAAGCACAAAAAATGGTAGGATGACCATTTACAAGCATGTGTGGCAGTGAATCGTGCGTAGTTGCTAGTTGTGGTCACTTCTGGGAGGCGTTTATCATACAAATATCTGTCTTAAAATATTGCCTTAACGGTGTTTTAGTGTTAAAATAAGGGAAAAGGCGAAGAAGTAGGAAAAACCTTGTATAGTGGATAAAGGCTAAGAATCGTCGAAGGGTCTGAATCACCCCTCGACGTTGAGTGAAGATAGATCGCCTTCACGCATTGCGTCGATAGTCTACCAATATATTTGGCTTCGTTCAAGCAATAGTTTGCTGAACGCGCTGAGCTCATCTCCGATTTTCTAACTATTTTGACTTCAGTATGAGGATATTATGTCGCTATTGATTGACAATATAATTTTAGAACTAGATCGTCAGCTAGGTGACCAGCTGTTTGTTACAATTGGGTTGCTACTGAACTTAGGGATATTTGGTTCTACGTCGGCTGCGAGAGCGGCCATTCAACATGGATTGCTTCCATATGTGAGAGTCGGCCCAAAGCGAATCGTTATACCTAAAAGCGCCGTTTTAGCATACATCAAGCAGAATACAAGAGCTGGGGGAGAGTGTGCTTAAACTCAGACCCTATCAAAAGGATTGCCTCAACGCGATTAATTGTCACAATCAAGACGGTATTACAAGGCAGTTAGTAGCGTTGCCCACTGGCAGTGGAAAAACCGTTATTTTCGGCGCGTTGATTAGTGATAGGGGAACTCGCAGTCTTGTTTTGGCACACACTACCGAACTATTGCAGCAAGCTCGCGAAAAGATCTCGATGCTATGTCCTGGGATATGCGTTGGGCTAGTAGATGCTTATAACAAGGATTTCAATGCGCCGGTGGTGTTGGCATCTGTACAGGCCGCTGCGCGTGCAGCGAACATGAAACGATTAATGGAAGCGAATTTCCAGTTAGCAATTGCAGATGAAGCGCATCACTTTGGGGCTCCCACTCAAAGGTCCTTATTGGAGGCGCTTGGCTTTGGCTGTGGGACGAGCAAGCTGTTGGTGGGTTTTACAGCGACTCCTTTTCGGCATGATACCAAAGGCCTTGGTGAGGTCTTCGATAAAATAATATATCAAAGGACGGCAAGGGAGCTTATCCATGAAGGTTATCTATGTCGGCCAAAAGGCATAAAGATCGCGACAGACATTGATCTGAGCAATGTCACAACTGTTGATGGAGATTTCTTACCTGCTTCATTGGCTAGCATTATGGATACATCTGAAATCAATACCTTAGTGGTCGATACATACTTAAAAAGTGGTGCGAGAGTTCCAACGATATGTTTTGGAGTTACCGTGCGACACGCAATGAATTTAGCCGAGGCGTTTCATAGGGCCGGGGTTTCAGCAAAGGTGATTCATGGCTCAATGCCCAAGGAGGAACGAGCCTCCACTATTTGCGAATATCGTCGAGGTGACATAGAGGTGCTTTGCAACTGTGCTGTTCTGACGGAAGGGTTTGATGCTCCGGAGACAGCTTGTGTCATAATCGCCAAACCAACCAGGTCGAGACTCCTCTACCAACAGATGGTTGGCAGAGGATTGCGTCTATGGCCAAATAAACATGAATGCCTTGTGTTGGATTTTTGTGATCATGCCCATAGCTTTTGTGATGTTGATGAATTGCTTATGGATTCAGAGCCAGAAACGAAAATATTGCGCGAGAGGGGGCACAACAAGAGCCTCGTGCAGGCGTTGCCGTCTAAACTAAATGCCAAGCTAAAAAGCGCGCTGCTGCAATTTGACCCGCTAGGGCAGGCCTTCACGTGGTCACGCGATGGGCGGTGCTATATTCTGAAGGCGAACGCTGAAAATAGGATTCAGATAGTGCCGGATGAGAACCAAACTAATTATAGAGTAGTGTTTTGGCAGCACGGGAAGGTGAGTATAGTAGCCAGCGGAATCAACTTTGAATATGCGTTTTCAGCTGCTGAAGACTTTGCGCGAGCGCATAGACAGCTGTTCTCAGTAAGGGATAGGGAGGCTGCCTGGAGAAACCTCCCAGCAAGTGAAAGGCAATTAGCAATAATGCGTAAGGGTAGATATCGCACAGATATTGAAAAATTGACGCGAGGACAAGCTGCGGACCTCATTACCAGCGGTGTATTTTGGAAAACAAAATAGAAACTTACGGTAAATCCTGAGACTTTAGGTAAGGACTTTTTACATGTTCGACTACACGCTAAGCGACTCCCACCCTAGAGATCTGGTAAGTGATTGTTTGCAGCATATGGAGACCCATGGATTGCGGCCGGAGAAGCCTTTGGTAGTAAACTCAACATGGCAACGCTATTCGGTAGAGGGTAAGAAAAATGACAAGCCTGAATGGTATATCGCAAGTGAAAACACATTTTCGCAAAGCCATAGGTACTTGTGCTGCGTCTATGGCTCATTCAAAACTGGTGTAAAACACACATTTTTTTCTGGAGGACAAGAAACCTCGGTATGGACGGATGAACAACGTCGTCAAATGGACGAAGATATGGCTCGTATTAAGCGGGAGGCTCAGGAGCAGCAAAATCAACAATGGAATACCGTAGCTCAAGAGGCTAATAAGGTATGGGAAGGAAGTGCTGTTAAGCCTTCCGACAGTAGGTATGATGCCTACTTGGTTGCAAAAGGTATTGAGCCAATTGGGGGGCGTTTTAATCTTAATCCTCAAAAGCATCCGGCTCTAGTTCTACCACTAACCAACATTGACGCTGAAATTAGGTCCCTACAGTTCATTTCCCGATCGGTTGATGGAACGACCTACAAAACATTTTTGGCAGGTGGTCAAACAAAGGGTAATTTCCTGCTAATTGGTGAATTAAGGAATGGCGATCCTATTGTTGTGTGTGAAGGTTATGCAACAGGCGTTAGTGTTTACCAAGCGATAGACCAAACGGTCGTTATAGCCTTCAGCGCTGGCAACCTAGAGCCCGTTATTGCTTCCCTATTCAAGAAATGCCCCGACAGCAAAATTATAATAGCAGCAGACTGTGATGAATCAGGGCGCAAGAAAGCGGCTGAGGCTACTATTAAGCATGGTTGTAGTGTAGTGTTTCCAGAATTTTCTGAGGATCTAGAAGCAGATATCAATGGGAAAAAATATACTGATTTTAATGACCTTTACAAAGCAGCCGGCCTCGAAGAAGTATCGAGACAATTGAATATGGAACTGCGGAAAGCACTATACCAGGAGAAAGAGGGCTCCAGCCCTTCCATAATTATACCAAGATTAATGTCCCCCGTATCCTCAATCGACTCATGCGCCGAATTTTCATTAGATCCATTTCCTCCAATACTTCGGGAGTATGTTCGAGGCATAGCTGAAAGGACGAACGCACACCCTATTATGGTGACTATGTCTGTAGTCTGCGGATTAGCATCTCTAACGCAAAAACGCCTCTGGTTACCTGAAACGGAGTATTTCCAGAAGCTGTACGCGAATATCTGGGCGATTAGCATCGCTAGGAGTGGTGGGTTTAAGACTACAGCGCTTAACCAAGGCGCTGAAATAGCTCTCGAAAAGAGTCAAGAGATTCGCACTAGAATTAAAGATTTGAGACAGAAGCAACCAATTACAACCAAGGCAATTCAGCAAGAGTTCGAGCAATTGGTACTTGCAGAGTCTCTAAAAGATCCGCGATTGCCAGACAAAGTCACAACAGAGGGCTTTCTCGAACACTTAGCCCAAGGTCATTCAGGCGTAATCCTTGCTAGTGAGTTTGGAGCAGTCTTACAGAATATGAGTAAGAATCATAATGGTGATTTGAAGATGTTGTTAACTGACTTATACGATGTCCCGCATAGCTACAGGTACAAAACGAAGACTCAAGGCGATCTTATTTTGAATGAGCCATGCTTTTCGATTTGTGGAGTATCAACCTTAGAGTGGATACGGTCTAATCTGCTGGCGGATGATGTCGCCAGCGGTTTTTTTGCTAGATTTCTGCTATTTTCTCCTCTCCAAAGCGATGTTATACCACCAGCGCTACCCAACAGGTCTGTCAACTACGACCGTTCAGCGAAGAAGAAAATTCAAGACACCTTAGAATTCATGGAACCCTTTTACAGCTATCAATTTTCCCCCTCCGCAAAAGAGGCTTTTGAACGCGCGCATGCAGGGTTGTATGACATGGCAGCGGGGTATACTGAACGGTGCCAACATATTATCGCGCCATACCTGAAACGCTGGTCTCCCTATATTCTGAAACTAGCCATGATAATGCGGCTATTTGAAGATCCCACGTCTACTGAGCTTTCTGAATCTAGTATTCAAGCAGCTCTAGCTTTCTTGAAGCCGGCCATGCGATCCACGGCTGGTTTGTTTGAGGGAGAATTAGGTGAGTCTGAACATCAGCGTAAATGTCGTACAGTTTACGAGTGGATATGTAAAAAAACTACGGATCAGAAGCGCGTGACTAGAGCTTGTTTACTGACCTCAAGAATTCTTGAAGGCGGTGGAAAGGACTACGATTATGCACTACAGACGTTACTGGAAAGTGGCAAAATTGGAGAGTTAAAGGGAAAAAGTAAAAAGGAAGACTTGTATTTCCCTATATCTTAGTAGGTTGAGAAGTTTGAAAAAGGTTGAAGATCAGCATCAACCATTAATTAGCCCTCTAGATACTCTCAGAATAATAATAGTATATATATTATTTATTTGGTTGAAAGGTTGAGTGTACAATGTCGTCTTAGATGGGGGAGTACAAGCTTGCCCGAGATCCAATTTCGTTCAACCTTTTCAACCTATGGAAAAGATTGCATATAAAGCTAAATGTGAATGACTTAATAACGATAGTCTTTTCAACTATTCTTCAACCTCGCTCAGGTAAAACATGACAAAACGAAAATCAGTATATGATCGATGCCTTCCAATTGCGTCCCCTCCTAAACTGATGGAGGTCGTTGGGCCTCCCGATGATCCCAAGATCATGAGACAAATTATTCAAGGGGCTGTCTGCGCTGCATTCCAAATTTCGGGTATTGATCGGTATAGTAGCTATCGTGATAACAAAACTGCGGCTAGTACGGATCAGATAGAATTGGTGGTGTATTTGATACAGTCTTTTCAACCACAAGACGCTATTGAAGCTGCCTTGGCGTGTCAGTTTGTTGTTACACATATTCGTGGAATGCATGACGCCTCCGAGGGCCATTTTAATACGGACCTTTTGGCTTTTAGTCATGTAACTTTGAATGCGTTACAAAGATACCGAAATAAGGGGCAACAGCAGATTAATGTGCGGTATACGAGTCACGCTAACGTGGTAAATATAAAGACGACATAGAGAATGCATGGCAAATGACCCACGAGATGACCCCTCCCCTAATAGTCGAATGTCTGATCTGAAGATTTTCAAATCCATAAACATAATCGCAGAGGCTTTTTTTGCTAACCCTAAGGACGCAAAGAAGCTCGTGATTGAGGCGTTGACCTCTATGCATGAAGATTCACAATTTGGTCACAAAAAGCTTGTAGACAACGCTATAGTGAAGGCTATTTGCACGCTAATGACCTCTATAAGACCTAGAGGTAACTTAGAAGCTCTTTTTGCTGCGCAGTTGGTCATTTCACACTGCGAAGGTATAAGGCTAGTTGCTAGCAGTTTTAAAGACGATAGGCGTTTAGGGATTAGAATGCTAAAGCATTGCCAAGATGTTCTAGAGAGGGCAGCTCATTTGCGCGATTCGTAGTCTCGGAGCAATTAACCGCTTATGCCTATACCTGGAACAACTCCTTGTGGCGCTCGATGTCGAACAAAAGACGGAGCCCCTTGCTTAAATGCGGCTATGAGAAATGGCCGTTGTCGTATGCACGGTGGCGCTTTGCATAAGCGCTGTAAACATGGTAGAGAGACCTTAATTGCTAGATCCGAGCGAAGATTAGGGAACGCTCTTTTACGAGAAATGAAGCAGTTTAATAAGGAAATAGGGGCCGCGATCAATGAAGGATCAAGAATCAGAGAAAATGTTGAGAGTTCTGCAGGAAATGAGGGTAAATTTGATCTTACCGCCGAGCGTGATTAAGAAGGTGCAACTTTGGGAAAGGTGTTTACGTGGAGATGAAGAGGCTTGTCTTGAGTTGAATGCTCTTGTGGGGTTAGCTACTGTGGCCGCTGATTTTGAAAGCGAATAGGACTAGACTCCTTTGGCTGGCTGGCATTTCTGAGGGCTATCGTGCATGTTACGGCAGACGAAATTAGTAGCATGATCTTGGTAATTTAGAGGCGATACATTAAAATTTAAAGCAAAAAACTAGATCTTTTTAAATTAATAAAACACTACCGACGTGATCTCGGTAGTGTTTTCCTTTTTTAAAAGAAATTCATTAAAAATATTAACCAAAAGTTTTCTTCATTTTGATTAAATCGTCAATGTAAGCATCAACATAACTATTGCTTTCTGATTGATGACTTTTACAGAAATCTCTTATTTTTTGTTTAATTTGACTTGCTGAAAGGTCCCAAAACTTATTGCGATCGCCTAAACCGATTTTATGGGTTAAGACAGAAATTTGATTAATAATCGCCCCCGCGAGCGATTGGCCATGCTCTCTGCATGCTATGTGATATGCACTACCTCTACCCCCACCACATTCTTCGGCGTCTCGCCATACAGCTCGATCGTATCTAGGTTTATAAGCGTTATAACATGAATTGATGGCTTCAGTCACGAGTTGATGAAGGTCTTGTTCCAAACCGCAAGCAACTAACATTTCAGCTTTAAAGGACAGAGTGTCATATTCGGCTGGACCTTCGTAATCATAACAACACTCGTTAGCACTGGCATTCAAGAATAGAGCACTTACTGCCAGGTTAAATATGGCTGTGAATAGCGACTTTTTCATATACCCCCTCTGGTAATTTTGTTCGTATCTAGCTGAGAACAAGTAATATAGCACAAAAAGAATCACGCGTCAATTATCAGTCATTTATTGCATGACCAAAGACGCCACACCATCGATGGACGGTGTAATGCAAATATTTATATATTTTTGTCCGGCTATTTAAGATTTACTGAGGCCAGTACGCTTTTGCTCAACTAGGAACATAGAAGTACAGAGGGACCATGATCAGACAGGAGATAGATAGGAGGGCTGAGATTGGATGGAGCCACACCCGTGGACCAATGCTAGCTTTGCTTAAGATGTTTTTTTGAAGGCTGATCTGTGATGAGCTGTTCTCGTAGAACATGCGGGTCTAGGTCTAGGTCGTCTCCCCATGCTATAGTGTCACTTTTCTTATCTATGTGAACTGAATTGAAAAATTCGATTGAATTCCAAGCTGAGAACACCCCTTTTCCTACTAGATCGCTTAGGTCGACTTCACCTGCCAGGTCATCATCAAAACGAACCCAAACCTTATAGTTCGGATGTGCTTTACAGGCGATAATCTTGGCTCTGCCAAATTTTTCCATTAACGCGCCCCCTCTACTGGCATTATTCTTAAACGGTAAGATCTTATCGCTCGAAATGGTATCATCAATTATCCGTGATTTTCTTTCTATAGACGCGGAAAGGATAAAAACTGAAGGTTTTCAGTATTTACGGATTTCAGTATAATAAAAGTAACCAGGAGGCCTTTATGTCTGACTCCAAGAAAGTACGTTTAACGATAGATTTAGATGCCGATCAGCATGCGATGCTCAAAATGGCGGCTGCCAGACGTGGCATTAGCATGCGACAATACGTGATCGAAAATTTGGCAAATGTTTCAAAAGATACCGTTTTTGTAGACAATGAGACCTTTGAGAAGGAATTCCACAAAAGCATGCGCAAACATGCCAAAATTCTCAAAGACCTCTCTGACAGATGAGTCGGTTTCTCTCTGAAGAACATGTAATCCGGATTCATGACGCAGTCTTATTGGCATACGGAGGAGCGTCAGGTGTACGAGATATGCATATGTTGTTATCAGCGCTTGGTCAACCCCGAATGTCCATGAGCGGTCAATTCCTACATCGCACCGTTTTCGATCAAGCTGCGGCATATCTCTACCATCTTTCGAGAAATCATCCATTTGTAGATGGCAACAAACGCACCGCTGCACAAACTGCGTTGCTGTTCTTGGAAATTAACCATTACGATTTTGTGGGCGACGATACCGAGTTTGTCGAACTTGTGGTTGAAGTTGCTCAAGGAAACCTCGAGAAGGCGGAGATTGCTTCTTACTTTCGCGCCAATTGTCAAAAGCGAACGAAGTAGTGCCGATTTTTGGTGCAATTTTGGTGCAAACGACTACAATACCTGGCTAACAAAGACAAGAAATTACAACAGTTGGATATGTGTAGGTCACTTAAATCGTTATTGTTAGAGGTTGTTAGTGGTTGTGGTTTGTTGATTACTCAAGACTGTAAATCCGACGACTTACGTCTACGTTGGTTCGACTCCAACCGCCCCCACTCTTTCCTTTTCCCTCTTTAGTCAACCGCGAACCATATCCAATACGAAATTTTGGATCTAAAACGTTCACTAGCCTCAACGTGACCCATACTTGTACCCACATCTTTTTCTTGAATGTAATTCCTCAGCTTAAGGAGGT
>CAYTFC010000057.1:0-19875 GCA_964436955.1 uncultured bacterium | reverse complement strand
TGGGGTTTTTCACAAGTAGACCGCTCAGGCCGTTGACAGTAACTTCAGGACACTCTATCAGGGTAATTGCCATGAGTTTATTCACATATCCAAGCTTGATAAGATAGGAATCGTCTAGATCCTGGACCTTTTCAAAGGAAAGTTGACTTAGATAACGAGCCTCTAAGATAGCGTCGAGGATTTTCTTTTGGTCAGGAAGGGAAATTTCGTTCCACCTAAGCGAAGCAATAAAATCCTCCAAGGCAATTCTAGGAGAGAGTGTGCGCATTTCGTCCTCCTCTCCAGGCCCATGGTGATACTTGCTTAGGGCTGACTTGACGGTTAGATGAGAGTTTAGTTTGCGCGTTGAGCTAAGGAGTTGTTCCACTCTTGGGGCATCTCGTCCCTGTAGATGTATCCCTTCATAGAGATCAAAGAGCGATTGTGAAGCCAAAGGGGTATCTTGACGATATTTCATGGCAAATTCTTCATAATAGCGACTGACAAGCGGGTGGGAGATAGTAAATAGCTCTTGATGGCTAATCAATGGGTTTTCCCGCATGGCCTTTTGCAGACGACGCAATTTCCCATAAAGAGTGGCTACAATCCCAGGATCCTGCTGGGTCTTAGGGCTTAGGGCTATGGGTAGCATCAGCTTTTCTAGCTCGGCAGCGGTAAAAGTTTTCTGATTGAAGAGTTGCTTATACGTTTTATTCTGATCGATAATGGACTTAAGCCATTCGATGACAATCCATTCCGGAGAAAGGCTCAGAAAGTGATCCCGAAAAGTGGGGTCGATAGAGTGTTTCATTTGAGGAAAGAGAAACAAGACGCATTTCACATCGATGCGATATCCTCTATCTAGAAAAATCTCATTAGAAAAAGATTTGTCATTATCGATGCCCACTAGAAACAGCTTTTTCAAGCTAACAGCCATGTAGTTATCCGGCTTTCCATCCGATGGATCAGTTAATTGCGCTAAAGTAACCATTGCAGAAAAATTAGTAGGATCGATTTGTTCAATTTGCTCTGGATTCTCTAACAGGAGGTCCTGAAGATTGGTGCCTTGCACTGATTTAGAGGCTAGTACAAAAAAAGAGCCTTGCTCTTTATTGATGACTTTAAGCAGTAACGTCGGAGGGGATCCCTCGCCTGTAAGCGTTTTATTGAGGTTGTCGACTGCTTTTTCGATGCCTGGGGCGAAAGGATTGACCTTCCAATGGGCTTTGCCAATAGAGACTACTTGATGGCCCCCATATTTATTGGCTTTTTCCTGCACAAAAAGCTCGGACTCAGCCTTGCGCGTAAGAAGACGAAATCCAAAAGACCCCTGAATTTGTGTACGTCCTTTGAATAGCTGCTGTCGATCCGTATGATTAGGAGCCTTGCAGCAGTCAGAGATAAACTGCTTATAGATGCTCTGGATACTTTCTAAACTTTTCCAAAGAGGTTCGTTTTTTTGGTTCTGTTTGAGAATTGTGATTTTGTTGTTGATTTCCTTCAGTAGTCCCTGGAGGGGCTGATAGTGTAAGCTTTCCGGATCGGTGGGATCATTCTTAGCAAAAGAGAAAAACCCGCTTTTTGGTTCACAGTTGATGATGTTCCAGGGCTGTGTAAGCTTTTTGAGTAATGGTTTAAGTTGAACTTTGACTGTTCCGCGCTGTTTTAAAGCGCTTTTAAGCTTACATACTTCAAGGGCGAGAGTGTCGATGTCGCAAGCGACCTCTTCGATATCTCTGATCAAGATGAGTTCTTCTTGCTTATCGACTTGAGCCGACTCTTTTACCATTGCAGACTGCGCGGCTTGCTCTAAGAGTAGAATTAGGGCTTGATTGCCCCGCTCTTGTGCCAGCTCAAGAGCTGATTTACCTTCGATATTGCAGTCTAAGGGAGAGGCTCCGCTCTCAAGAAGGAGGTTTACCAGCTCGTGGGATGGTTCTCCTACTAAAAGAGCCACATGCAAAGGTAAATTGCCGTGTTCATCTGGAATAATAAGCGAAGCGTTATTCTGTAGCCAGTGAGCAACAAGCTTTGAATTACCTCTTACAATAGCGTTAAAGAGTTCTTTCTGAGGTGTAATGTTTTTTAATTTATAATAGGGACGATTGTTCGCTGAGGATAAGGGCTGCATGATGATTGAGTGTCCTTTAGATTTAATAGTCGTTGTAAGAGCCGAGAAAAAACTAACCTCATTTTTTTCCGGCTTCTATCTCGCTTTTATACCTTTGCAATGGCCATATAGGGTAAAGCTTTACCCCCTTTTTTTACAGTTTTTCAGATAGATGCTTGGAAAGGGATCTATGCCCTAAAAAGCTCGTTATTGGGTAGCAAGTGGTAGCAAGTCGGGTTTGAATAACGACAGACGGCCTGTAGCATAAGTGAATTTTTGATCATATTTATGTCCTTCAAAAGAAATACCACTTTTATCGTGTAATTTGACCTTATCAAAACACTAATACATACAAAATGTGTTGTTAGTTGTAATGCTATAACTCAATTTTAAATAAAAATTAAGAGATTAACTCATTAATATTTTTTTTGCACTTGCTGTTATTATAGGGAGGTCGATACATTGCAGGATAGAGGCAAGTAAAGATTTTATGTCACCCCTAGGAGATATTTTCATGACACACCGTTTTACCTTATGGCTACTATGCGCTGGACTGCTTTGTACCGGAGCCGCTTTCGCTGCAAATAATCCGTCACAGCCTAGAAAAAGTGAAACCAATCAACCTAATGAAGAATTCAAAGCCATAGACTTTAAGAAGTTGCTTGGCATGAAGGGGTTTTCCGACAATGCTTTGAACATGCACTTCAAACTCTATGAAGGGTATGTGAAAAATGCCAATGCTCTATCCCAAAAAATTCGCGACTTATCCAACAGCGGTCAAGACAAGACCCCTGAATATGCGGGATTAAAGCGCATGTATGGCTGGGAATTTGATGGCATGCGATTGCATGAGTACTATTTTGGTGCTTTAGGTGGAGATGGTTCAGTGCTTAAAGACCGCGCCTTACTTAAAGCTATAGAGCAACAATTTGGCTCCTATGACAAGTGGAAGCAGGATTTTGAGGCCACGGGTATGATTCGTGGTATTGGTTGGGCTATTCTCTATTATGATCCAGAGACACGACGCCTAACAAACACATGGATTAACGAGCACAATCTGGGACATTTGGCTACAAATGTACCCATTCTTACGCTGGATGTATTTGAACATGCCTACATTCCAGACTATGGGCTAGAACGTGCCAAGTATATCGATGCCTTTTTCACCAATACCGACTGGAAAACTGTATCAGATCGTTACGACAGAGCTGTGGAAAAAGGCAGAAAATAACTGTCTTTCATCAACTTTGAAGATGAGGGTTTGCATATGGACCTTTTGACTGTTTTTAGGAAGGTTAGTTTGCTGGCCTTTATTATTGGCATGACCTCGGTGATGCCAAATTTAAATGCCGCAATTGATCGAAGTGGCGTTGCAAATGCTTCGCCACTTGATCAGCATCAACAATCGCCCGCGCAGCAACAGCAGCAGATTCCAGAGCAAAAGCTCAACGCTAGTAAAAATACGCTACAAAAGTTGCAGGAAACGCCCGGCCAGCAAGTTCAAAAACAGACACCTGATCAGCAACTAAATAACAGCAAGAATGCTGTGCAGAAATTGCAAGAAACTCCTGTGCAGCAAGTCCAACAGCTCCAGCAACAGACTCCGGTACAGCCACCACAAACCCCAGAAGACCTGGGACCTGATGAATCCTTTAATAAAGGCGACCAAAACTATTTTGGTTTAGCTGCACCGGTGAACATTCCTGAAGCGATCAAATGGTATAAAATGGCTTCTGAAAAGGGCCATAAGGATTCCAACCAACGCTTGGGTTATCTGTATGAAAATGGCATTGGTACGGAAAAGAACTATGCCGAAGCATTCCGTTATTATCAAAAAGGGGCGGACCTTGGCTCGGCCAGTTCTATGAATGGCGTGGGTTGGTTTTACTTTAATGGATGGGGAGTCCCCAAGGACCTAAATAAGGCCCTAGAATGGTATCTGAAGGGGGCAAATGCGGGCGATAGCAATGCTATGGGTAATCTAGGTTGGATGTATACGAACGGCGTGGGAGTAACAGTTGACTATGCTCAAGCATCGCAGTGGTTACGCAAATCCGCCGATTTGGGCAACGCCAATGCTGCCGCCAACCTTGGATGGTTGTATGAGCGTGGACTGGGAGTAACACAGAGTGACCAAGATGCTGTGTTTTGGTACCGCAAAGCCGCTGAAGGAGGAAATCCTACAGGTCAAACTAACCTTGGATGGATGTTTGACAACGGTCGAGGCGTCACTCAGGATTCCGCGCAGGCTGTGAAGTGGTGGACATTGGCAGCCGCGCAAAACTACCCACAAGGCATCAACAACCTAGCGTGGGCCTATCAAAATGGTCGAGGCTTTACACAAGACTTAGCTAAGGCAGCAGAGCTTTATAGGAAAGCTGCAGATATGGGTTATTCACCTTCTCAAACCAGCATTGGCTGGATGTTCCAGTATGGCCAAGGAGTGCAACCCAATCTAGCTGAAGCAGTAAAATGGTATCAAAAAGCTGCTGATCAGAAACATCCTTTAGGCATGGCCAATTTAGGTTGGATGTATATGCAAGGACAGGGGGTTACTAAGGATTCTGCTAATGCGATGAAGCTCTTTAATGAAGCTGCGGCATTAGGTGAACCTAGTGCGATGAATGACCTTGGATATATGTATGAGACAGGTGAGGCTGGGCAAAAAGACGTGATGCAAGCGTTTACCTGGTATGAGCAGGCCGCTAAGAAGGGCGATGCTCACGGACAGTATAACTTGGGGCGTTTATTGCAATACGGTGGTGGACCTCGTCAGAGCTTAGACGAAGCCATTACATGGTATAAGCAAGCCGCTAAGAGGAATCACCCTGAAGCCCAGAACCAGCTCAAGAACTTAAACCAAACCTGGTAGTTCAGGGGAAGGACGAAAAGGACGTACAAGACCCAAAGGACGAAAAGGACAAAAAATGCATGGCGCGTTTATTATGTCCTTCCTCGTCCTTTTCGTCCTTTTTTATTGGCTAACAAAGGGGCCATGCCCTATATTTAGCGCTTCCTTCTGCGGCCATGGCGGAATTGGTAGACGCGCTAGATTCAGGTTCTAGTCGGGGCAACTCGGTGGATGTTCGAGTCATCTTGGCCGCATTTCATTTTCCACCCTATGTGATGTAATGCTGATTGCTTTTGTCGCCAGCGGGTATCTTTTCGAAGATGACGATACATCTCTCCTTCAAACATCTGATTTAGTATTGGCTGTTGATGGGGGATTGAATCATTGCCATAAAATGGGCATTGTTCCTAGCATTATTGTTGGTGATTTTGATTCCGTGCGGCCGCAAGTTCTCGATCTCTATCCGAATATCAAACGAATTAGTTACTCCCGAGATAAAAATCAGACGGACTTAGAGCTAGCATTAGCTGAATTCATGACTGAAAATTGCCAAGGCATTTTATTCGGTGCACTCGGTTTACGTACGGATCACATGCTAGCCAACCTTCATCTATTACGCCGCTACCCCCATCGCTTAACCATGATAGGTGCTGGCCAATCGATTGTGGCTATTGAGGGTGATGGGGAACTCAATTGTGCGCCGGGACAAACGGTTTCACTTATTCCTATAGGTGGTGCTGTCTCTGGCATAACGACTAGAGGATTGCGATGGGAGCTTCAAAACGGAACCCTTGATCCAGATTTTCTAAGTGTATCTAATGAATGCATAGACAGTAAATTCCATTATTCAATCGCCCAAGGTAGCTTGCTGTGTATCCGTACTGGAATTCTATTGTGATTTAGGGTACATTATTGGGAACCGCTTTAACTTGGATTACATGTTCAAATACAACATCAAATACATACGTAATTTTTCCATCATCGCCCACATCGATCATGGCAAGTCCACCTTGGCTGATCGTCTTCTAGAGATCACGGGAACCGTGCCGAAGCGCGAGATGCAAGAACAACTACTTGATGGTATGGATTTAGAGCGCGAGCGCGGGATCACCATCAAGGCACATCCCGTGACCATGTATTACAAGGCTCAAGATGGCCATACTTACCAATACAATCTTATCGACACTCCGGGTCACGTAGACTTTGCTTATGAAGTATCTCGGTCGTTAGCTGCTTGCGAAGGCGCCATTCTGGTGGTAGATGCCGTGCAGGGCGTCCAGGCTCAAAGCTTGGCCAACGTATTGCTAGCATTTGACCGGAACCTCGAAATAGTACCGGTTATCAATAAAATCGACCTCCCCGCAGCCGATCTCGTAGGCACACGCCAGCAGATTGAAGACGTCATTGGCATTAAGGCAGACAACGCGATTGGCTGCTCTGCCAAATCGGGAATGGGCTGTGATGAGATTCTAGAGCGCCTGCTGTTAGAAGTTCCATGCCCGAAAGAACCTGAGGATAATCGATTACGCGCGCTTGTATTCGACTCACATTACGACACCTACCGCGGCGTCATGGTTTACCTTCGCGTCTTCAGTGGCGAGGTGCGTAAGGGCGATGTCATTCGCATGATGGCTTCTGAAAAGGCCTTTGAGGTTCTTGAGACAGGCGTATTTTCTCCAAAAGAGCGCATGGTAGATTCGTTAAGACCTGGCGAAGTTGGGTTCATCACCGCGAGTATTAAAAATACTGCAGATGTGAAGATCGGGGATACTGTTACACTACACAAACACCCCGTTACAGAACCTTTGCCTGGTTTTAAGCTGATCAAACCGGTGGTCTTTGCTGGTATTTATCCTTTAGACTCGAGCGACTTCGAGGCCTTAAGGGATGCGCTAGTTAAATTGCAACTCAATGACTCCGCTCTGCATTACGAACAAGAGAGCAGTACAGCCTTGGGCTTTGGCTTTCGCTGCGGATTCCTCGGACTATTGCACCTTGAAATCGTGTTCGAGCGGCTGAGTCGCGAATTTGACCTGGACGTATTATCAACAGCTCCAAGCGTCATCTATCGCATGCACCTTAATGATGGAACGACCAAAGAGCTCGATAACCCCGTTCATTATCCAGATCCTACTTCCATTAAAATGGTCGAAGAGCCCTGGGTGGTTTGCCACATCATGGTTTCTAATGACTACTTGGGAGCAGTGCTTAATTTGGGAATGGAGAAACGTGGCGATTGTGTGAAAACAGACACAATGGACTCGCACCGCTTAATGTTGACGTATCATTTACCGCTTTCCGAAATTATCGTCGACTTCCAAGATAGGCTGAAGTCCATTACCAAGGGCTATGGCTCATTCGATTATGAATTCTTGGAATATCGAAAAAGCGAAATCGTTAAATTAGAAATTCGTGTTAACGACGAACCAGTAGATCCTTTCTCTTGCTTGGTGCACCGCACTAAAGCCGAGGCCAAAGGACGCGCCATCTGTGCAAAGCTCATAGATGTCATTCCGCCGCAGCTCTTCAAAGTGCCTATTCAGGCAGCCATAGGCGGTAAGATCATTGCCCGTGAAACCATTCGCGCTATTACCAAGAACGTCACAGCTAAATGCTATGGCGGTGACATTTCCCGTAAGCGCAAGCTATGGGATAAGCAAAAGAAGGGTAAGAAGAAGATGAAGGAATTCGGCAAAGTAACCATCCCTCAAAAAGCCTTTATGGAAGTTCTTAAGACCTAGAAACACCTACTTTTTATCCGATCTTTATGACTTTTCCATAAACTATCACAGCAAATGCGGAGGGCAAGGACTATGGCTGTAGCAATAGCTCCGGACAGTATAGCGTTTGGCTGGGGCTATACGCAATATAAGCTGGGATTAGAGGGAAGTACGCTTTTCTCAACGAGTACTAAGCATAATGGAATTCGCGGACTGTTACCAGGCCGCTTGGGCCAAAAAACCTATGAGATGACTACACCAAATGGTACGTTAGGTCAGTGTATCGGAGGCGCCCGAGATCTTGTGGTGCAGGTTGCCCGTATGGTTTTCCCTTTTCAGCTCATCGACGGCTCACGGGATGATTGCAGTAGCTGGAGCAATGCTGGCTATTTTGCTATTTCGGCGCTCTATACGACCTCTATGGTGGTTTTAGCCACTGTCATTGGCATTGTCCCTGTCATTACCGAACTTGCGGTTGTGGCGCTTTTTTCCTGTGTTGCGCGTCATGTTGGGGACAGATTTAAAGAGTATTTTCCGCTAAAGGCAGCTATTCCACTTGTTCTGGTTGGCGTGGCCGTGTGTTTTCCAGCAGCTTTTGTCACTAATAGCATTGCGACAGGCGTGATGATACTTTTAAATCGCATGGGGTTTAGTACCGAAGGGCGTGCTCAGGATGTGGAACTGTTGCTGCACAATCCTCAGTTGAAATGGCTAGTGGCTACCTATGCTGTGGTGGGAGCACCTATTTTAGAGGAACTTGCTTTCCGTGGTGGTCTGCAGGACTACTTAGCTGAATATGAAACGAAACCAAATAATGGTGACGGATTATCTTGGGAGCGATTCTGTACGATTGCAAAGGTATCGTTTATTTTTGGATTGTGCCATACGTCGTCTGCTCAGGGATGGCTGAATATACCCATTGTGGTTTCAATTGGCCTCTTGGGATTGGTCATGGGTTTGACCAAAGAGCTTACAGGTAGCTTGTGGGCACCATGGGCCTTGCATGCAACCAATAATGCCATCGCCGTCGCTGATCAATTGTTTTAAATAGGACTATAAGGACAGAATTAAGGACGAAAAGGACGTAGGAAGGACAAAAAACTATTGAGAGTTTATTTTATGTCCTTCATACGTCCTTTTCGTCCTTAATTCTGTCCTTCTAGTCCTGTCCTAAGCTAGCCAGGAAACCGCTCTGGTTATTTGCGGAATGGATTCCTTAACTACATACAGAGCAAGAGCGATGGAACAGTAAGGCACAAACACAAAGGGGTGGTGATCAATATGACACACTGTCACCGCTAAACTTGTGAGAATGGAAAACTCTATCGGAAACTCTGTACCAGCGATGCTTTGAAAAAACTCCCCGCACCCAATAGCTGCTGCGGGATCACTATGATGGTGATGACCGTGGACTGATGGTGGGTGATAATGTCTATATAAACCCCAAGCTACTCCTGTAGCAAAAGCAGGGACGAATAAAGCCGGAGAAGCTACCGCTGCTAGGATACCCAAAGCTACTCGGGAAATCAGCATTAGAACATTCGTTAGAGTGTAATGTTGTTTTGGTTTTTTATGGCAGAATGGCAAAAATCGCACACCTGGCAACTGACAAATTAACATAGTATTTCCTCCCCTTCCAGACCCGACGTATTGTAGCAAAACTACTGAGTTTCAGGGAAATGAAAACTAAACAAGCCAATTTATTTCTTGGAATGTAGAGGTTGCTTTTCAAAAAAAAGATTGCGTAATAGACCTGTGTTTGGTTATGACCACGAACACAGTGAACATTCAAGTATTCACGTTACCCCCGCAGTTTCTCCTTAGCACTATCAGTCCTTAGTCACCTCAGTAAAACAGATGCTACAAGGATAATGATGATGTTTGGTATTTCGCGTTTTTGCTCAACTTTGATGGCAGCAGTACTGAGTGTTGGTATTTTATCCGCCGCACCTAGCAGTGACCAGGATACTCCTAAAGGAGGCATCGTAATACAGTGGAACCGTGCGGCACTTAATGCCATTCGTGCCACTAATACTCCGCCTCCAACAGCGGCTCGCAATTTAGCGATTCTTAGCTTGGCTGTGTTTGATGCAGTTAATGCGGTAGAACAGAAATATCATTCCTATCTGGGTAAAGCGAAGGCTACTGCTGACACTTCATCCGAAGCCGCAGCAATTGCAGCCGCTAACTGGGTATTAACTACTTTATTTCCAAGTCAGATGGTCACATTCGACCAACTGATGGCTGACGAACTGGCGAAAATTCCTGAGGGACCTCAAAAGAAAAATGGAATCATACTCGGCCGCGAAGGCGCAAAAGCAATTTTATCAGCACGTGCAAAGGACGGCAGCGACAACTCATCGACGTATCGTGGAAGCCACGCGGCGGGTCATTGGCAACCCACTCAGGGACAAGCGAATAAGCCTCCCGTGCTGTCACATTGGTCATCCGTAGCTCCCTTTGCTTTAACGAAGCCATCTCAATTCCGTCCTGCTCCACCATTGGACCATGGCAGTGAGGGTTTTGCTAACGAAATGAATGATGTGAAAGACATTGGTGCCAAGGAGAGTAAAACGCGTACTTCAGAGCAAACCGAGATTGCAAAGTTTTGGGATGAAGGTCCAGGAACAGCGACTCCTCCAGGTCAGTGGAATGAGATTGCTGCGACTGTAGTGGAGCAAAAGGGCAATCCTGACTTGCTCGAAACAGCACGTCTATTTGCCTTGTTAAATATAGGTTTAGCGGACAGTGGCATTGCGGCATGGGAGTGTAAATATCGCTACAATGGGATGCGCCCAGAAACAGCCATTCGCAGTGCACGAGCCACAAAAAACAAAGACATTAACAATGATCCAGGTTGGGCTTCGCTCCTAAAATGCCCACATAGCCCAGAATATGTATCCGGTAACAGCGCCTATAGCGGTGCAGCAGCCGTGATTCTATCGACTCTGTTGGGCGATAACAATCACTTCACAGTCGGGTCGGACGCTACTCCATCGACAATACGTTCTTTTAACAGTTTCTCCCAAGCCGCGGAAGAATCAGGTCTTAGCCGCGTCTACGGAGGTGTATTAACCAACCGTGGCAATGAAATTGGTGAACAGCTCGGAAGGGATGTTGGACGCTTTGTCGTGGACAATTTCTTAGGGGCACCAGCAGCCAGCAATGGTAAAGCCAACGATTAATAATCGTAATAAATCTACACGCCTATCCGGCCTAGAATCCGGATAAGCGTGTTTTACGTTCTGCAATGGGGGTACCGGGATGAAAAGTCTCTATTGGCCATTACAGGCTAGCTTTCTAGGGTTTGCTATATTAACGATGTTGCTGGTCCTGACGGTGCTTGAAGCGTCAGAAGGCCAAGACGTAGTACGCTGGAATAACGCGATGGTGGATTCCATTCGCAGCGAACAAACCAGCACAGCCGATGCCGCTCATCAGTTAGCATTGATGCATCTAGCCATGTATAATGCGGCTGCAGAGCCATCTGCGTCTGCCAGAGCAGCGTTAAACGCGGCTGCGGAACGTGTTGCGTCATCGATCTATCCAAAGTACGCGCAGAATTTCCAGGCGGTTATGAAGGAAAACCTCTCCGGTATTCCTGACCAGGAAGCGGGGATAGTTGTGGGTTTGAAAATAGCAGATCAATTACTCGAGCAGCGGTCCAATGATCGCCGATTAAACACGATTGTTTTCAATGTGGATATGGGTAAAGGGATTTGGAAGCCTGGCTTAGCATTATCTAAAGACATTATGCAAATGCAATGGGAATCTTATAAGCCTTTCGCTTTGAAAAAAGCTTCTCAGTTTAGACCAGGGCCACCCCGAGACTTGGATGACAAACGCTATTTAATGGACTGGGCTGAGGTGCGTCTTGTAGGTGCTTATGATAGCCAAGCGCGTTCCGATGATCAAACGCAAATCGCTTATTTTTGGGAAGATGGGGTGCGCACTTCAGGTCCTGTAGGACATTGGAATACCATTGCAGCTCAAGTCGTTGGAGAGGGTCATAATGACTTGTTGCAAAATGCTAGGTTCTTTGCGGTGCTGAATATTGCTTTGGCAGATTCCTCAATCGCCGCCGCAGATGCGAAGTATCGTTATTTGCAATGGAGACCAGAAGCCGCTATTCAAGAATCAAAAATGGATGTGCAATGGCAGTCCCTTTTGGAAACGCCTGCAGATCCAGAATATGTTTCGATACAGAGTGCCTTGGCTGCGGCAGCTGCAGAAGTGTTAACGAGCCAGTTTGGCAACCAACTGTCCTTTACCGCTAGTTCTGAGGCTGTGCCTGTAACACGCCGCTATGCCAATTTTGCTGCTGCAGCAAAAGAAGCTGGCGAAGGTAGTCTTTACGGTGGTGTCCATTTCAGGGCATCTGGAGAAGCTGGAGCAAAACTAGGCCGACGAGTTGGCCGATACGTCATAACAAATTTGAGATAAAAGCGGGAAAGAAGATAGGGGTCAGGGGTAGGAGACGGAGCGGGAGTTCCGAGTCGATTCCTGGGGACCGATTTTGGACGCTACGAAGGCAGTTTTCTGCCTCTGGCTCCTATCTTCAGACTCCATTGAATCTTCTTTTTCCCCCACTCCAAACGAGCGGCCTAGCGCTTTTTCGCAGCAGGTTTAGCAGCTGCTGTAGCTTTCTTTACGGGAGCTTTAGCAGTTGCTGTTTTTTTAGCAGGAGCTGCCGCTGGCTTAGCAGCTGGCTTCTTAGCTGGGGCTGCTTTAGGGGCCGGTTTCTTTGTTGCCATGGTGTTCATCCTTGTTGAGGTGTTATTTTTGTTTGGAACTTGTGTTGTAGTTTTTTTCTGTGGTGCAGATTTAGCTTTTGAAGCTTTACGCGCTGGCTCTTCGTCTTCGTCAAAGTCCTCGAGGGAGTCTTCGTCATCTAGTTCATCGTCTTTGATTGCGAGGCGTGTACTTTTCGCTCCGACAGCGGTTGGAGCGGCGTCTCTATCGGCTGCCTTACTGGACAGTTCACGTAGGGTGGCTAGTTTCTTATTGAGGCTTTCCAGGGTTAAATCGCGATCAACATCTAACTGAAGACGGCGGCTGGCTAATAGCTCTGCTTCATTATCAAACTTAGCCGAGAAAGTAGCGCCCGAGGCTGAAGAGATATCTGGTATGAATAAGAATGGTCGAATGATGTTGGAAACCTGTGTATAAACGTCCACAGAAACTTGTGGTTCAATGTCGAGTTTCGCAGTTTGTTTTGGCGGGCGTCCGCGCTTTGGCCGCGGGTTCAAAGCTTCACTGGAGTAGTAGGTTTTGGATTTTGCTGCCAAGGCTTTGCGGGCATTTTGCACGTCCTTGCTGACTTCTTTATCGAACAAAGTGCGCTTCACGTTTTCCAGTGTATTTTTGTTGAGATCTAGGTCTTCCTCAAACACAAAATAGAATTCGTTTTTGCGCAGCCATTCGATGATGCGGATGCGCGAGCGTTCTTGATAGTATTGGTGCCACTTATCGAGTTCAGTATGGTGATCGTAAAGGAACTCCAAAAAGTGCTCACGAGCTTCTTTTGATTGAATAATGTCTAAAAGTTTTTCTTTTGTGTCTATGTCATAGACTTTTTCGTTAACGAAACCTTCCATGATTTTCTTTGTTTCAAAGAAGGTTAGCTTGGGGATGAGGCAGTAGCGTTCGGATTCAGTTTCTATTTCAATATAGAGAGAATCGATTTCTTCTGTTGGGTGATCGAGGTCGACATAAATGATGAATCCTTCAATCCGATCAAGG
Source organism: uncultured bacterium (assembly GCA_964436955.1). Lineage (GTDB taxonomy): Bacteria > Chlamydiota > Chlamydiia > Chlamydiales > JAJFMA01 > CAMFKD01. The sequence continues at coordinate 6,473 of CAYTFC010000057.1, read as the reverse complement.
TAGAAATCACGTTCATCGTCGGACTTAGCAAACGCCTCCATGAGCCTGTGACAGCGCAGAATTAGAGGCGCTTGTGCGGCGAGATCCTCACCTTTTTTTTTAATCTTAGTTGTCATGTCCTTCCCAGCTATTTTATGCGCATATTTATATCATACTGATTGCGCCGATCAAAATACAGGGAAAAAATATGAATCTTGCCAAGAAAATGCGTTTCGGATTGCTGGCGGTTTGGCTGGCCGTCCACATCCTAGCTTGAATCGGGTTACAACAAGCTCTTACATAAGTTATATTTTAAGTTTTTAGGATTTTTTACCACAGAGGCACAGAGGCACAGAGACACTGAGAAGGACCTGCGGCACCGGAGAACGGTTTTAGGGAGTCTTCAAGCCTTGAGAGGCCTGAAGACCCAGCCTCAATGTGGTGAAAATCCTAAAAAGTAAGGTATAGACGAAAACAAGGAGCGTTAGCAGTTTTTTGAATTCTGTTATTTGGTCCAGGTAAAATGGCCATCAAAAACATGAATTGCCGGGCCGGTCATGGAGACATCTGCAAATTGGTCTACAGTGCGTGTGAAGCCGATTTCGAGAGGTTGATTAGACCGGGTAAGTACGGTGATGGGCGACGTCCATCCAAAAGAAATAGCAGTGGCTAAAGCGACAGCAACAGCGCCAGTTCCGCAGGCTGGAGTTTCGCCTTCGACTCCGCGTTCGTATGTGCGGTATAAGACTTGGCCATTTTGCGTGCTGGCGAAGTTAACGTTGGTTCCTTTTGAGCCGAAAAGCGCGTGACTACGTAGCTGCTGACCGACTTTTAGAAGATCGATCGCTTCAAGATCTGCAACAAAGGTTACGCAATGAGGTACGCCAGTATTCAGATGATGAAGTTGATAAATACGATTGTCGATTTGTGTTGTGAGGTCACATTTAAGATCTGTAGGAGCCCCTACAAATGCTTTAACATGATTGTCAATGAGCTCTAGCGGTATGATTCGTTCCATTGTTTCGATAGTGCAGCGATGGAGGTGGCGATGCAGCTTATGGATGAAAGCCATTAGGCAGCGTATGCCGTTTCCGCACATCTCTGCTTCACTGCCGTCGCAGTTAAAAATGCGCATGCGAAAATCGGCATGTAACGATGATTCCAAAAGAATAAGGCCATCTGCGCCAATTCCTTCGCGCCGATCGCACAAGCTTTGAATAGTTGAGGGGTCTTGAAATGGAAAAAGTGCGGCACGATTATCAATGATGATGAAATCGTTGCCGCATCCTGAATACTTTGAAAAGGCGATATGGGTCATGTCGTTTGGATTTTAGATACATCCTCAAAGGAGTTGACGATCTTATCTAGCAGTCCGAACTCTAACGCTTCTTTAGCTGACATCCACATATTGCGATCGATTGCTTTTTCGATAACTTCGCGTGATTTTCCTGTCGCTTCCTCATAGATATCGATCAAGATATCACGTGTTTTGAGCATTTCACGCGCTTGGATCTCGAGGTCACTCGCTTGTCCCTGAAGCACTCCAGAAAGTAGAGGGGAGTGAATCATGATGCGAGATGAAGGCGTCGCTAAGCGTTTGCCTTGACCAGCAGCCAGGCTTAATATTGATCCAAAAGATGCAGCCAATCCGGTTATCAGTGTGGTAACTGGCGAACGGATCATCTTCACCTGATCCCAAATGGCAAAGCCAGCATCGACGGAACCGCCGGGGCTGTTAATGACCAAAAGGATGGGCTTGCCTGGTTCCTTTAGATCGAGATACCACAGTTTTTGGATGATGTCATTGGCGCTGTCTGAATCGAAGGCATCGCAAAGGAAAATACGTCTGGCATCGAGTATTGTCGTTTCGATTTTGTCGTTTTGTTTATGTGCTGGGATTTTTTCCTCTTCGTCCATTGATGGCCTCCGCGGGTGGCTCGTTTTATTTGACTGGAAAATACATGAAAGGGGCTTATCTCACAAGTCTTGGGTAATAATTTGGCCCCTTCACCTAGTTCACATGGTTAATCAATTATAATTTCGGGATAGAGGGGATAGCGATCTAGTAAATCGCGCACACTCGTTTGGCACTCCTGCAAAATATTTTCGGGAATGACGTATTTGGCTTTACTTGGTTGGCCTGCTGTCGTGGTCGTAGGTCGACAGTTTGATAAGACTAGGTTCATCAAACGTGCTATTTCTTTCATTTCCGTTTTGCCCATACCGAGTGTTGTTGTCGCGGGTGTGCCGATGCGTACTCCGGAAGTATACCACGGGCCATTTTCATCAAAAGGAATAGCATTTCGGTTAGCATTGATATGTGCTTCGCGAAGTGCCTGCTCGGCTTGCCGTCCAGTAATTCCGTGGCGCGAAATATCCATTACAATGAGGTGGTTATCGGTTCCACCGGTCAAGACATGCTCGCCCAACTGGGTGAGCTCGTCAGCTAAACTGCTGGCATTATCGACAATGCGCTGACTGTATTGTTGGAAGTCGGGACGATTGGCTTCCTGGAAAGCGATGGCTTTAGCTGCAAGAACATGCGGTAGTGGTCCGCCTAAAACGAGGGGGCAGCCTTTATCTACTGCTTCGGAGAACTCTTGTGAACATAACACAAAGCCACCACGTGGCCCACGCAGGGTTTTGTGTGAGGTGGATGTTACGATATGCGCAAAAGGAATAGGGTTGAAGTCTCCGGTAAAGACTTTTCCCGCAACAAGTCCAGCAAAATGAGCCATATCAACCATGAACACCGCGCCGACGCTATCAGCGATTTCACGCATTTTCGCAAAATTAATTTTTCGTGGATAAGCAGAATATCCGGCCAGCAAGATCGTTGGTTTTTCGTGTCGGGCCTTTTCAGCGATCAGGTCGTAATTGAGAAGGCCCGTTTTGCGGTCGATATCGTATGTGACCGCGCGCATAATCTTGGAGGAAATATTATGTCGGTAGCCATGGGTTAAATGACCTCCAGAATTTAATGAGAGTCCCATGACGGTCTGGTTTACCAACAGCTGTCTGACACGCTCATACTCTTGGTCAGTCAATTCATCGAGGCTTTTTTTGCCTAATTTTTCGACTTCTGCGTTCTGAATACGCTGAGTCAATATAGCCCAAAAGGCCACTAAGTTGGCATCGGCTCCGGAGTGAGGCTGTGCATAAGCATGATCACAGCCGAATAGAGCCTTTAATTGTGTATTAGCCTCGGCCTCAACGGTATCAACGTTGTCGCATCCCGCGTAGAACCGATGTTGGACATACCCTTCAGCATACTTATCGGTGAGCAGGTTTCCCATGGCCAGCTGCACACTCAAGGAACTGTAGTTTTCAGAGGCTATCAACTTTAGATAGTTGCGCTGATCGCGCAGTTCTTGCTCGATGGCCGTCGCGACTTTTGGCGAGACATTCTGCAAGTGATCCAGTGCTGCCAAGTAGGCAATCACTGCTGAACTTTGCTTAGTTTCGAGTGTGGTCGAAAGATATTTTTTTAGATGAGCCATGCAAATTCTCACAAAAGAAGGGTTTTAGGCCTGTTATTTTGGCGATGGATCTAATTAAAGGCAATTAGCATAGGAAAAAGCGCCGGATGCCTAAGTTTCTAAGCACCCGACGCCTTTTATTAGACCAAGCAAGACATGTTAGAAGTTGACACCATAGTTAAACGAGATGGAGTCTTGGTAAATTCTTTGTGAAATGGCTCCTAAGCCTCCGTTAAGAAGAACGGAGTTGCCATGCACTGTAGTACGGAACATATGGAAGTATGCAATGTCAATCTGGGAACAGTCAGTGACGGCCCAGGTGAGCCCCAAGGTAAGATGGTGTCTACCTTGCGCTTGGGTCAAGACGTTAACATCTAATTGGTCACTTCTAAAAGGGATTTGGGTCAAGCAGTAACCGCCGCGTACTGTTAGGCGGTAGTCCCATTCGTAATCGACGCCAATCTTGTAAATATCGATATTATCCCAACCAAAACCTGGGCCATCGGTATTTCCTGACTGCTGCGTTCCACCTGCAGCGCGATAATTTCTAAAGTTGTTACCCCATAGAGCTGTGTCGTTGTAGAACTGACGTTGCCATTCGAAGGAAATGGACGCTTCGTCTAGTGGTTCCCATGTGATCCCCGCTGAGGCTACAGCAGGTGTATCGACGCGCCCTTTTTGAGGTATTAGGCCAGAGTATTTATGGAAACGGCTCATGGCTGAACGCGTGGTATAGGAAGCACCCGCGGTCACTCCATCCCATATTTGTCCAAAGTAACCGATTCGGAATGCCGCACCGCTAGCATAATCAATGTTGCGGTTTGTCACATTGCCAGCCCGGTTGGACAGAACTGCATTGTTAAATGCGTTTAACCCGCGAACATTAAGAGACTGTAAGATGAAAATGAATGACAGACCGATTGAATGACCAGGAGCGATATATCGACTGTAAGTAAATGCATTACATGCTTGTCTTAAGTCAAAACCTAGCTTTTGGGATAGATCCCCTCCAGTTCCGGCTGCAATAGGGTTATTTCGCTTGTAGAAGGTACTTCCGCCACTGCTGTATATCGTGAGACCTATGGAACTTTCCTCGTCGAGCATTTGGTTATAGCCAGCTTCAGGAATCAATAATAACTGAGGTCTACCGCGGTAGGTTTGCGTAGTTGGAGTGATACCCACAGGTCGATTATAGGTATAGGTACGAGGCGCAGTTAAAAACTGCATGCCAGCATCTAGACGATTTCCTATCCATACCATACCGGCAGGGTTAATTGACCCCACGTAAGTGTCCTGGGGCAATGCGACCGCGCATCCACCCATGCCGCGTGATTTACTGCCATAGCCGACGTCATATATACCAACGCGCGCTTCAATAGGACTTAACATCACAGAGGTTAAGCCCAAAGTTAAACAGAACAACGATTTGACAAACTTCTTCATAGAGAAGGGACCTCCCCGAAAGTAATAACTTGTCTGTAAACAAAACAAACGCTCGAATTTTTGTCTACGAAAGATTTGATGAAATATCCGCTATCCCAAATTTAAATTAGAAATTTTATTGACTGTAATTAACTATTTCGTTATTGTAAAATTTTTAATATAAATTTAATAGAGATAGTATGTTATATTTACAAAGTGTTTCAAATTATACGTCTCAAATTACGCAATTTCTGCCTGCGGTCAATTTAAGCGAGTTACCAACTCTGGCAAGTCAGCAGCTTGTGCATTTAGCTAGAGATCATTGGATACCCCTTACGATAACATTCACCGCTATAACCTTAACTGCAGCCTATAAGTGCTGCTCTAGTCACAAGGCGGCAGTTTTTGTTTTAAAAAGTGGAGAGAATCTAGAGAATCTACAAGATCTACCCGAAAGTGAATTTAAATTGCGCTTGGGTCGAGTGATGGCATGGTGGATGACTAAGATTGCCCAAAGCAATCACGACGTTGGACAAAATGTCTTGCAGCACAAAATTTCAGATGGTTTTTGGTACGCGCAAGACCTTTTAGATGCCTTGAAAATGGCGAATCAAGAACAGACATTAGCATGGTTCAAGAAGGATAATAAATGCATGGGCGGATTAATATCCTCTGCTCATTTTGACCCTGGGTATACAGCGGATGGTAGTATTGTTCAAAATTGCTTTATCGTGAAGCCTGGTATTAAGGCTTCTGAAGCACTCGACGCGGCATTTACGAACACGGTAGTTACAGACTGTGGCGGAGCCTGCCAGATCGCTCGTTACGCGACTCTTAGAGAAGTACTTGGGGACGATAAATTCAATCGACTGTTTAGTTCTGAAGTAGGACAACCTATGAATCTCGGCTATGATATCTCCGATGAAATAACTCAGCCAATGAGCTTGTTTGTGGGCTTCACCGAAGTCGTTGTCAGGGCGGCGCAAGGGAACAGCGGGGCTGAGGGGAATCGGCCAGTCAATGTAGGCGAGCTTGTCCTAATCCGTGGGCCTAAAGATGGTAATAAACTAAAGCCATTGTCTATTTGGAATAATATTAACGTCGTTTGCAATAACAGCAATCCTGGAAACCAAACATTTATTGGAATGGGTCTTCATCCAGCGGGTTTAACCGAGGTTGCTTTAGGAAGCCGTCTATTGGAGGGCTTCAATAATCCTGAAAAACCGTTTGATCGTGTTGATCCCGATACGCTAGAGGTACATAGAACCGCATATCCTTTAGCAGAAAAACACTGGAACTATCAGGCGGAAAACGTCCTTGGGTATGACGCGGGGAGTCCTCAATTCTTTAAGACTGAATTGATTCGCGATCTCATCAAATTACCGCTTGAAGAGGTGACGATGGATTACGTGAGGACTCATGCGCTAAATACACAAAAATTGTCTCTAAACTTTTTGGCAAGAAAGTAATTAGACTTCGGAAAAGACCTAAAAGGGACAAGGGATGAAAAGGACAGAAGAACCGTACATCTTAGCCTTAAAGACCCTGATTGCTACCAAAACTTGCCGCACAAGTCATTGAATTTGAATTCAG